>NZ_JBYSYC010000001.1:0-383348 GCF_058782875.1 Cupriavidus sp. FW305-F7 | reverse complement strand
ATGCGTTAAGCTAACCAGTACTAATTGCCCGTAAGGCTTGATCCTATAACCAGTGTGTTTTGCCTGGTGTGTGATCGCGACTGTGCCGAAACAGTTGACACAAGACGCACAACCCCAACTACATCCCTATTCGCAGCGTTGACCTCAACCTCAGCGCTGCAACCCCTTATGCCTGGTGACCATAGCGAGCTGGAACCACCCCTTCCCATCCCGAACAGGTCCGTGAAACAGCTCCGCGCCGATGATAGTGCGGATACCCGTGTGAAAGTAGGTCATCGCCAGGCTCTTATACCGCAGAACCCCCAGCCCCAAAAGGCTGGGGGTTTTTGCTTTGGCGCGGCGAAAATGCAATGACTCGCCGCCGCCGCACCGGCGTAATACCATTACCGCTGAAATCCCTCGCTGAATCCCCCATTACCCATCCATGTCGGCTGACAGCGCCTGGTATCTCTATCTGCTCGAATGCACCGGTGATTCCATCTACACCGGAATCACGACCGATGTTGCCCGCCGCTTCGCCGAGCATCTGTCCGGAAAAGGCGCCAAATACACGCGATCGCGCAAGCCCATACGCGTCCTGGGCCAGTTGCGCTTCGAGACGAAGTCCGAAGCGTTGAAGGCGGAAATCGAGATCAAGCGCTTGAGTTCGACGCAGAAGCGCGCATTTTGCGCCCAATTGCCGGCAGCCGAGCCGGCTCAGTAGACGGCAGGGCGATCAAACAAAAAGGCCGGTATCGCCTTCGCGATACCGGCCTTTTCCATGCCTGCAGGATCAGACCACAGTCAGCGTCACATCGATATTGCCGCGCGTTGCGTTCGAGTACGGGCACACCTGGTGCGCCTGTTCGACCAGCTTTTCGGCAGCCTCGCGCTCGAAGCCCGGCAGCGAGATCTTCAGTTCGACCTGGATGCCGAAGCCTTGCGGGATCGGGCCGATGCCGACGGCGCCCTCGATGGTGGCATCGGCGGGCACGGCGATCTTCTGCTGGCCGGCAACGTAGCGCATGGCGCCCAGGAAACAAGCCGAATAGCCGGCAGCAAAGAGCTGTTCCGGATTCAGGCCGTTACCGGCGCCACCCATTTCCTTGGGCACGGCCAGTTTGGCGTCGAGCTGGCCATCGGACGTGGTGGCACGGCCGTCACGGCCGCCGGTGGCGGTGGCATGGGCGGTATAAACGACTTTTTCGAGTTTCATCTAAGGCTCCGGTTTGTTGCCCGAGAGGGCGTATCAATGCTTGCCGTCAGTCCGGCAGGCTGGAATCGGTCCGCGCTTGTTCAAGCGACGACCGCAGTGCATGCAGGCGCTGCGTCAGGGCCTGGATCTCTTCGACCGGGCACTGCGTGGCGCACAACATCTGTTCAGGAATATGCTCGGCACGCTGGCGCAACGCACGGCCGGAGTCGGTCAGGCTGACCAGCACCCGCCGTTCGTCGGCTGCGTCACGTGTGCGCGTGACCAGCCGCGCCGTTTCCAGCCGCTTCAACAGCGGCGTCAGCGTCCCCGAGTCCAGTGCCAGCCGGGCGCCGAGTTCTGAGACCGTCAGCGTTTCCGTCTCCCACAACACCAGCATCACCAAATATTGCGGATAAGTAAGTCCAAGCTCACTTAAGAGCGGCTTGTACAACTTGGTCATGGCCAGTGAGCTCGAATACAGCGCAAAGCACAGTTGGCGATCCAGCAGCAGCCAGTTTGGGGAGGGGTCGTTGTCGCGTTCCATGGCGATATATTAAACACAATTAAATTGTGCGCAATGTAAATTTACACTTTTCCAAAATGTGCTCGATACGCCCGTGCATGGCCAGTGCTGAACCTTAAGTCTGTTTTAAGTCTGGGTCGCTAGCATGACCGTGTCGCGTCGCAAAGTGTCGACGCCTGATGCACAAGGAAAGGAACCACACATGATGCGCCAGACCATTGCTCGCACGGCCGTTGGTATCGCGGCCCTTGCCGCCCTTGGCGGCGGCTATGCCTATCTGCAGAAGGAAGTCATCACGCCGGGGTACGCGGCACCTGCGCCAGCCGTCGCGCCTGCGCAGCCGGCGGCCGCCGTGGCCACGCCGACGGATTTCTCCGGCATCGTGGCACAGTACGGGCCTGCCGTGGTCAATATCAGCGTCACCGCGCGCGCCCAGCGCACCGCGGCGCAGATGCCGCCGGGCATCGATCCGGACGATCCGCTGTTCCAGTTCTTCAAGCGTTTCGGGCCTCAGTTCCAGGGTCCGCAGGGCGGCCAGCAGCAACTGGTGCGCGGACTGGGCTCGGGCTTTATCGTGAGCCCGGACGGGCTGATCCTGACCAATGCGCACGTCGTCGACGGCGCGCAGGAGGTCACCGTCAAGCTGACCGACCGCCGCGAGTTCAAGGCCAAGGTGCTCGGCAGTGATCCGCAGACCGATGTGGCCGTGATCCGCATCGACGCCAGGAACCTGCCGACCGTGCGCCTGGGCGATCCTTCGCGGGTGCGCGTGGGCGAGCCGGTGCTGGCGATCGGTTCTCCATATGGCTTCGAGAATACCGTGACCGCGGGCATCGTCAGCGCCAAGTCGCGCTCGCTGCCGGACGATACCTATGTGCCGTTCATCCAGACCGATGTTGCCGTCAATCCCGGCAACTCGGGCGGGCCGCTGTTCAACCAGCGCGGCGAGGTGGTCGGCATCAACGCGCAGATCTACAGCCAGACCGGCGGTTACCAGGGCCTGTCGTTTGCGATCCCGATCGACGTGGCCACTAAGGTGCAGCAGCAGCTGGTGGCGCATGGCAAGGTCACGCGCGGGCGCCTCGGCATCAGCGTGCAGGAGGTGAACCAGGCGCTGGCGCAATCGTTCGGGCTGCCCAAGCCTACCGGTGCGCTGGTCAACTCGGTCGAGCCCGACAGCCCGGCCGCGCGCGCTGGCCTGAAGCCCGGCGACGTCATCGTGCAGCTGGACAATGACGTGATCGACCATTCGGGCGACCTGCCCGAGCACGTGGCCGATATCAAGCCGGGCACGCAGACCTCGCTGAAGATCATCCGCAAGGGCCAGCCGATGACGCTGTCGGTGACGGTGGGCACGGCCAAGGACCGGGCCGTCGCACAGAAGGGCGGCGGCAGCGAGGCCGGTGGCCGGCTGGGGCTGGCGGTGCGCCCGCTTACGCCCGCGGAGAAGCGTGACAGCGGCATCGACGGCGGCCTGGTGGTCGAGGACGTGGCCGGTCCCGCCGCGCGCGTCGGCATCCAGCCGGGCGACGTGATCCTGTCGCTCAACGGCACGCCCATCAGCTCGGCCGAGCAGCTCAGGTCGCTGGTATCGAAATCGGGCAAGCAGGTGGCACTGCTGGTGCAGCGCGACGATGCGCGCATCTTCATTCCGCTCGACCTGGGCTGATTGCCGCGGGCACGCCAGACTGCCCGCAAGCCGTTAACTGGCAAGGCTTTGCTGCCCGCGCGGGACGTATACCCCGACGTATACCGACACGTATACGAAGAGGGTATACGGCCCGCTAAGCCTTGCCGGAGGCGGGATTCAGCGCAACGAACTGCTTACAGAAAGCGCGCCAGCAGGTATTATCTCGACTGCGATGCACGAAGCATGCGGCGGCAGCCCCCGCCGACCCTGGTTCTGCTGAATCGACAAAGAGGAAGTCTATGCAGTTGGATTTCACCCGCGCCATCACGCCGGGTACCGATAGAGCGCGGCGACTGACGTCCACGACGTCCACCGCCGGCTCCGCGCCGAAGCCCCGGCGGCGCAAGAAGGTTGTCGCCCCCCACTGGGAGCGCGGCTACCGCTCACACTTCTACCGCAACGAACGCGGCGACAAGCTTGGCGAAGTGCGCCTGTCGGAGCGCGGCGACATCCCCGTGGTCTACCACTGGGCCGCCGGCAATTACTCTGGCGCAGAAGGCTCGCTGGCCCACGCCCGTGCGCGCGTGGAAGAGACCATCGGTTTCGGCATGCGCCAGCTGTCGCTGTTCTGAGCAGGTACTTCGCCGGTGCCGCATCCGCCGGCACTGCGACCCGTCCGCGCCATCGCCTCGTGCGCGGTGCCTTCGCTTCTCCCCGAATTCCGCGTCTGTCCCGCAGTAGTTCCAGTCGTCGCACGGCTTGCGCATAGCCGCTCGCGCGGGCTTCAGGCCAGCCGCCGCTGCAGCAGCATGTACGCCGCCGCACCCAGCGCCAGCACCGCAATCAGCCGATAGATATCCTCGCAGGCAATCAGCCTGGCCTGCTGCTCGATCAGCCCGTTTAGTTGTGCGAGCGCGCCCAGGTGGGCCTGCGCCGCATCGAAGCCGCGCGCGGCCAATGCTGCCTGCATGGCAGCCATCCAGTGTTCGGTCTCGGCGGGGCGCTGGCCCACCGCGTGCAGCAGGCTGTCGTGCACCGCGAACTGGCGGTTCTGCAGCAGCACCGCACCCAGCGCCGAGGCAAACGAGCTGGCGACCTGCCGCATCAGGTTCTTGCTGCGGTAGCCATGGGCGAATTCATCGGGACTCAGCGCCCGGAACGTCAGCCCGGCAATGGGGATGATCACCAGCACGCCGAACAGCCCCTTGCCGACCAGCCCCCATGCCAGCGCCGGCGGGCCGGCGTCGGGCGGCATCTGCGAGAACCACCATGCCGTGGCGGCTATCAGCACCAGGCCGGCGACCATCAGCGGCTTCTTGCGCGTCAGGCGCGGCGCCACCTGCAGGTAGACGAAGATGCCGGCCAGGCTGACCAGCGCGGCAAAGGTGTTGAGCCAGCCGGTTGTGGCCAGCGGGATCTTCAGTGCCTGCTCGGCGTAGATCGGGAACAGGTAGCCGCTCAGGTTGCTGATCATGTAGTACACGAAGTACATCGCCAAGCCGGTCAGGTACACCGGGTGGCGCAGTGCGCGCAGGTGCAGCACCGGATCGCGGTGGTGCCACTGGTGCCACAGGAACACGGCCAGCAGCGCCAGGCCCGCGGCAGCCACCAGCGCGAGCCGCAGCGGGTGCGAGAACACGTCGAAGCGCGCCTCGGTCAGCGCCGTCTGCAAGGTCACGATGGCGGCGCCGAACAGCAGCAGCGGCCCGAGCGCGGGGCCGCTGGTATCGGCGCGCGGCTCCGCATCCGGCAGCAGCAGCCAGGCACCCAGCGTGGCCAGCGCGGCGAACGGCAGCACGCCGTAGAACACGTCCTGCCATACGCCATGGTCGATCAGCTCGGCGGCGAAGGCCGGACCCAGCGCCGACGCCGAGAAGATGCCGATCATGAAAATGCGGGTGGCGCGCGGGCGTGCCGTCGGCCCGAACAGCACGTTGACCAGGATGCGGCAGCTGGTGAACAGCGCGCCGCCGCCCACGCCCTGGATAAAGCGCGCCACCACCATCTGCGGCAGCGCATGGCTGGTCGCGGCCACGACCGTGCCCGCCATGAACAGCAGCAGCGCCCCCGTCAGGTAGTAGCGGTAGCCGAACCGGCGCGACAGCCATTGCTGCTTCAGGATCATCAGCATGCTGCCCACCGCGTAGGCCGCCTGCACCAGCGCAAAGCTGCGCGGGTCGGCGTCGAGGCCGCCGACGATATGGCTGGAGGCAAACACGAACATGATGTTCTCGAGGAACTCCACGCCGGTGGCCAGCGCCAGCAGCATCATCAGCAGGATCTGGCGCTGCCGGTGGCTCAGCCAGCGCAGCCACCGCATGCTGACGCGCAATCGCCACAGCGGCTGCCAGGGTGAGCCGGGATTCATGGCTGGAGCCCCTCCAGGGTCTGGTGCAATTGGGTCAGTGCACGCGTGGCGCTGGCCAGGCCGCCTGCGCCGAGCGGCGCCCAGGCCTCGCCGTAGGCGGCATGCACCGCCGGCGCGGCGCGCTCCAGCAGCCGGCGGCCGGCCGGGGTCAGGGTCAGCTCCAGGCTGCGCCGGTCGCTGGCCGACGCCCGCCGGCGCAGCAGCCCGCGCGCTTCCAGGCCGTCCAGCAGCCGCGTCATCTGCGTGCGCGTGGCGTCCAGCGTGGTGCCCAGCTCGGACGGCATGCTGGGCTGGTTGTCGTCGACGGCAAGCATGCTCAGGAGCAGGTACTGGCTCATGTCCAGTTCGAACGGGGCCAGCGCCTGGTCGATATGGCCGCGCAGCAGGCGCGCGGTGCGCAGCAGCAGCCTGGAGGCCAGGATCAGGTCGCGCGGGGCCTCGGGATGGCTGGCGCAGAAGCGGTCGATGCGTTGTTCGAAAGACATGGCGGGAGGCGTTGCGATCCACGCGAGCGGCGGATCGGTTGCATTCGATATAGTTACAGATGAAATTATATCAAACGAAGCTAATTCTGTCGGGGCGTGCCGGCCGATCTGGCTGGCGGGGGCCTAATGCCGCAACGCCGCGGCGATCTGGCGAATGCCTGCCCGCATCGCTGCCAGCGCCTGCGCATGGCGCGCGGCCGGCAGGTTGCCGTAGCGCAAGCCGACATAGGCGGCGCTGACGGCAGCGATTGCGTCGGCCGCGCGCGGCAGCCGTGCGCTGGCGCGCGCGGCGAAGTCTTGCGGTCCTTCGGCCTGGGCGCGCTCGCAGCCGTGGCGGGCCAGCAGGGCACAGAAGCGGGCATAGGCCGCATCGACCGGGTCTGCCGGCCCGCGGCGCCGCCACAGCGGCACCAGTGCCAGCAGGCACAGTGCGCCCAGCACGCCGGCCAGCAACTGCCCGGCGCCCACGCCGGCGCCGAGTGCCAGCAGCAGCCGCTGCTGCTGCGCATGGTCGTACTGCAGCACCCAGCGCTGCCAGGTGTAGACGACGCCTTCATAGGCCCAGCGCAGGTCCTTCAGCCATGCCGGTTGCTGCGACGGCCGCCAGTCGGCGGCTTCGCTGCCCACCACCGCATCCAGTCCCTGCTCGATGCGGCTCGGCGCGACGGCGCCTGTCGGGTCCACGCGCACCCAGCCGCGGCCGTCCAGCCAGACCTCGGCCCAGGCATGCGCATCGGACTGGCGCACCACGTAGTGGTTGCCGATGGGGTTGTACTCGCCACCCTGATACCCCGTGACCACGCGCGCGGGCACGCCGGCAGCGCGCATCAGGAAGACGAAGCTGCTGGCGTAGTGCTCGCAGAAGCCGCGCCGGGTGTCGAGCAAAAAGCTGTCGACCTGTTCGCTGCCCAGCGGCGGCGGGCTCAGCGTATAGGCGAAGGGCGCCGCCGCGAACAGCCGCAGTGCGGCCTGCACGCGCGCGGCGGGATCGGCATGGCGGTCGGCCCATTGGGCGGCCAGCGCGCGGGCGCGCGGATTGCCGTCGGGCAGGCTCAGGGCCAGCCGGCGCGTGGCGGCTGTCAGCGCTTCGGGCGCGGGGGACAGCGTGGAATGCGTGCGGTAGCGGATGCGCTGGTCCACCGGCCCGCGCACCATGAATTCGCCGTCGGGCGTGGCGGCGGCGTCCACGCCGGCGGACAGGGCCTGGCCGCGGTCCAGCGCGAACAGCCAGCGCTGCTGGCTGGGCTCGAGCGTGATGCTGATGTCGATGCCTTCCGTGTTGCCGGCGGCGGGCGCGGGCGCCAGTTGCTGCCGGCGCTGTCGCGACGGGTGCCAGGTGGTGCCGTCGTATTCCCACAGCACCAGCGCACGCCAGTACAGCGCTGCGGAGGGCAGCGGCGGGCCGGCGACCTCGGCACGCAGGGCGACTTCCGGCGAGCGGATCAGCTGCCCGACGCTGCCCGGCCGCATGGTGTCGCTGATGCCGGTGGTGCCGCGCGGCGCCGATTGCGGCAGTTGCCACAGCGGGTGCTCCAGCCGGGGGAACAGCACGAACAGCGCCAGCGCCCAGGGCAGGCCCAGCAGCGCCATGCGTCCCAGCAGCGGCCAGATCGCCAGCCGGCTGCGCGCCTCGGGGTGGTGCAGCAGCAGCCAGTTGCGCAGCACCCAGGCGCCGATTGCCAGGCTGTACAGCGCCAGCCAGAACGGCTGGTCGGACAGGTACAGCGTCAGCAGCAGGTAGAACGACAACTGCGTGACCAGCGTCGCGTCCGACAGCGCGCGGCATTCCAGCAGCTTGAGGATGACAAAGGCGCCCAGCAGCGCCACCGCGAGCTCGCGCCCCATGCCGCCGCCGTCCTGCCACACCAGCGCGCTGGCCACCAGCAGCACCATGACCGCCGTGATGCCGAGCATCCAGCGCGAGGGCAGCGGCGCCCGCCTCCGCCACAGCAGCCAGCGCCAGCCCAGCAGCAGCACCAGCAGCAGGCTGACCGCCACCGGCAGCGTGCGCGCCTGCGGCGCCAGCACCAGCGCCAGCTGGCCCAGCAGCAGTCCATGGTCGTCATGCTGCAGCGGTCGCGCGACGGGTTTCACACCCGGTCTCCGGCACGGCAGGCCGCGGGCCGTTGCGGCCATAACGCCAGCGCTTCTAGGCAGGCGCGCCGGTGGCTGGCGCCGCGCGCCGGCGGCAGTTCAACGCCGGGCAGGCGCAGGCCGATCTCGGCATCGTCACCGGCGGCCAGCAGCCACGCGCACAGGCGCGACAGCCGCGCTTCCGCTTCCATGCCGGCCGGGAGTGCGTGCCAGTCCAGCCAGCGCGCCGGCTGCTGCGGCGGATCGCCGGCGCGACTGAGCCAGCGGCCGGTGCGCGCGCTGTGCTTCCAGGCGATGCGGTGCAGCGGGTCGCCGCTGCGGTAGCGGCGCAGCTGGTCGATGCCGTCGTCGCTGCTTGCCGCGCTGGCGGTGGTGTGCACGGCGTCGCCACCGTCGGGCCGATATGCGGCAGGCGGTGGCGGGGCATCGGGCTCCGGGGCAGGATAGACCAGCGTCGACATGTCCAGGTCCGCATAGCTCCAGACCCGGAACAGCCCGAACGGAAAGCGGCTGGCGATTGCCACGCGCGGCAGCACCAGCCGGCCCCGGCGCGCTGTTGGCACGTACAGGGCGAGCATGCCGCTGGCGCTGCCCTCGAGCATCAGCATGGCGATTGCCACGTTTGGCAGCGTCGGCACGTGCGCCTCGATGCCGATGCGCGCGTCGGCATCGCGGTTGTCGATGCGCAGCTGGAACACGGCATCCTGCCCGGCATAGGCCGGCGCCGCCGGGCCCGCGGCCACGGCGAGGTCGAGCAGGTTGCGGTAGGCCAGCCACATGCAGGCCATGCCGATGCCGGCCAGCAGGAAGGTCAGCGCAAAGCCCAGGCTGATGTTGTAGTTCAGCGAAGTCAGCAGCATCGCCGCCAGCACGACCGCAAAGCCGAGGCCGCCGCGGGTGGGCAGGATATAGAGGTGGCGGCGATCCAGCAGCAGCGTGCCGCCGGTTTCGCCGGCCGGGCGCCGGCCCGCCGTGCGGCGCTGAGCCATGGCCGGCGCGCCGCGGAGCACGCTCTTGCGCGCCGCCATGGCCTTCAGGGAATGGCCACGCCGGCCTGCAGCGCGGCCAGCTCGCCGGCAACGGCCGCATGGCCGCCCGCGCCGGCGGGCAGCAGCCGGTGCGTGGCCACTGCGGTGAAGACCGCCTGCACATCTTCCGGCAGCACCATGTTGCGCTGCGCCAGCAGGGCCCAGGCGCGCGCGCAGGCCAGCAGCGCCAGCCCCGCGCGCGGCGACAGCCCCGCGGCAAAGCCGCCGTGGCTGCGCGTGGCCTGCACCAGCGCCAGCACGTAGTCCACCAGCGCCGGGCTGGCGTACACCTGTGCGGCAGCCTCCTGCAGCGCCAGCACCTGGCTGCCATCCATCACCGGAGGCAGCTCCGGCGCGCTGGCGCCGCCCAGGTACAGCACGCGCTCGAAGACGGGGTCGGGGTAGCCGAGCGACAGCCGCATGGTGAAGCGGTCCAGCTGCGATTCGGGCAAGGCATGCGTGCCGATCTGCTCCAGCGGATTCTGCGTGGCGATCACGAAAAACGGCGACGGCAGCGCGTGCGTGGTGCCGTCATGGGTCACCTGCCCCTCGGCCATGGCCTCGAGCAGCGCGCTCTGGGTCTTGGGCGGCGCGCGGTTGATTTCGTCGGCCAGCACCACCTGCGCGAACACCGGGCCGCGATGGAAGCGGAACTCGCCAGCGTCGCGGACAAAGACGGAAACCCCGATCAGGTCGGCCGGCAGCAGGTCGCTGGTGAACTGCACGCGCTGGTATTGCAGCCCAAGCGTGCGCGCCAGCGCATGGGCCAGCGTGGTCTTGCCGACGCCGGGCACGTCTTCCAGCAGCAGGTGGCCGCGTGCCAGCATGCAGGCCAGCGCCAGCCGCACCTGTTGCGGCTTGCCAAGAACGATGCGGCCCAGCTGGGCCTGGGCCTCGGACAGCGAAGCGACGATGCGTGGGCGAGCTGTCACGTTGGACCTCGGCGCAAAAGGTGGAAAAAGCGGGTGGATGCGGGGAATATCGGGTGAAGACCAGCGCATTGTAGCGGCGCGGGCGGCACGCGGCACCGTCTGTTTCCGTACGGAGACAGACGATGCCCCGGCGCTGTCTGCATGGTTATGGTGCAGCGCCTGCGCCAGATCGCGCAGGTTCTGGCATCATGAGCCTGTCGGGCCACCGCGGCCCTTCCCATTCCTCTTTCCGCTGCCTGTGCCGCGCCTGCTGCAATGACCTCGCTGGACCCCTGCGCCGACCTGCCTTCCTCCGTCCTGTCTGCCGATCCCGGCGCGCTGCCGCGCCTGGTGCAGGCCTTCCACGCCAACGGTTTCGTGATCCTGCGCGGCTTTGCCGATGAGCCGGCGTGCGCGGCGCTGGAGGCGGTGACGCGTGAGCACCTGGCGGCGGCGGTGCCGCCGGTGGAGTTCGAGGCCGACCTGGGCTATCCCGGCGCGCCGGCCGCGCGCGATGCCGCTGGCGGCGGCACGGTCAGGCGGCTGCGCCAGGCCTACGGGCGCGACGAGGTCTTCCGCCGCTGGGCCAGCGACCCGCAGCTGGTGGCGGTGGTGCAGGCGCTGCTGGGCGAGCCCGCCCGCATCACGCTGGCGCACCACAACTGCGTGATGACCAAGCATCCGCACTACGGCAGCCAGACCGGCTGGCACCGCGATACGCGCTACTGGTCGTTTGCCCGGCCGGAACTGGTGACAGTGTGGCTGGCGCTGGGCGACGAGGACGAGCGCAACGGCGTGCTGCGCGTCATCCCGGGTTCGCACCAGGCGAAGCTGGAGCCGGGCCAGCTGGACCCGGCCGAATTCCTGATCGAGGCCCACCCGGCCAGCCAGCCCCTGCTGGATGCCGCGCAGCCGCTGGCGCTGCACCGCGGCGACGTGCTCTTCTTCGACAGCCGGCTGTTCCATGCGGCTGGCCGCAATGCGTCCAACGCGGTCAAGCTGTCAGTGGCGTTTGCGTATTTCGGGGCCAGCAACCGGCCGCTGGACGGCACGCGCTCGGCCGAATTCGGCAGCGTGGAGCTGCCCGCAGCAGTCTGATCCCGGCGGCCGCGCTCAGGTGCGCAGCCCGACCAGCCCGGAAATCTTCTCCGAAGCTTCCAGCAGCGGCGGCAGGAAACGCTCCAGCATCTCCTGCGCGCTGGTGCGGTTGGCCTGGCCGCTGATATTGATGGCGGCGATGGTGTGGCCGGCGCGGTTGCGGATCGGCGCGGCCAGCGACACCAGCCCTTCTTCCAGCTCCTGGTCGTTGAGCGCCCAGCCGCGCTTGCGGATGTCGGCGACGATGGCCTTGAGCGCATCCACGTCGGTGACGGTGCGGCCGGTGCGCGCGCGCATTTCGGTGGCGCGCAGCACGCTGTCGAGCTCGGGCTCGGCCAGGCCGGCCAGCAGCACCCGCCCCATCGACGAGCAATAGGCCGGCAGGCGGCTGCCGATCGACAGGTTGATGGTCATGATCTTGCGCGCCGGCACGCGCAGCACGTAGACGATCTCGGTGCCGTCCAGCACCGAGATCGAGCAGCTTTCATGCACCTGCTGCGACAGCGTCTCCATGATCGGCTCGGCCAGGTTCCAGAACGGCATCGAGGTCAGGTAGGCGAAGCCCAGGTCCAGGATCTTGGGCGTCAGCCGGAACAGGCGGCCGTCGGCCTGCACGTAGCCCAACCCCACCAGCGTCAGCAGGATGCGGCGCGCGCCGGCGCGCGTCAGGCCGCTAGCCTGGGCGATCTCGGTCAGCGTCTGGGCCGGGTGCTGCGCGTTGAAGGCCCGGATGACCGACAGCCCGCGTGCAAAGGACTGCACATAGCTGTCGCTCGGCTTTTCGGGCGTGGCGGCGGCGGTCTGCGGTGCTTGCGGCGGGTTCTGGCGGGAATCGGCGGGACTGGCCATTTACGTAGCCCGGCGCGGTTCGCCGGATTGGCACGGAAAGGCCGAAAGGGTAGAGGAAATGCCGGGATTGCGCCAGTACCGGCCCCGGGCGCGGCCTGGCGCCCGGGGCGTGGGTTCCTTACCGGAAGCTGCGCTGCGCCAGCACGAACACCGCTGCCACCACGCACAACACGGCAAAGCCGTGCAGCATGTCCATGCCGGCCAGCAGCGTGGCCTGCCGGTCGACTTCCAGCGAGATTTTGGCCAGACTCGTTGCCGAGAGCGCATCCGGCGCCTGCAGCACCGGGTTGTAGCGCGTGATGTGCTCCACCAGGTGGGTGCGGTGCTGCGCCAGGCCGTCCTGCATGAACACGCTGGCCAGGCCGGTGCCCATCGCCGAGGCGATCTGCTTGCACACGTTCTTGAACTGGTAGGCGTGCGAGAAATCCTCGACCGGCACTTCCAGGTAGGTCATCGATGCCACCTGCACCATCAGCAGCACCGGCGTCAGCCCTTCAAGCAGCACCACCGGCACCAGCGCGTAGTCCGGCGCGCCCGGCATCAACTGGTGCGACAGCAGCATCGCCGCGCAGGCGTAGACGACAAAGCCGATGGCGATCACGCGCCGCTTGCGGAACACCAGCGCCATGCCCAGCGTGATGACGACGGCGCCGATGGTCGACACCGTGCCGCTGGTCGACAGCAGCATGCAGGTAGTGCGGAAGGTCAGCCCCAGGCCGGTCTGCGTGAGCGACGGCAGCAGGAACGACCAGGCCGACGAGAGCAGGTAGTACAGCGTGTAGAAGCCCAGCCCGTACAGGTACTGGCGCCCGGCCAGGCGCGAGAAGTCGATCCACGGGTCGGGATGGCGATACAGCCGCCAGCCGCTGAAGGCGAACAATGCCAGCCCGCACAGCGCGGCCAGCGGCATTTCCAGCGAACTGAAGAAGCGCGTATAGCGCATCTCCTGCAGCGTGTGCAGGAACACCAGCGCGCCCAGCGCGGCGGCGATGGCGGCGGGCCAGTCCAGTGTCGATACCGGCGGATGCGGGTCGCGCGGCGCGCGGGTCGGGTAGGTCAGCGCCACCGACAGCAGCACCGGCAGGGCAATGCCGGCCTGGAACAGGAACACCGCGCGCCAGCCGATATCGTCCAGGAAGATGCTGGTCAGCCAGGGCGTGATGGCCAGCATCGAGAACGCGCCGCCGCCGAAGCGCAGCATCAGCGGGCCGCGCTCGGCCGGCGTCGACACCAGCTGCACCAGGATGCGCGAGGCCGCGAACAGGCCGCCGGCACCCAGCCCCTGCACCGCCTTGCCGGTGATCAGCCCGGTGGGGCTGGCAAACTCGGCGCAGATCAGCGAGCCCAGGACAAATACCAGCAGCGACCCCATGGTGAAGCGCTTGTAGGTGATGCGGCGCGCGACCTGGTCCAGCACCATGTTCATCAGCACCGCGGTGGCCGCGTAGGCCGAGATCGCGTACAGATAATCTTCCGGCGCGGCACCGACGCCGCCCTGGATATGCTGGCTGGCCACGCCCATCATCAGCGTGGAAGAGAAGTCGATGCCGGTCACCAGCCCGAGCGTCAGGCCGAACAATGAAAGACGCCAGTGACCCATTTCCGGGTGACTGGCGAGCTGCATGCGCGGGCGCTGGGGTGTGGGGGCGGCGGGGGCTAGGGCTGCTGGAACTGCGGGGGCTGAGGCGTCCGGTCCAGCTGGGACAGGCGTTTGTTGCATCGCTCAAGCATAATGTAGGCCTGCCGTCGGGAACTACAGCTTGTCAGGGAAACATTGTCCGGTGAACGAAACAATCCAATGGAATGATTGGGAGGCGTTCTGCTGCGTGGTCGAGCAGGGGACGTTCACGGCCGCGGCGGAGCAGCTGGACTGCCCCAAGTCGCGAGTCTCGGCCGCGGTGGCGCGGCTGGAAACCGCCATCGGCGCCAAGCTGCTGGAGCGCACCACGCGGCGCATGCGCCTCACGGATGCGGGCAAGGCGGTCTACCGCGATGTTGCCCCCTTGTTTGCGCGCCTGCGCGAGATTCGCCAGGAAACGCTGGCGCGTGAAGAGCGCGTACAGGGCGTGCTGCGCATCGCCACACCCTATGAGTTCGGCGCCCAGCAGCTGGGCGGCGTGATTTGCCGCACGCTGGCGGCGCACCCGGCGCTGGATGTGGCCGTGGAAATCACCCAGGGCCTGGTCGACCCGATCCGCGACGGGTTTGACGTGGCCTTTGTCGTCGTCGATACCGACCTGCCGGACTCGGGCACGGTGGCGCGCCGTATCTACCACGTCGAACGCGGCCTGTTTGCCGCGCCGGCGCTGGCGGACAGCCTGCCGGCGCAGCTGCGCCCGGAAGACCTGGCCAATATGCCGACGCTGACCACGCCCGGCGACACCGTCTGGGAATTCACCCGCGACGGCCAGACCGTGTCCGTGCCGATCCGTCCGCGCATGCAGACCCACAACGCCGAACTGCGCGTGCAGGGTGCGCTGGCGGGGCTTGGCATCGCCCGGCTGTCGGTCATTTATTGCGAGGCCGAGATTGCGCAAGGGCGGCTGGTGCGCGTGCTGCCGGACTACCCGCTGCCGCCGCTGCGCGTGTTCGCGCTGCTGCCGGACCGGCGGCTGCAGCCGCGCAAGGTGCGGGCCTTCATGGAAGCGATCGAATCGATGATGGTGTCCGAGCTGGAGCCCAACGCGGGCCTGGACGGGGGCATGGGGGCGGAAGCAGCCGCGAGCGGGCATGCTGAGGGAGAGGCCCACCCGGCGGGTTGAGGGCGCTGGCGGGCCGCCACGGCCGGGGCCGTGGCAAGGGAAGGGGCAGGGACTCAGGCGCCGTCGGTGAAGGCGTCGCGGCGGTCGGTGACATTGGCGCCGTCAGTGAACGGGTCAGGCTTGCCAACCCGCGCGCCATCGGTGTACGGATCGGGCTGGCCGATTTTGGCGCCGTCCAGGAACGGGTCGGCCTTGCCGACGTGGGCGATGCTGCCGTCCAGGCGGGCGATGTCGGAAACGGGTTCGGAGGCGTGGGCGGCGGCCGCGGAAAACGACAGGCTGACGGCGCACAGCAGGGAAAGCGCCAGGCTGCGGCGTTGGGTGATGGTCTTCATGATGTGTGGTCCTTCTAAGGCAGGGTACGTGGCGGAAGCGCCGCGGTGCCTGTAATGTAGGACTTCACACTGGGCAGAAAAAGGGGCAATTCTCGACACACTGTCCAGGACTCTGGACAATGTGCCGAGCCGCCGGTAGGTCAGTAGTGCATGCCGAAGATGCCGGCGCCCAGCCGCGCGATCACCATCAGCAGGATCTGCGCGATCACGAACAGCACGAGCGGCGAAACATCGAAGCCGCCCAGGCGCGGCACCACGCGCTGGATCGGGCGCAGCACCGGCGCGGTCAGGTGGTCGATGGCCGGGGTGACCGGCGAATGCGGGTTGACCCACGACAGGATCGCCATCAGCAGCGTGACCCACATCACCAGGCTGATCGCCCATTTCAGCACATAGAGCAGGGCGGTCAGCAGCATGGCCGGCAGGAAGCCCAGCAAGTCGATGCCGCTGATCAGCGCGACCAGCACCAGGAACACCACCGCGGTCAGCCAGGCGCCCACCACCGTGGCCCAGTCGATGCCGCCCAGCCCGGGGATGATCCGGCGCAGCGGGCGCACCAGCCAGTCGGTGATCTGGAACACTCCCTGGGAGACCGCATTGCGCGTAGGCAGCCGCGTGAGCTGCATCCACACGCGCAGCAACAGCGCCATGCCGAACAGGGTGAAGACGGTATCCAGCAGGAAGAGAGCGATTTCCGAGAACATCGGTGCGTTTTCCGGTGACGGGTGAAGGTGTCTGCAACCGCACAGATTCTGCCATAGCCGGACGCCGGCACCATGCAACTATGCGCCGGGCACGTGACCTGGCTGACAGGATTGTGCTGGCGGCGCGGTGCGCGGCCCCTATAATTGCGTGCGCCCCGGTTGCGGGACCGGCCGCGCGCCCGTGGTCTTGCGCGTTGTGCCTGCGCTTTCATCCTCCTTTGCGCTTTTTTCGCCACCTTATGCCCAGCAAGTCCGCCCCGTCCCGGAAATCCACATCGCTTACCAAGGCGGACTTCGAGGCGCTCTCGGATTTCCGCTACCAGTTGCGGCGCTTCCTGCGGTTTTCCGAAGATGCGGCGCGCGAGGAAGGGCTGACCGTGCAGCAATACCTGCTGCTGCTGCATATCCGCGGCTGTGCCGACAAGGACTGGGCCTCGATCGGCGAGCTGGCAGAACGGCTGCAGGCCAAGCAGCACGGCGTGGTGGCGCTGGTCAACCGTTGCGAGGCGGCGGGGCTGGTCAAGCGCCGGCTCAACCCCGAGGACCGCCGCGTCGTGCAGGTGCACCTGCTGGCCAAGGGCGAGCGCTACCTGAACCGCCTGGCGATGCTGCACCGGTCCGAGCTGGAATCGCTGCGCGGCGCTTTCCGCGTGGCCCGCATCACCCAGTTCAACGACGACGGCGCCGAGCGCGGTTGAGCCCCGGCAGGCCAGCACTGCCAGCCGGTTACAGGCAGTTACCAATCACAAGTTCCGGTGACACCCGCCGGCCGCCGGCGGCCCTAGACTCGCGCGCATTCCCCAATACGCGCAGCGCGCAGGAGTCCTGACATGTCGATCCCCTTTCGTTCGGTTGTGCTTGCGGTGCTTGGCGCCGGTGCGCTGGCCGGGTGTGCCTCGCCGTACGGTTACGACAACGGCTATGGCGGAGGGTACGGCGGCAGCTACGGTGGTGGCTATAACAGCAGCGGCTACGGCAGCAGCGGCTATGGCGGCAGCACCACCATCAGCGGCTACCCGGCGCAGCAGGGCTACCCGCAGGCATCGGGCTACCCGCAGGGGTATCCGCAGCAAGGGTATCCGCAACAGGGTTACCCGCAGCAAGGCTATCCCCAGCAGGAATACCCGCAGTCTTCCTACCCGCAGCAGCCGTATCCGCAGCAGTCATATCCGGACGGCAGCTATGGCAACAACCATGGCAACCAGGCCTATGGCGTGCGCTACGGCTGGGTCGAGGCGATCGAGGTGGTGCCCGGCCAGCCGCCTTCGACCAGCGGCGCGGGCGCCGTGGTCGGGGGCATCGTGGGCGGGCTGCTGGGCCACCAGGTCGGCGGCGGCCGCGGCAATACCGTGGCCACCATCGGTGGCGCCGTGGCCGGCGCGGTGGCCGGCAACGAGGTCGAGAAGCGCACCGGATCCTCGGCCGCGGCTTACCGCGTGCGCGTGCGCACCAGCGACAACGCCTACCTGACGCTGACGCAGTCCAATGCCTACCAGATGCGCATCGGCGACCGCGTCAAGGTCGAGAACGGCGTAGCCGTGCCGTACTAAGCCTGCGTGCCGAACAGCTGCGCGTAGTCCTCGCGCAGCTGGCGCTTGAGCAGCTTGCCCGCCGTGTTGCGCGGCAGGTCCGCGACGAACACGATGCGCTTGGGCACCTTGAACGGCGCCAGCGCCTGGCGGGCATGGGCGATCAGCTCCTCCTCGGCGGCGTCTTCATGGCCGCGCTTGCGCACCACGCAGGCGGCTACCGCCTCGACCCACTTCGGGTGCGGCAGCGCGAACACCGCTGCCTCGGCCACCGCGCCGTGGGTGTACAGGCACTCTTCCACCTCGCGGCTCGATACCAGCACGCCGCCCGAGTTGATCACATCCTTGATCCGGTCCACCACGTACAGGTAGCCCTCGGCATCCATATAGCCGAGGTCGCCGGAATGGAACCAGCCGCCGGTGAAGGCTTCGGCGGTCTGTTCGGGCTTGGCCCAGTATTCCGTCAGCAGTTGCGGCGAGCGATGCACGATCTCGCCCAGCTCGCCAGGCAGCACGTCCTGCATGGTCTCGTCGACGATGCGGGTCTCGACATTCAGCACCGGCCGGCCGGCGGACGCCGGGCGCCCCGCATGCTCGTCGGGCCCCAGCACCGTGGCCAGCGGCCCGATCTCGCTCTGGCCGTAGCAGTTGTAGAAACGCAGTGCCGGCAGCTTCTGCTGCAGCTCCAGCAGCACCGGCACCGGCATGATCGAGGCCCCGTAGTAGGCCTTGGTCAGCGACCCCAGCCGCGCCGGATCGAAGTCCGCATGGCGCAGCAGCGCGATCCACACCGTGGGCGGCGCGAAGAAGCTGGTGATGCCCTCGGCGTGGATGGTGCGCAGGCAATAGCCGGCCTCGGGGCTGTCGGCGATCAGCGTGGTGCCGCCGCACAGCAGCAGCGG
Source organism: Cupriavidus sp. FW305-F7 (assembly GCF_058782875.1). NCBI lineage: Bacteria > Pseudomonadati > Pseudomonadota > Betaproteobacteria > Burkholderiales > Burkholderiaceae > Cupriavidus > Cupriavidus sp. FW305-F7. Next base: position 364,956 of record NZ_JBYSYC010000001.1, on the reverse strand, counting down.
CATCAGGAAGACATGCATCTGCGCCGAGTGGTACAGCGGCAGCGCGGCCAGCGAGTAATCCGACGCGCGGATATCGCAGGCGGCGATGGTGCTGCCGTATTCAGCGAGCAGCGCGCGGTGGGTCAGCACGGCGCCCTTGGGCGCGGAGGTGGTGCCCGAGGTGTACAGGATTTGCGCGGGCGTGTTGTCGGTCAGCGCTTCGGACACCGGTGAAACGGGGCCGTTGGCCGCCGCCACCAGGATATCGCGCACCTTGCCGCCATGCAGCGTGCCGCTGACCTTGCAGGGCAGGCCGTCGACGCGGTCGGCCAGCGCCGGATCGGCAAAGATTGCGCTGGCGCCCGATTGCGTGACGATGTACTCGGCCTCCGCGCGCGTCATCGAGAAATTGACCGGCACATGGATCAGGCCGCTGCGCAGGCAGGCCAGCCACAGCAGCACGTAGGCGTCGGAGTTCTTGCCGAAGGCGGCCACGCGGTCGCCGGGGCGCAGGCCCCATTGCGCCAGCGCGCCCGCCACGCGGGCCGCGGCCTCATCCAGCTGGCGGTAGGTCCAGGCCCGATCGCCGAAGCGGATCGCGGTCTTGCCCGGGCTGCGCCGCACGGCGCGGGCAATGGCGTCGGGGATGGTGTTGCGCAGGGCGCGCTGCTGCTCTGACTGCATGGTGGTCTCCATTGTTATGGTTTGGGGTCCAGCAAGTCTTGAAGCCAAGCGCCGAGGATAAAGGCTGCCGCCCGGCCATGGCAAGGCGGCAGCGGCTCTCGGGGATGAGGGACTACAGCGCTTCCGACAGGAACACCAGCGCGCGCCCATGCGCCAGCGCGGCGCTGGGCTGGTGGTAGGAGCCGCGCGCCCAGCAGTTGAAGCCGTGGTCCGCGCCCTCATAGACGAAGATCTCGCTGCCGGGTTTGCCGGTCATGGCGTCGCGCACGCCTTGCACGGCCCCTGGCGGGATATGCGCGTCGAGCGCGCCGTAGTGGAACTGCACCGGCACGCGGATGTTTGCCGCCTCCTGCAGCTGGTTCTGGATGCCGCCGCCGTAGTAGGGCACCGCGGCATCCACCAGTCCGCGCGCCGCGCTCAGGTACGACAGCAGGCCGCCGAAGCAGTAGCCCACCGCGGCCACCTTGCCGGCACCGGTGTGCTGGCGCAGCACCTGCACCGTGGCGGCGATATCGTCCAGCGCGGCCGGCACATCCACCGCCTTGCGCAGCGCCATGGCGCGCGCCATGTCGTCGCCTTCGTAGCCCAGTTGCACGCGCGGCGCCTGGCGCCAGAACACGTCTGGCGCCAGCACCGCATAGCCGTCGGCGGCGTACTGGTCCGCCACGGCGCGGATATGCTCGTTCACGCCGAAGATCTCCTGCAGCAGCACGATGCCAGGCGCGCCGGGCTGCACGCCTGCCGGCGGCAGGCTCAGGTAGGCATCGAAGCTGCCCGCGGCGGTGTCAACGCGGATCCACTGGCTGTCGGGGATGGCTGTCATGGGGAAAGGCTCCGGAAGGCTCTGAACAGGAAACCTGCAAGTTTGCCACTGCGCGCCAATTCATGCAGGGCAGGGCGCCCCGACGCTGCTGCCGTCAGTACGCGCGCGACTGCTTGTAGCGCTTGTTCCAGTTGTCGGTGTAGGCCCTGACCACGGCGGCGTCGCCGCGGATCAGCATGCCGTTCTCGGCGTTGCGCTCTTGCGCCGACTTGGTGAAGTTGAACGATCCGGTGAAGACTGCCTGGTCGTCGAACACCATCACCTTGTTGTGCGCGATCGCGGGCTTGTTGTCGATCACCACCGGCACGCCGGCGTGCTTGAGGTAGGTGGCGCTGGTATAGCGCTCGGACTGCTGGCTCTTGTCCAGGATCACGCGCACGTCCACGCCGCGCCGGTGCGCCTGTGCCACGGCCTCGGCAATCGGTGCGCTGGTGAACGAATAGGCCTGGATCAGCAGGCGATGGCGCGTGCTGCGGATGGCATTGACCAGCAGCGCCTGGCAACTCGCGCCATCGGGCACGAAGCACAGCGTGTAGCCGCTGCCATCGGCAAAGGGCCTGGCCGGCACCGGCTTCGCGTCCGGCGGCTGCGCCGGCTGGGCCGGCTTGCCGGCGCGCGTGGGAAAGTGGTTGGCGACGGCCTCGTTGAAGGTCTCGCTAATGCTGTTGGCGATGGTGTCGGTCACCTGGTCGAAGGTGGAAGCCGAGCGGGCGTGCGCCAGCAGCGCGAAGGGACTGAACGAGGTGAAGGCCGACACGGCGGCGGCCAGGCCCAGGCCCAGCACGGCCCGGCGAATGAATCTGTAGGTCACGGCGGATCTTTGCGTCGGTGAATGACAGCATGCGCGCGCCGCGCGCCGCATGCTGTCGGGGCGGGTCCGCAGCGTAGCAGCCGCATACGCCACTGGCAAAGCGTGATTGTGTAACAGGATCTGTGGCCGGCTATGCGGTGCAGCATCGGTGCGCCGCCGCTGCCCTTGGGACTATCCGCACCCGCGCCTATGATGGATGGAACCCCCGCGGGCCGCCCGCCAAGGAGAGGGATATGAGCAACCATACCTACAAGCTGGTCGAGATCGTCGGATCTTCACCCGATGGCTGCGACCAGGCCATCCAGAGCGCCATTGAAAAGGCCGGTGAAACCATCAAGAACATCGACTGGTTCGAAGTGGTGGAAACGCGCGGCCACATCACCAACGGCAAGATCGCGCACTACCAGGTCACGCTGAAGGTCGGTTTCCGCGTGACTTGAGTGCGGCGCCGCGCTTGCGCGGCGGTATCGCGCGACGGCACAGGCTGCGCTGCTTGTGCGGGTTGGTGCGCGTGCTCGCTCCAGACGCAGCCATCGGGATAAAAAAACGGCCGACGCGAGACTGCCGTCGGCCGGGTACAGGGAAACCTGGTGTCGTCAGCCCAAACGCGACCAGCTCAATCGAACTGGTACGAATAGGTCATGTTGATCCGCGGCGACCGATGGCTCGCATTGGTCGGCTTGTCACCCACCGGTTGTGCCACCGACAGGTCCAGCGTGTAGTAGCGCCGGTCCGAGAAGCGCGCGCCGATGGCCACCGACGACAGGCTGCGGTGCGACAGCGACACGCTGTTGGAGAACACGCGCGCCACGTCGGCCGACACATATGGCTGGATCGTGCGCAGGTAGGCCATGTCGGGCAGGAACAGGCGGCTGATTTCGGCCGAGGCCCCCCAGCCCTTGTCGCCCGCCACTTCGCCGGCGGGATAGCCCAGCCCGAAGAAGCGTCCGCCGAAGCTGATCTGCTCGCCCGAGGCCAGGCGGTCGCCGCTGTACTGGCCCGCCGCGGCCACGGTGAGGCCGAAGCCCGCCGGCAGGTCTTTCGACTGCGACAGCAGCAGCCGCGTGCGGAAGAAGCTCAGGTCGTTGGTATTGTTCTGGCGGCTCGCACCCAGCGCATCAAAGCCCTTGTACAGGCCCAGCGTGGCGTTGCGGCTCACGCCTTCGCCGCGCTGCGCGTAGGTCAGCTCCGCGGTGCCCACGCGCACGTTGGTGCCCAGCGTCACGCGCGTGCCGGTGGCGGTGTGGGTGTAGCGCTCGAACTGGTCGGCGCCGTAGAAGCCGCCGGTCAGCGTGAGCGAGTGTGCGTTGGACAGCAGCAGCGGATAGCTGAGTGAGCCGCCGATGCGCTTGGTGTCGTTGACGTAGCGAGGGTTGAACCCGATCGCCTCCAGCGTGGCGTTCTGCGGCACGCCGCGGTAGTGCGAGGCATTGAGCCGCGCGATCATGCCCTCGGTGCCGAGCGGCTGCGCGTAGCTGGCAGCGTAGTACTCCTCGTTGTCGCGGCCTTTGGGGAACAGCGCCGACACCGAGATCTGCTCGCCCAGCGGCGTCAGGCTGTTGGTAGTCGCGGTTGCAATCGCGCGCAGGCCCGGCGACATGTATTCGATGCCGGTGCCGAAGGTGAACGGCTTGCGCTTGACGTCGAGCACCATCTCGCAGGCGCCGTCGGTGGTGGTCGGCGGCTGCACCGTGGCCGCCACCTGCAGTCCGGGCTGCAGGGCCAGTGCATTGACGTAGTGTTCGAAACGGTCCTGGCGCAGCGGGCGGTCCTGCTGCAGCTTCTCGGCAATGGCGCGCAGCCGGCCCTCTGCCGGGCCCGCCTTGCCAGTGACCGTCACCTTGGCCACATAGCCTTCGACCACGGTGATCAGCACATCGCCGTTGGCAAAATCCTGCGCCGGCACGAAGGCGAACGAGAGCGGATAGCCACGGTCCTTGTACATCTGCGTCACCGTGCTGGCCGCTTCCAGCAGCTGTGCCACCGTGATCTCGCGATTGGCCAGCGGCTTGAACTGCGCGGCCACTTCCTCGAAAGGCAGCGTCTTCGCGCCCTCGATGCGAAAGCGCCGCGGTGTCAGGCGTGTATTGAGCAGGTCCTGCATGGCCGCCTGCGGCCGTTCGACCTGCACGGTCACGCTGCTGTCCGGCCGGGCCGGAGCGATCTTCGGGAGCGTCTGGGTCGGGTCGCCCTGGACCGGGCTGCGCGGATCGGCCTGGACCAGGCCGTGATGGAACGCGCCGACGCTGACCAGCAGCGCGGCAACGCGATGACGTGCACGCATGGTAATACCCCTGTAAGGAAATACTGCGGCTATTGACGTCGCGTGCCACTGGCGCGGGGATTGCCGCTACCCCCGGGCGCCTGCTGTCCGATGCTGCCGGCTTAGCGCGTGGCCGCTACGTTGAACCTGGTGTGCTCCGCTGCCCGCGATCAGGCGATCGCCCGGGCAGCGGCTGAGACTGGATTACTTCTGGCCGAGCGCGCCGGTCAGGCCGCCCAGCAGGCCGCCCACCAGACCGCCGATCGGGCCGGTGGCGCCGGTGGTCGAACCCTTGCTTGTGGTGCTGCCCGCGGTGGAGGTGGCGCCGCCGGTCACGGCGGCGACAACATTGGTGACGGGGGCCAGCGGGCTGGTGGTGCCCGTGCCCGCCGCGGCGCCGGAGACGCCGCCAACCACGCCATTCACCACGCCGCTGACGGCGGTGGTGACCGGTGCCAGCGGCGAACCGGTGCTGCCGCCGGTGGCACTGCCAAGGCCGCCGGTGATGGTGCTGACCAGGCTGGTGACAGGCGCCAGCGGCGAACCCGTGCCGCCGGCGCCTGCACCGCCAGTCAGCCCCCCGGCCAGCGCAGTCACCGGTGCCAGTACCGGGCTCAGCGCGCCCAGGCCGCCGCCGCTGGCGGGCCCGTTCACTGCGCCGCCCAGCGATGCCACGGTCGTGCCGGTGGCGTTCACCACGCCGCCGATGCCCGAGACCACCGGCGTGTTGGTCTGTTGCAGCTTGGTGCCGGCCGTGGCCAGCGCACCGCCCACGGTCGCCAGCAGCCCGCCGGTCGGAGCGCCCAGGCCCGTGGCCGCGCCCAGCGTCTGGGTGGCGCCGGTCAGCTGCGAAGTGATCGGCACGATCAGCTTGCTGGTGGTAGTGGTCACTTGCTCGACCGCGCCGGTCGACAGCACCGTGGTCAGCGTGCCGCCGGTGCTGGTCACCGTGTCGCCCAGCTTGTCCACCACCGTGCCCAGCGGCGAAGTCAGCGGCGCCAGCGGCGCGAGCTGGCCGGTGCCCAGCCCGCTGACAGCGGTGCCGGCGCTGGACACTCCCTTGCCGAGTTCGGTGACCACATTGCCGGTGCTGGCGACCGTGGTGCCAACCGGGTTGGTCGAATTGGGGATGCTGCCCAGGCCCGCTTGCAGGCCCGCGGCCAGCGCGCCCACGGCATCGCCGGTGGAGGCCACCACGCCGCCCAGGCCGCTTTGCGTCTGCGTCGGCACCAGCGGCAGGTTGGCGCTGCCGAGCTGGTTGCCGAGGTCGGTGACGGTGCTGCCCGTATTGCCCAGCACCGTGCCGGCATTGTTGATGACCGTGGCGGTCGGGGTCAGCGAGGTGGGCGTTTCGCCGCCGCCAGTGTTGCCGCCGTTGCCACCCGTTCCACCGGTGCCGCCGGTACCACCCGTGCCGCCGCCCGTGCCACCGGTACCGCCGCCGGCCAGGTCGGTGCTGCCGCCGGAGCCACCCATGCCGCCAGTGCCATCGGTTCCCGTAGTCTTAGTGCCGCCATTGGTGCCCGCCGTATCGCTGGTGCCCATGGAGGTCGATCCGCTGCCGCTGGCGCAGCCACCCAGGGCCAGCAAGGTTGCGAGGAGTGCCGTTACGGCGAGTTGTTGTTTGCGCATGTTCTGTTCCCTCATTCCCGTCGTTTAAATCGCTCGGCCGCGCAACGCGTTCGCTTTCTGCGTGCGGCGGTGACGGATATGGCGCAATCGGTATGCCAGCGCCGCGACGCGTCCCGGAAGGGACCCTGCGGAATTCGGGTGTGGTGCCCGCAAAGCCTTGCCGGGCGCGGTTCCCAGGGGAGTGGCGGGAACCGCTTGCGGCGCCGCCGGGGACGGGGTGTCGGGGCGGCTGCGCGTTACGCGTTACGTAACGTGTGGCGTCTGCAGGGAACAAAACAGCCGGAACGGCGGGCCATGCGGCGATGGCGACCCAGCCAGGAAAGCGCGCCGTGCCGTGCGCTGCCACCGCCCTCCCGCCACGGTCATCCGCGCCGCCGTGTTCCCGTGTTCCAGGAACACGTTACGTAGCACGTAACACGTCAGGCCCGCGCCGCAACGGCGTTTGGGCCCAGCACGTGGCTACCCCGGACCCCGGCAATCCGCGCCAGGCAAGGCTTGCAGCGCCGCGGCCGGTTCCGTGCCGGCACCGCCGGCGCCGCTGGCACGGGCCTTGCCATTTGTTGTCCAGACGCGCCGACGATCCCGCGTTCCACTGTCTTGCCGTGCCGGTTCGGAGCGGTCCGCCAGAGGAACAAAGCGGGACTCCGGGGAGGCTCGTCGGCAATCCCATGCGGCGCACATAAGACAAGACGGCCGGCAGCACCGTGGCCAACAAGACAGGAGAAGGACAATGCAAACCAAGCATCCGTCGCAGCATTCCATGACCTCACTGGCCGCGGCCGGCGTGGCCGCTATTGCCTTGCTGATGGCAGGCTGTTCGTCGAGCGGTGGCGGCAGCGGCGCCAATCCGCGGCCGAACAGCAACATCGACACGCCGGTCACGCCGGGACCGTCCGCATCGGGCGAGACCACGCCCACCGCCAAGGTGACCGAAGGCGCGGGCAATACCGTGGTGGCCACGGGCAATGCCATCAGCGAGGTCGGCAAGAGCATCCAGGAAGCGCCGCTGCCGTTGCTGCCCACCAAGGCGCGCGAAGGCGCCGGCGACGTGGTGATCAATGCCGGCAGGGCCGTTGGCTCGCTCGGCGCGGGCGTGCGCGACGGGCTGGGGCAGATGGGTTCGGTCGACAACCCGGTTGGCGTGACGGTTGCCAGCACCAGCAATGTGGTCCACGACGTGGGCGAGACGCTGATCAGCGGCGGCGACCTGGTATACGGCCTGGGCACCGAGAAGCTGGCACCACTGGCGCCGGTGACCGAGCCGGTGGGCGGCCTGGTCAGGCACGTGGGCATCGCGGTGCACGATAGCAGCGGCAAGGTGCACAGCGTGCTGTCCGAAGGCCCGGTCGCGCAGGTCACGAATTCGGTCAGCAAGGTCATCGTGCCGCTGACCAGCAAGGTCACCGACGGCACGCAGACCCTGGGCGCGGTCACGCACCTGGGCGATCCGGCCAACGGCCTGCTCTACAAGGTCGGCAATACCGCGGCTGCCGGCGGCAGCATGATCAGCAACAGCCACGCGCCGGTGGTCTCGCCGCTGGGCGGCGTGGTGACTGAGGCCGGCAAGACGGTCGCGGCCGCTGGCGCGCTCCTCAACGGCAATGGTCAGGGCGGCGGCAACCCGCTTGGTGGCCTGCTGAACAACCTGCCGCTGGCAGGCGCGGGCGGCGGGTACGGCGGCGATGGCGGCCATGGCGGCAACCCGCTCGGCGGCGTGGTGAACAACCTGCCGCTGGCCAAGGTCGCCGGCGGAGGTGAGGGCGGCTCCGCGGGCGGCGCGCTCAGTCCCGTGACCGCGCTGCTGGCGCCGGTGACCGGGCTGGTCGGCGGGCTGAAGCAGGGCGCTCAAGACAGCCAGGGTGGCAGCGGCGACGTCAAGACGCTGCAATTGCCGCTGGTGGGTGGCCTGCTGCGCTGAAATGTCTCATACCGGCTAGGTGTTTTCACGGTGCGCTGTCGCTCATCACCCCGTCGCAGCGCATCTTTTTATTTTGGCTGGCATTGCGGCCGCAATGACCGCAATGCCAGCTTGCAGGCCGGTTCCCGGCCTGCAAGCCTGTTCTTTGACAACCTGTGACCCGGGCGTGCCGGGTCGTTTCAAACGCATGTCTTAACCCCTTTGGGTCATTGCTATCACCCATAGGAGGGGTATGGTTGAGACATTCCATATCTTAAAAAGAAAACGCAGCAAGCGTGAAATGTCGATAAAAGAGCGGGCCACAGAGCACCGTGATAATCGAACGGGGGAAGCGTGATCGCGGCTTCTTAGATCACTCGGGAGTGACAACATGAAACGACTCATTGCACGCTTTATTAAAGATGAGCGCGGGGCGACGGCTATCGAGTATGGCTTGATCGTCGGGCTCGTCGCTTTGGCCATCGCAGTCGGCGCCGGCCAACTCGGCACAGAACTCAACGCCAGCTTCACCCGGCTCTCAGTCAAGGTTTCGGGATGGTTCGTCAATTGAGCAGGCCGAAACCATAAGACCGGCGTGATTTCCGCGCTCCTCTGCGCGGCGACCCTCTACACAGATCTTGCCTACCGGCGCGTTCCCAACGCCTTGCTGGCGGCCGCCGTGCTAGTCCTCGGACTTGCACTGCTCGCCGGGCAGGCCACGGAACTGCCGCTGGCCGCGCGTCTGACCGGCGCGGGGCTGGGTCTTGCCGTCACGCTGCCGGCGTACGCCCTCGGGCGCATGGCCGCAGGGGACGTCAAGTTCCTGGCGGTGGTGGGCCTGTTCACCGGCCCGCAAGGACTGGTGGTGGCATGGGTCGTCGGCAGCCTGCTCGGGCTGGTGCACGCGCTGCTGGCGCTGGCACTGGACAGCAGCGTACTGGCCGCGCTTCGGCAGCGGGCCGCGGCACGCCTGCGCGTGGCAGCCAGCACGCCGGCTACGGAGCAAGCCTTGCATCACCAGGACAGACCCATTCCAACGGCGCAGTTTTCGCGGGCGCGCGGCATTCCATATGCCGCGTACCTGGCCGTGGGCGTGCTGGTCTGGATGGCCGCGGGCCAATAGCCGGACAGGCCACGGGCAAGCAGGCTGCGTCGCCGGTCGGCGCGAAAGAACACCAAAGGACCGGGGTTTCAGATGTTGCTGCACGCAAGGGCCAACAGGGGGATCAACCGACGCCGCCACGGCGCCGGCAGCGCTGCGATCGAGTTTGCGATCGTGGCGCCGGTGCTGCTCGCCATCGTGATCGGCATCATTTACTACGGCGTGATGCTGGCGCTGCAGCAGGTGCTGACGCTGGCCGCCGAGGAAGGCGCGCGCGCTGCGCTGCGCTATCCAGCGGGCGTTTCCGGCTCAGGCCTCGCGGCCACGCAGGGCGCGCGCGTCGATGCCGCGGCAGCGATGGCGCGGGGCACGCTTCCCACCTCCATCAGGAATCTGCTGCCCCCCGGCAACGTTGCGCAGGCGGTGCCCTGCGCGCCCGGTTCCACCGATGTCTGCGTGCAGGTCACGCTGAACCTTCCCACCACCAACATCCTCCCCGCCGTGCCGATGGTCCCGATCCCCGCGATGCTGTCGGGCTCGGCCATGGTCCAGCTTTCTCCTGATATCTGAGCCGCCATGCCGCGACGCCCCCACGCCATGCTCATCCCAAGGAATCCCGCATGACCAGCAAGCAGATCCGACTCCTGGCGGGGGTGCTGCTCGGCCTGGCCCTGCTGCTTGCGCTGCTGGCGTGGCAGGTGGGCCGCCAGCCGGCCCAGGTGCCCGCGGCGTCGAATGCGGCCAGGCCGCTGCATCCGGTGGTGGTGACCACGCGCGCGGCGGAAGCAGGCAAGCCGCTTGACGCCGATGCGCTCAAGGTAGAGATGCTGCCCATCGATCCCGCCGGCGCCTACAGCGAGGTGGCACGCGTGACCGGGCAGGTGCCGCTGCTGGCACTGGGTGCCAACGTGCCGGTGCTCGAAAGCCAGTTGCTGGCCGGCCTGGCCACGCAGGTGCGGGAGGGCGAACGCGCGGTGGCCGTGTCGGTCGATGAAGTCATCGGCGTCGGCAACCAGGTGCAGCCGGGCGACTATGTCGATGTCTTCCTGGTGCTGCGCCGCGACCAGCAGGAGATCCCGGAAAGCCAGGCGCGCATGCTGCTGTCGCGCCTGCGCGTGCTGGCCTATGGCGTCGCCTCGGTCAACCGGCCGCAGAACGCCAAGCCGGAGCAGATGATGGCGCGCCAGGAAGGCGCCAAGACCGCGGTGCTGTCGGTGCCGCTGGAGCAGGTCAGCTGGCTGGCGATGGCGCAGCAGTCCGGGCGCCTGCTGCTGGCGCTGCGCAATCCGCAGGATGAAGCCATGCCCAGCGACGGCATGTTTGCCGAACCCCAGCCCGCGCTGGCCGCGCGCGCCGGCGTTCCCGCCGACGCGCCGCGCGCCGCCCCCGACAAGGCCATGGCCGGCGTGGTGCTGTCCGGCCTGGCTGCTACCACCGGTGCCTCTGCCCCCCGCGCGCCGGTGGCAGCCCCGGTGCCGCGGCCGTTGCAGGTTGCCGCGCCGCCCGCGCCAGCCCTGGCAAGACAAAGCGCAGGCGTGGAAGTGATCCGCGCGGGCAAGCGCGAGATCGAATAAGAACGTGGGCGCCGACCTTATGCATATCCAGAAGAACCAGGCCCGGAAGTACCAGGCCCGGAAGTACCCCCATTCGGCGGCCCTGCGCCGCAGGCTGATGCAGCTCGCGCTGGCCGCGATGCTGGCCACTACCGCGTGGTGCGCACTGGCGCCGCGCGCACAGGCGCAGGAAGCCGTGAACGCACGCCAGTTGCGCCTGCTGGCCGGCGCGCAGAAGGAGATCCGCAGCGCGCAGCCGGTGGAGCGCGTGGCGGTGGGCAACCCGGCGGTGGCCGATGCGCTGGTGCTGCGCACACGCGGTGCCCCCAGCGTGCTGCTGGTGGCCAAGCAACCCGGTGTGACCGACGTGATGGTGTGGACGCGCGGCGGCGCCGAGCCTCTGACTTACAACGTGCAGGTCGATGCCATCGCGCCCGATGCCGATGCCGATGGCGCGAAGCTCGGCTATTCCGCGGCCGGTACCACCATCACCGGGCAGTCGCCCGATGCCTATGCCGCGGCGCGCGCGCAGGCCGCTGCGCGCGCGGCCACCAACGGCAAGAGCGATGGCAAGCCCGGCCTGGTGGTGGACCGCTCGACCGTGCCGCTCTCCGGCACCGTGCAGGTCGACGTCAAGGTGGTGGAGATCAGCAAGACCGTGCTCAAGGAAGTCGGCATCAACTTCTTCCGCAACAACTCCGGCTTTGCCTTCGGCACGTTCTCGCCATCGACGCTGAACAAGTTCACCTTTACGCCCGGCAGCGGCGGCGCGCCGGGCAGTTTCAGTGCCGACATCGCGTCGCCGATGAGCAATGCCTTCAACCTGGTGGCCGCGTCGCTGACGCACGGCATCTTCGCCAATATCAGCCTGCTGGAGGCCAACGGTCTGGTGCGCGTGCTGGCCGAGCCCAGCCTGGTGGCGCTGTCTGGCCAGAGCGCCAGCTTCCTGGCCGGCGGCGAGATCCCGATCCCGGTGCCGCAGGCGCTGGGCACGACCACGATCCAGTTCAAGCCGTTCGGCATCGGGCTGACGGTGTCGCCCACGGTGCTGTCGGCCGACCGCATCGCGCTGAAGGTGGCACCGGAGGCAAGCGACCTCGACCCCTCGCGCGGCATCTCGATCAATGGCGCGGTGGTGCCCGCCATCGTCACGCGGCGCGCCGACACCACGGTGGAGCTGGGTGACGGCGAGAGCTTCGTGATCGGCGGGCTGGTCAGCCGCAACACCGTCAGCAACGTCAACAAGGTGCCGGTGCTGGGCGACCTGCCGGTGATCGGCGCCTTCTTCAAGAACCTGAATTTCCACCAGGAAGACCGTGAGCTGATGATCGTCGTCACGCCGCGCCTGGTGAAGCCGCTGGCCAAGGGCGCGCCGGCGGCGCAAGCGGTTGGTGCCGACGGCCGCACTAGCGGCAACCCCAATGTATGGGGCTGGTATGTGCTGGGCGAATACGCGGACCCGACTTTGCCGGGTTTCTCAAAATAGCCGCCGGCCGTGCCGGCAGGCATGGCCAACGGCTTGAGGCAGAGAGATGGACTATTTTCTGTTGCATGCAACGCAGGGCGAAGTGAAGGACTGGCTGGGCAGGGTCCTGGGCGGGCTGGGCACGCTGGTGGCTGAAGGCGGCGCCCAGGAAGCCTTTCTCGAGCGCGCGGCCCAGCTGCGCCCGGGGCTGGTGTTCCTGCATTTCTCGACGGAACTGGCCGGCGCGTCGGCGCGGCTGGGCGAGCAGCTGCTGCGGCTCTTCCCAGGCCTGCCGCTGGTCGCGGTGGGCCACGCCGACGAGCCCGGCATCATGCTGGCGGCGCTGCGCGTGGGCGTGAAGGACTTTATCGACCTGCGCGACGCGCCGGCCGATGCCGAGGCCGTGGTCAAGCGCCTGGCCGTGCCGGGCGAGCAGGTGCGCCCGGCCCAGTCGGCGCGCCAGGGCAAGATCGTGGCGCTGCTGGGCGCACGCCCCGGCGTGGGCGTGACCAGCCTGGCCGTGAACCTGGCGGCGGCGGCACGCCGCCACCTGCCGCTGAACGAAAAGACCGATGCGCGCGCCGAAGTGCTGCTGCTGGACCTGGGCCTGCCGGCGCGCGACGGCGCGCTGTACCTGAACCTAAGTCCGGGCTTCCACTTTGTCGAGGCGGTGCGCAACCTGCGCCGCTTCGACCAGGTCTTCGTGCAGACCGCGCTTACGCGCCACGGCAACGGCGTGTGCGTGCTGCCCCTGCCCGCGGCGCTGGGCGAGCTGCGCGACATCTCCTACTCCGAAGCCAGCAGCCTGCTGGAGCGGCTGCGCGCGTTCTTCGACATGCAGATCATCGACCTGGGCGGCTTCGGCAATGCCGAATTCACCGCGCAAATCTTCAAGGCCGCCGACAGCGTGGTGCTGGTAGCCGACCAGAGCGTGGGCGCGATCGTCTCGGCCGCGGAGCTGGTGCATGAACTGCGCGCGCGCGAGGTGGAGCGCGACGACCTGCACCTGCTGGTGTCGCGCTTCGATGCGCGCCTGGGCGTGGATGCCGCGCAGATCGCGCAGCGCTTGGGCGTGCAGTCGGTGGGCACGCTGCCTGACAGCCGCGCGCCGCTAGTGCTGGCCATGAACCGCGGCGCGGTGCTGGCCGACGACGATCCGCACGACCCCTATGTGCGCGCGCTGGCCGACCTGCTGGCGCGACTGGGCTACCGCGCGGCGCAGGCCAGGGAAACCAGCCTGCTGGCGCGGATGAAGGACAAACTGCCTGAGGCGCTGCGCGCGGTGCGCGTGGCACGCACTGGAAGCTGACATGACGCAAGCGATTGAATTCTCCGACAATACCCCCGCACCGTTCCCGGTCTCGCAGGAATTCCAGAACATCAAGGAAGCGGCGCACGAGCACCTGCTGACCCGCATCGAAGAGCTTGGCGCGGAGTTCGGCCGCTGGTCGCGCACCGCGATCCAGCGCTTTGTCGACCTGGAGCTAGAGAGCTTTACCCGGTTGCGCCGCATCCCCATCAACGAGGCCGAGCTGCGCCAGATTGCCGAGGCGCTGACCAAGGAGCTGGCCGGCTTCGGGCCGATCGAAGACCTGCTCAACGACCCCGCGGTGGAAGACATCCTGGTCAACGGCCACCTTGACGTCTACGTGTCGCGCCACGGCGTGCTGGAGCGCATCCCGGTGCGCTTTACCGACAGCGGCCACCTGCTGCGCATCGTGCGCCGCATCCTGGCGCCGATCGGCAGGCGGCTGGATGAGTCCAACCCGATGGTCGATGCGCGCCTGCCCGACGGCGGCCGCATCAACGTGGTGATCCCGCCGCTGGCGCTGGAAGGCCCGGTGGTGTCGATCCGCAAGTTCCGCAAGGACCCGATGACGCCTGCTGACCTGCAGGCGCTGGGCACCATGAGCCCCGAGATCTGCGACCTGCTGCAGGCCGCGGTGCAGGCGCGCTGCAATATCCTGGTGAGCGGCGGCACCAGCTCGGGCAAGACTTCGCTGCTCAACGCGCTGGCCACCTTCGTGCCGACCACCGAGCGCGTCATCACCATCGAGGACACCGCCGAGCTGGCGCTGAACCACCCGCACGTGGTGCGGCTGGAAAGCCGTCCCGGCGGCTTCGAGGGCACCGGCGTGGTGTCGATCCGCGACCTGCTGCGCAACAGCCTGCGCATGCGTCCGGACCGCATCATCGTGGGTGAAGTGCGCGGCGGCGAGGTGCTGGAAATGCTGCAGGCGATGAGCACCGGCCACGACGGCTCGATGGGCACCATCCACGCCAGCAGCCCGCGCGAATGCCTGTACCGGCTGGAGATGCTGGCCGGTTTTGCCGGCTTCCAGGGCAGCGAGGCGAGCCTGCGCCGGCAGATCGCCAACGCCATCGACTTCATCGTGCAGATCGCGCGGCTTTCCAACGGCAAGCGCCGCATCGTCTCGATCACCGAGATCACCGGGCTGGGCGACAACATCATCTCCACCCAGGAGCTGTACCGCCACGAGCCCTTCATGAACCCGGACGGCACCGAGACCGACCGCTGGCTCTCGCTCGGCCTGCTGCCGCACTCGCCCAAGCTGGCGCGCATGCGCGGACAGGGCTTCATGCTGGACGATCGCTTCGATGTCTAGCGCCACGCTGCTGCTCGCCGCCATGGCCCTGGTCATCACCGGCCTGGGCCTGCTGCTGCTGGCCAGCGCGCAGGCGCGTGCACGCCGCGAGCAGCAGCAGGCCTTCCTGCAGGCGCAGACCGAGCAGGTGCGCCTGCGCTATGCGCAGGCGCCGGATCCGGCGCTGCAAGCGCCCGCGCGCGACCTGCGCCGCCGCTGGGACGACTTTCTGCGGCGTGCCGACCTGGCGCCGACGCGACGCACCGCCATCGTCTGGATCACGCCGGTGGTGCTGTGCACGCTGGCCGGCGCCGTGGCGGGGCAATGGCTGGGCGCGGTGTCGGCCCTCATCGTGGCGCTGGCCGTGGCGGCGTTCGCGGCATGGAACCGCGTGCGCCGCCTGCACAAGAAGCTGCTGTCGCAACTGCCCGGGTTCCTGGACGGCGTGGTGCGGCTGATGACGATCGGCAGCAGCGTGCCGGCGGCGTTCCAGAACTCCATCGCCAATACCGAGGCGCCGCTGCGCCAATGCCTGGTGCAGGCCATACACCTGCAGCGCGCGGGCAAGGAGCTGGACCAGGCGGTGCTGCAGGTCGGGCGCGTGTACAAGGTCGAGGAACTGGTGCTGGTGGCTTCCGTGCTGCGCCTATCAGTGCGCTACGGCGGCCGCGCCGATGTGGTGATGGAGCGCACCGCCGCCTTTATGCGCGACCGCGAACAGGCCCAGCGCGAGCTGATGGCGCTGTCGGCCGAGACCCGGCTGTCGGCGTGGATCCTGGGGCTGCTGCCGCTGGTGGTGGCCGGCGGCCTGTTCATGCTGAACGCGGGCTACATCATGATGATGTGGAAGGACCCCACCGGCAAATCGATGCTGCTGTCGGCCCTGGCGCTGGAAATTGCCGGGGCGTTCATGCTGTACCGGCTAGCCAAGTCGATCTGAGCGGCATGCCAGCACGCAGACAAGAGCCAACATGGACCGCCTGACACTGATTTCGCTCAGCCTGCTGGTCGCCGCTTGCGGCGTGGGCGTACTGACGCTGCCGCTGTTGCGCGACTGGCGCCAGCGCCGGCTGGCGGCGCGCACCATCGACGGCGCGCTGGCCCGGCAGCGCGCGGCAGAAGCTGCCCAGGCCGCGCACGCCGCGCAGGCCGCAGCCCCCGCTGCGCCTGGCGCCCAGGCTGCGGCAAAGGCCGGTGCCGCAGCGCCGCAGGGCAGGGGCGGGGCGGCCACAGCGATTGGGGTGCAACTGGGCGCGCGCGTGGGCGAGCGCATCAGCGCTCACTGGCTGGATTCGCGCCTTGGGCGCGCGGTGGTGACGCCGGAAGACCAGCAGTTGCTGGAGCAATGCGGCTGGTACGGGCCGCAGTCGCGCATGCTGTTCGGCGTGCTGCGGCTGGGGTTGCCGTTGGCGCTGGCGCTGGCTGCCATGCTCTGGCAGGTGGGCGCGGGCGCCTTCGCCATCGTTGCGTGGGGCTTCGGCACGTTTGCGCTGGCCTACCTGGCCCCCAAGTGGCACCTGCGCCGCCGTGCCGCGGCCCGCCTGCGCATGGTCGATGACGAGCTGCCGGTGCTGATCGACATGCTGCGCCTGCTGCAGGGCGTGGGCCTGTCGATCGACCAGAGCCTGCAGGTGATCGTGGCCGAGTTCGGCAGCATGCTGCGCGTGCTGGGGCCGGAGCTGGCACGCGCGAATCAGCAGTTTGCCTCGGGACGCTCGCGCGAACAGACGCTCTTGCGCATCGGCCGGCTGTTCGACAGTGAAGACCTGAAGAGCCTGATCACGCTGCTGACGCAGGTCGACAAGCACGGCGGCGCGGTGCAGGAGCCGCTGCGCCAGTTCGGCCTGCGCATGCAGGAGGCGCGCAAATCGCGCATGAAGGACGAGATCGGCCGGCTCACGGTCAAGATGACTGCGGTGATGGTGGTAAGCCTGCTGCCGGTGCTGCTGATCCTGACCGCGGGCCCCGGCTTTCTAGGGGTGATCCGCATGCTGGCACATATGGGAGGGACGCGATGACGCGCTCAGTCGGTCCGGCGCTGGGCCGGATCTCCAAAACGGCGGCATGCCTGCTGCTGGCGGCGCTGTCCGGCTGCGCCGCCAATCAGAACGGCGCCGCGGCCATGCATGAGCAGGCGGAGGCCCAGGTGGAACTGGCCAAGCTGCGCGACAAGACCGCGCGCGCCGAATACAGCGAGCAGGCGGTCTACCTGGGCCTGATCCGCAAGATGCAGCAGGACGGACTTTACTTCGCCTCGCTGGCGCATATCGAGGTCTACGTGAAGCGCTTCGGCGCCGGCCCGGAGATCCAGGCCATGCGCGCCGATGCGCTGCGTGAGACCGGGCAGGACAAGGCTGCCACCGATGCTTACCAGCAACTTGCAGCGACGTCGCAGGGCGAACAGGCCGCGCATGCGCACCACGGGCTCGGCCTGCTGGCGGGGCGCCAGGATGACTTTGCGCGCGCCGTCACCGAGCTGCGCCAGGCCGCCGCGCTCGACCCCGTCAATCCGCGCATCTCCGGCGACCTGGGCTACGCGCTGATGCGTGCCGGCGCGCTGCAGGACGCGCGCGTGCCGGTGATGCAGGCGCTGGAACTGGACGCGCACAATCCGCGTGTGATCAGCAACGCCGTGGTGTGGCTGATGGCCGACGGCAAGCGCGCGCAGGCCAACGCCATGATGCAGAAGGCCGCACTGCCCGAAGCCACGCGCAGCGCCATCCGCAAGGAAGCCGACCGCATCGCCCGCGCCACCGCGGCGCGCGACCGCGCAGCGGCCCGTCCTGCGCCGGCAGTGCGGGCGCCATCGAAACCCGCCACGACCGCACCGGCCACCTCGGTGGCGGCCGTGGCCGCAACAGCAGGGGTTACCCCATGACCGCCATGTTCCGCATTGCCATCCCTGCGCTCTGCCTGCTGATGCTGGCGCCCGCCGCGCAGGCGCAGACCGACCGTGCCACGACCGAAGCCGCCACCACCGGCATGCCGGCAGGCAGCCCCGCACAACGCGAGATCGGCGCCGACACGCGTGCCATCCTTGCCATCCAGCGCGAAGGCACGCAGGCCGGCCCCATGCTGCCGATGCACGGCGAGCAGGCGGCGCTGGGCTATGAGCGCTACATGAACAGCTTCCGCTTCGCGCTGCCGGAGTTCTACACGGGGCAGGCCAACGCCAGCACCGCGCGCTCCGGCTCCGCTGGCCAGATGCTGGGCGGCAAATGAGCTTGCGCCAGCCGCGGCTGCGCCGGGCACCTCGATCCGCGCGCGGCGCCATCAGTGTGATGGCGGCGCTGCTGATCGCCACCGTGGCGATCGCCGCGCTGGTGTCGATCGACGTGGGGCATGTGTTCATGCGCCAGCGGCAGTTGCAGAACATGGTGGACCTGGCCGCGATGTCGGCGGCGCAGCAGCTCAAGCGGGCGGATAGCGCGGCGAATCTCAACGCCGCTGTGCTGGGTACGGTCAGAAATATCGGTGCGAAGAACGGGTATCCGTCGGGCATTGCCATGGGTTGCGGCGATGCCACCGGTGGCAGCGCGGATGCCATGACTGCCTGCCTTGGCGTGTGGGATCCGGCGAGCGGCGGGCCCAGGCATTTCAGCGCTGCCTACAATCCGGCCCAGGTGTCGCCCAATGCCGTGCGCGTTCAGGCCACGCAGACTGTGCCGATCCTGTTCGTGATCAATGGGGGGGGCGGCCGGCAACTGTTTGCGGAATCGATTGCCAGTGGCAGTCCGCCGGTGGCGGCGTTTTCGCTGGCTACTGGGTTGCTGGACGTCTCCACTGCCAACAGCATGCTGAGTGTGTTGCTGGGCAATACGGTGAGCTTGTCGTTGGTGGACTGGCAGGGACTGGTCAATACCAACGTGACGCTGGACCAGTTGCGGCTCAAAGCGGATGTCGGCACGGTGGACCAGCTGCTGAATACTTCATTGAACCTGCGTGATTTCTACGCGCTGGTGCTTGGCGCCGCTGGCCGCGACGCGCTGCTGACGACGATGCTGGGCAGCCCGCCAACCGCGCTTGGGGCCAGCGGGGCGGCGGCTACGGTGTCACTGGCCAGGCTGCTTGATCTGGGTGTGATGGCGCCTGCGGCATCGTCGGCGGTGGAGGTGGGCCTGAACGTGGCGCAGTTGCTGCTGGCCTCCGCGCAGGTGGCGCGAGGGGATACGGCAGTTGCCCTGCCGCTGAACATACCCAAGCTCCCGCTTGGCCTGGGGGGCATCAGCGCCAACATGCGCGTCATCGAGCCGCCGGTGACGGCGGCGGGTCCGGCGCGACAGCTCTCCAGCAACCCTGACACCTGGCAGACGACCGCAAGCGCGTCCCAGGTAAAACTGACCCTGATGCTCCAGATCACCGCCAATATCCTGAAACCGGTACTGGACGCCAACTTGAACGTGCCGCTCTATCTCGATGTGGCCAACGCCACCGCCGACCTGACCAAGCTGCAATGCGCGGCAAATCCTGGGGACCGCCGTGCCACGATGCACGTCAAGAGCGGTCTCGTCACGGCGTGCCTCACCGATGGCTGCACAGGTAGCGATGTGGTGCTCGGCCAGGCTAAGCTGGGGCTGTTCGACATTGCGGACGTGATTGCCACGGACGTCCCACGCTATGGCAGCACGGCTGGCCAGGAGGTCACGCTGGCACCGGGCGGGCATGCGCAAGTTGGTACTGCCGATCCGTTTGGCGGGTTGTTCTCCCAAGTGCTGGCCCTGAAGGTGCGGACCAAGCTGCTGGGGATCCTTAGCGTGCCCATCGATCTCGGCCCGCTACTCGCGCCGGTCGGGGCAGCGCTCGACGCGCTGGTCCCGCCGCTGCTCAACAGCCTCGGCATCCAGCTAGGCACCGCCGACCTCTGGGTCCACAGCATCGACTGCAACAATGCCGAACTGGTGTACTGAGCCATGATCGCGCCAAACCGCCTGATGGCAGAAATCGAATGAAGACAGACCGCTGGGCCTACGAAAACCTTGAAGTCTACGTGTGGGAAGGCAAGTACGAGATTGCCGACCGCGTCACGCGTTTCCTGGCGCCGCTGGGCGTGGACGTGATCCGCGCCGGCGCGCTCGAAGCCTTGCCCGCCGAGCCGCGCCTGAAGCCCTGCATCGCGGTGATCAGCGTGTCGGTGATTGGCGCGGCGCGCTTCTCGCTGGACTGGGAGGCCGCGCACGGCATGCCGGTGATCTGGGTGGCCGGCCCGGGCCGCGAGGCCGATCCCGGACGCTTTCCGCCGGAGTACGCGCATATCCTTGCCGATGACTTCACCGGCGCCGACCTGCGCAGCCAGATCGGCAAGCTGCTGCCGCAACTGCTGGCCACGGACGCGCCGGGCGAGCGCGAGGCCGACCTCGTGGCCGGTTCTCCGGCGATGCGCCAGCTGCTGCAGCATGTGGAAACCTTTGCCGACTTCGGCAGCAACGTGATGCTGTATGGCGAAACCGGTGCGGGCAAGGAACGCATCGCGCGCCTGTTTCATGAGCGCAACGGCACCTACGGAAAGGGGCCGTTCGTCGCGGTCAACTGCGGCGCGATCCCTGACGGCTTGTTCGAGTCGCAGTTCTTCGGCCATGCCAAGGGCGCGTTCACCGGCGCCTCATTCGCGCACCGTGGCTATTTCGAGCAGGCCAACGGCGGCACGCTGTTTCTCGATGAAATCGGTGACCTGCCGCTGTTCCAGCAGGTCAAGCTGCTGCGCGTGCTCGAAGAGAACGTGATCACCCGGCTTGGCTCGACCCTGGCGGTCAAGCTGGATTTCCGGCTGGTGGCGGCAACCAACAAGGACCTGCGCGACGCGGTGCGGCAGGGGCGCTTCCGCGCCGACCTGTTCTTCCGCCTGGCGGTGATCGAGATGCGCATCCCCAGCCTGGAAGAGCGTGGCCAGGCCGACAAGGTGGCGCTGCTGCAGTCGTTCCTGCGCCATATGCTGGGGGAATCCGGCTTCGACGCATTGCCGCCGATGCCGGACTGGCTCAAGGGCGCGGTCGGCACCGCCTATTTCACCGGCAATGTGCGCGAGCTGCGCAACCTGGCCGAGCGTGTGGGCATCACCGTTCAGCAGACCGGGCACTGGGACGAAGAGCGCATCCGGCCGCTGTTCCGCTCGCTGCATCCGGGTGCGTTCGATGGCGGCGAGCGCAACGACCTGCGTGCCGATACGGAAGAACGCCGCCGCATCCTGGCCGCGCTCGATGCCAATGGCTGGCGGCGGCAGGACACGGCGGCAAGCCTGGGCATCAGCCGCAAGGTGCTGTGGGAAAAGATGCGCAAGTACCAGATCGCCGACAGCGAGGCCGAGCCGGTGTGAGCGCGCGCATTCGCCTCACTGCAGGCGGATCTCCTTCACGTCGAAGTGCGATTCGCCAATCAGCTCCTTGTCGTACTCGCCGACCAGTTCCACCGTGGTCTGCGCATCCACCGGCTTCTGTGCCGGCCAGAGCCTGGCCTTGATTTTCACCTTCATCTGGCCGGTGCCGTCCGAGAACAGGTAGTGCTCGTGGCCGACGTTGCTGACGATCTTGCCGCGCAGCATGGCATGCTGGTCGTCCTTGCCTTCCGCCTGCAGCGCCTTGACGGTCATCGCCGGGATGGCCGACGGGCCGGTGTACTGGGCGCTGGCGCCGGTGGCGGCCAGGCCTAGGGCGAGCGTCAGGGCAGTGGCGGTCAAAATGCGTTTCATGAGCGTTCTCCGTTAGCTTCAATCTGGGGGCGACTGCATGCATGATGCACGCGTCCGCCTGAACCATTGCTGAACGGGTGGTCAGGTCGCGACGCATTATGATGCGGGTTTCGCCCTTTTCATCCACCGGATCCCGGATTGCGTTTCCTTCACACCGCCGACTGGCATCTCGGCCGGCTCTTCCATGCGCGCAGCCTGCTGGAAGACCAGGCCCATATCCTCGACCAGTTTGTCGAACTGGTCCGCACCGAACGCCCCGACGCCGTGCTGATCGCCGGCGACGTCTACGACCGCGCCGTGCCGCCGCCCGAGGCGGTGGCATTGCTCGACGACGTGCTGGGCCGCATCGTCATCGACACCGGCGTGCCGGTGGTGATGATCGCGGGCAACC
The DNA here is from genome assembly GCF_058782875.1 of Cupriavidus sp. FW305-F7. Classification (NCBI taxonomy): domain Bacteria; kingdom Pseudomonadati; phylum Pseudomonadota; class Betaproteobacteria; order Burkholderiales; family Burkholderiaceae; genus Cupriavidus; species Cupriavidus sp. FW305-F7. Next base: position 343,068 of record NZ_JBYSYC010000001.1, on the reverse strand, counting down.
ACGACAGCGCGCAGCGGCTGGAATTCGGCGCGCGGCTGATGCGGGCCCAGGGCCTGCACGTGGCCGGCCGCACGCTGGCCGAGGCTGCCTGCGTGACGCTGCACGATGCCCACGGCGAGGTGCGCATCTACGCGCTGCCGTATGCGGAGCCGGCGGTGGTGCGCGATGCCATGGGCACCGACCTGCCATCGCATGAAGCCGCGCTGCGCGCGCAGCTCGATGCCATCCGCGCGGTGCATCCGCCGGGCGTGCGTGCCGTGGTGGTGGGCCACGCCTTCGTGGTGGGCGGCGCGGCAAGCGAATCGGAACGGCCGCTGTCGGTGGGCGGCAGCGGCGCGGTGGCCGCGGACCTGTTCGCCGGCTTCGACCTGGTGGCATTGGGTCACCTGCACCGGCCGCAGACGCTGGGCGGCGGGCGCGTCCACTATGCGGGCTCGCTGCTGAAGTACTCGCTGTCAGAGTGCGCGCACGACAAATCAGTGTCGAGTATCGAGCTGGGCGCGGACGGTGCCGTCACCATCACGCCAGTGGCGCTGCAGGCGCTGCGCGACGTGCGCGTGGTGGAAGGCGAACTGGCGCAAGTGCTGGCAGCGGGGGCCGATGACCCGCAACGCGATGACTATATCCATGCGCGGCTCACCGATACCGGCGCACTGCTGGACCCGATGGCCAGGCTGCGGCAGGTCTATCCCAATGCGCTCGCGATCGAGCGGACTGTGCTGGCGCGCACCGGCACGGCCTCGGAGGCCGGACGCAAGCTGCGGCAGCTGGGAACCGGCGAGCTCTTTGCCAACTTCTTCCGCGAAGTGGCGGATGCCGAGCTGGAACCGGACCAGCGTGCCGTGCTCGACCAGGTGCTGACCGGGATCGCCGCCGCGGACAGGGAGTCGGCATGAGACCGCTGCATTTGACGCTGCAGGCCTTCGGCCCCTTTGCCGCGACCGAGCAGGTTGATTTCACGCGGCTGGGCGAGCAGGCCTTCGTGCTGATCCACGGCCCCACCGGTGCGGGCAAGACCACGCTGCTCGACGCGATCTGCTTTGCGCTGTACGGCGATACCTCCGGCGGCGAGCGCAGTGCGCAGGCCATGCGCAGCGCCAACGCCGCGCCGGCGCTGCGCACCGAGGTGACGCTGGAGTTCAGCCTGGGCGCGCAGCGCTGGCGCGTGGCGCGCTCGCCCGTGCAGGAGCGGCCCAAGCAGCGCGGCGAGGGCTGGGTGACCGAGCCGGCCAGGGCGCAGCTGGACCTGCATGACGGCAACGACTGGGTCAGCAAGGCCAGCCAGCCCGCCAGGGTCAGCGATGCGGTGCGCGACTTGCTGGGCTTCGACAGTGCGCAGTTCCGCCAGGTGATCGTGCTGCCGCAGGGGCGCTTCCGTGAATTGCTGACTGCCAGCTCGCAGGCGCGCCAGGCCATTCTTGAGCGCCTGTTCCGCACCGAGCTGTACCGGCGCGTGGAAGAGCTGCTGAAGGCCGAGGCCGCCGGCATCCGCCGCGATGCCGAGCGCATCGCCATCCAGCGCGACGAAGCGCTGCGCCAAGTTGGCGTGGAATCGGCGCAGGCGCTGGCCGAGGGAATCGAGGCATTGCAGGCCGAGTTGCAGGCGCTGCAAGGGCAGGAACAGGGCGCGCGCGCCACGCTGGCCACAGCGCAGGCGGCGTTGGGTGCCGGCGAGCAGGTGGCGGCGCGATTGCAGGAACGCCAGCTGGCGCAGGCCGCGCACGCGGCGCTGCTGGCGCGCCAGCCAGCCATGGAGGATGAGCGCGCGCGCCTGCACGCCGCCCAGCGCGCTGCGCGTGTCAGGCCGGCCCTACAGGCATGGCAAGCCGCGCAGCGCGACCAGGCCGCCAGCGCCGTTGCCTTGACGCGGGCCGGCGAGCAGGCGGCCCGCGCCGCGCAACAGGCCACGCAGGCGGCTGCCGCATTGCAGGCCGAAACGGCACGCGCCGAAGCGCGCCAGTCCGCGCAGCGGCGGGTTTCGCAGCTGGCAGACATGCTGCCGCGCGCACAGCAGCTGGGTGCGCAGCTGGCCGCGCTGCAGGCGGCCGAAGCCAGGCAGGTGGCAGCCGCCACCGCGCGCGAACGCGCCGCCGCACAGCTTGCCACGCGGCAAGCCGATGCCGTTGCCGCGGAGTCCGCGCTGGCGCAAGGCCAGATTGCCGCAGCGCAGGCACAGGCCACGGCGTTGCAGCTGGCCGCATTGCAGGAACGTGCGCGGCAGCTTGACCGTCATCAGCAAGCTGCCCGGGCGCTGGATGTCGCGAACGCACAGGCGGCCACTGCCGCCGCTGCCGAACAGCTGGCCCTGCGCCAGCGAGAGCAGTGCCGCGCCGCACTGGCCGAAGCGGAAGCCGCGTGGCGCGCCGGACAGGCCGCGCGGCTGGCTGCAACCCTGGCAGCGGGCGATGCCTGCCCGGTCTGCGGCAGCACTGCGCACCCGGCACCGGCGCAGCATGTGGCGGCGCCGCTGTCGGACCAGGCGCTGGAGCAGGCCCGCCACGCCGCGCTCGAGGCCGAATCCCATGCGGTGCGCAGCGCCGGCCAGCACCAGGCGGCACAAGCCGCCATTGCCCAGGCGCGCGAGCGGCTGGACGAACTGGCGCAGGCGCTGGGCGAGGTCGGCGACGAGTCCGCCCGCAAACTGAAGGCGGAGATCACTGCGCTGGAAGCGGCATTGGCCGAAGGCCGGCAAGCAGCGGCAAGCCTTGCGCAATGCGAAGTCGCCATTGTCAGTTGCCGAACGGCGCTCGCAGCGGCGGAAGCCGCCAGCCGCGATGCCGCCGCCGCCGCCGAGGCCGCTGCCCAGGCGCTGGCCCACTGCCGTGGCGAATGGCAGGCCGCCAGCGCGCAGGTCCCTGAGGATTCACGCGACCCCGTGGCGCTGGGCGAGGCCCTGCGCCAGGCGCAGGCCATGCTCGCCGCGCTGGAACAGGCGCTGGCCGCTGCGCAGGCGGCCGAGCGCCAGGCTGCGGCGGACGCAGCAGGGGCCCAGGCCGGACTGGTTTCGGCACAGCAGGCACAGGCGCAGGCGGCCCACCGCCTGGCCGAGGCCGAATCCGCGCTTGCGCAGGCGCTCGCGCAACAAGGCTTTGCCAATGAGCCGGCCCACGCCGCCGCCTGTCTTGGCGACGATGCCATGCAGGCGCTCGACGCGACGCTGCGCGCCTTCGATACCCAACTGGCCACAGCCGCCGACCGGCGCGAACGCGCCGAGGCCGCCGCGCAAACGCTGGACGCGCCGGACCTGGACGGCCTGCGCGCAACGCGGGATGCGTCGACAGCCGCGGTGGAAGCCCTGGTCCGGCAACAGGCCGAGCGCGGCCGTTCGCGCGACACGCTGCTGCAGTGCCAGCTGCGCCTGCAGCAGCTCGATGCGCAAGGGCGCGACATCGAGGCACGCTACGCGGTGCTGGGCCGGCTGGCCGAAGTCGCCAACGGCGATAACCCGCGCCGCATGACGTTCCAGCGCTTCGTGCTGGCCACGCTGCTCGATGAGGTGCTGGAAGCCGCGTCCGCGCGTTTGCTGGCGATGAGCCGCGGCCGTTATGTGCTGCAGCGCGTGCGCGAGCAGGCCGACCAGCGCAGTGCAGGCGGACTGGATATCGAAGTGTTCGACCACGATACCGGCGCGGCGCGGCCGGCCAATACGCTGTCAGGTGGCGAGGGCTTTCTCGCGTCGTTGTCGCTGGCGCTGGGCCTGGCCGACGTGGTGCAGTCGCGCGCGGGCGGCATCCAGCTCGATACGCTGTTTGTCGACGAAGGCTTTGGCACGCTCGATCCCGAGAGCCTGGACTTCGCCATCCGTACGCTGCTGGACCTGCAGCAGGCAGGGCGGCTGGTCGGTATCATTTCGCACGTCACCGAGCTGCGTGAGCGCATCGACGTGCGGTTGGAGGTGCGCCCTGGGGTTGGCGGCAGCCGGGTACTGTTGACGGGTGTGGCGACACCCGCGTAGTGCGGCGTGACTTCCCCGTCAGGCGACGAATACCTGGCGGCAACGAATCGCCATCACTTGCGCTTCAAACGCGCGGGCGGCTGCCCGCGCCAGGCGCGCACGGCGTGACAGCGGCGGCGGGCGGGATGGCATGTCGGTGCCTGCCGGGGCAGGCACGGGGGATTGCAGTCGATCCTTGCGGGGTTTCAGTCCCCACGCCTGCTGCGTGACATGCAGGATGCGCGCAAGCGCCGCTGCATGGGGCGTGGATGTAAACGGGACGTGGACGGTGGCCATGATCGGGCTCCTCGTTCTTGTTTGTTGCCAGGCTGCCCTGCTCAGCCGGGTGGTCCGGTGGCTGCTGTGCGGGTCTTGCCTTGCCTGATTCCACAATAGCCCGCGCGGCCCCCGGGCCATATCGAGTGCGAGCCGATTGTGATGTCGGCCCCTTCCTACATACGGGGCGTGCCCGTCACCCGCGCGCGCTTATCGCACAATCTGGTTGGCCGACCGCCCGGTCGGCTTGACCGTCGTCGACGCGCAGGTGTAACCTGTTCATTCTGCGAATTCAAGTTCGTATATCGAACAAATCGGTTAACGAACAACCGGTCCACACCACAAAGGCCACACGCAGACTGCTGGACTCGTTCAAATGGGTAGCGCCCCGCCGCCCGCCGCGACGAAACTCCTTCCGGCAGGATTACCGGAGACAGCCTTTCATGCGCCGCGTCTTGCGGCCCGCTCCGGTAGCCTGGCGGATCTTCCGACCTGGAACGCAAGTGATCAACAAGCTATACGACACGGTGGAAGCGGCAGTCGCCGGCATCCACGACGGCGCCACCATCCTGATTGGCGGCTTTGGCCTTGCAGGCATGCCTGCGGAACTGATCGACGCGCTGATCGAGCAGGGCGCGCGAGACCTCACCATCGTCAACAACAACGCCGGCAACGGCGACACCGGGCTGGCCGCGCTGCTCAAGACCAAGCGCGTGCGCAAGATCGTCTGCTCGTTCCCGCGCCAGGCGGATTCGTACGTCTTCGATTCGCTCTACCACGCGGGCGAGATCGAGCTGGAACTGGTGCCCCAGGGCAACCTGGCCGAACGCATCCGCGCCGCCGGTGCCGGCATCGGCGGCTTCTTCACGCGCACCGCGTACGGCACGCCGCTGGCCGAAGGCAAGGAAACGCGCATCATCGACGGCCAGGGCTATGTGTTCGAAACCCCGATCCACGCCGACTTCGCGCTGATCAAGGCTGACACGGCCGACCGCTGGGGCAACCTTACCTACCGCAAGACCGCGCGCAACTTCGGCCCGATCATGGCGATGGCCGCCAATTGCGCCATCGTGCAGGTCAGCCGCGTGGTCGAGCTGGGCGAGATGGACCCCGAACACATCGTGACGCCGGGCCTCTTCGTCAAGCGCGTCGTCAAGGTCGCCTGAGCGCGAACACAGGAGAAACAGCATGCAACGCCTGACCCGCGATCAGATGGCCGCCCGCGTGGCCAAAGACATTCCCGAAGGTGCCGTGGTCAACCTCGGCATCGGCCTGCCGACGCTTGTCGGCAACCACCTGCCCGCAGACAAGGAAATCCTGCTGCACAGCGAGAACGGCCTGCTCGGCATGGGCTCCGCGCCCGCGCCGGGTGAGGAAGACGGCGACCTGATCAACGCCGGCAAGCAGCCGGTGACGATCAAGCCGGGCGGTTCCTACTTCCACCACGCCGATTCGTTTGCGATGATGCGTGGCGGCCACCTCGACTTCTGCGTGCTGGGCGCGTTCCAGGTATCGGAGAAGGGCGACCTGGCCAACTGGCACACCGGCGCGCCCGGCGCCATCCCCGCCGTGGGCGGCGCGATGGACCTGGCCATTGGCGCCAAGCAAGTGTTCGTGATGATGGAGCACCAGACCAAGCAGGGCGAGAGCAAGATCGTGCCGCAGTGCACCTATCCGCTGACCGGCATCGGCTGCGTGACCCGCATCTACACTGACCTTGCGACCATCGACGTGACCGCCGACGGGCTGGTCGCGCGCGACCTGGTCGAAGGGCTGAGCTTCGATGAACTGCAGCGCATTACCGGCGTTCCCCTGAAGCTGGCCGCCTGAGCGCCGGCATCACCACACACCAAAACGAGAGAGACACACCATGACCGAAGCCTTTATCTGCGACGCCATCCGCACCCCCATCGGCCGCTACGGCGGCAGCCTGTCCGCGGTGCGCCCGGACGACCTCGGCGCGGTGCCGCTGAAGGCGCTGATGGCCCGTAATCCGAACCTGGACTGGAAGGCGATCGATGACGTGATCTACGGCAACGCCAACCAGGCCGGCGAAGACAACCGCAACGTGGCGCGCATGTCGGCGCTGCTGGCTGGCCTGCCGCAAGAGGTGCCGGGTGCGACCCTCAACCGCCTGTGCGGCTCCGGCATGGACGCCACCGGCACCGCCGCGCGCGCCATCAAGGCCGGCGAAGCCACCCTGATGATCGCCGGCGGCGTGGAAAGCATGAGCCGCGCCCCGTTCGTGATGGGCAAGGCCACCAGCGCCTTCTCGCGCGATGCGCAGATCTTCGACACCACCATCGGCTGGCGCTTTATCAACCCGGCCATGCGCGCGGCCTACGGCGTGGACTCGATGCCCGAGACCGCCGAGAACGTCGCCACCGACTACAAGATCAGCCGCGAAGACCAGGACCTGATGGCCCTGCGCAGCCAGGAAAAGGCCTCGCGCGCGCAGGCCGACGGCACGCTGGCGCAGGAAATCACCCCGGTCACCATCGCCCAGAAGAAGGGCGACCCGATCGTGGTCGAGCGCGACGAGCACCCGCGCGCCACCAGCATGGAAGCGCTGGCCAAGCTGCGCGGCGTGGTCCGTCCTGACGGCACCGTGACCGCTGGCAATGCCTCGGGCGTGAACGACGGCGCCTGTGCGCTGCTGCTGGCGAGTGAAGCCGGTATCAAGCAACACGGCCTGACCCCGCGCGCCCGCATCGTCGGCATGGCCACCGCCGGCGTGGCGCCGCGCGTGATGGGCATCGGCCCGGCACCGGCGTCGCAGAAGCTGCTCAAGCAGCTGGGCATGACCATGGACCAGATCGACGTGATCGAGCTGAACGAAGCGTTCGCCGCGCAAGGCCTGGCCGTGCTGCGTGAACTGGGCGTGGCCGACGACGACAAGCGCGTCAACCCGAACGGCGGCGCGATCGCGCTGGGCCACCCGCTGGGCATGAGCGGCGCGCGCCTGGTCACCACCGCGATGTACCAGCTGCACCGCACCGGCGGCCGCTTCGCGCTGTGCACGATGTGCATTGGCGTGGGCCAGGGTATTGCGATGGTGATCGAGCGGGTCTAAGTCAAGCCAGTTGGAAAGCTGAGGGTGTACTCCCTCTCCCGCAAGCGGGAGAGGGAGCGAGTTAGCGGTAGTTCTTGGAGTGAGCAAGAGATGTCCCTTCCCGTAGCCACGCTCGTGACCGGCGGCAGTTCCGGTATCGGCCGCGCCATCTGTGAAATGCTGCTGGCCGATGGCGTGACCCAGGTGGTCAATGTCGACTATGCCGAACCGGCCTGGTCGCACCCGAACATGACTTTCTTCCAGGCCGACCTGACCGATGCCGAGGCGACCCGCGCCGTGGCCGCGCAGGTGACCTCGCGCTTCACCGTCACGCGCCTGGTGAACAACGCCGGCGCCACGCGCCCCGGCACCGCCGACACCGCCACCGTTGCCGACCTGGACTACGTGACCGGCCTGCACCTGCAAGCCACGCTGCTGCTGACGCAGGCGTGCCTGCCCGCGATGCGCGCCGCCGGTTTTGGCCGCATCGTCAACATGGCCTCGCGCGCCGCGCTGGGCAAGGCCGAGCGCGTGGTGTACTCCGCTACCAAAGCCGGCCTGATCGGCATGACCCGCACGCTGGCGATGGAGCTGGGCGGCGACGGCGTCACCGTCAACGCCGTGGCTCCGGGCCCGATCGCCACCGAGCTGTTCCGCAAGAGCAACCCCGAAGGTGCTGAACAGACCAGGCGCATCCTGGCCAGCATCACCGTTAAGCGCATGGGCACGCCGGAAGACGTTGCGCGTGCCGCGCTGTTCTTCCTGTCGCCCGACAGCGGCTTCGTCACCGGTCAGGTGCTGTACGTGTGCGGCGGCACCACGCTGGGCGTTGCGCCGGTGTAAGCACCGCGCCTCGGCATCCAGCATTTAAGCATTCAACAAGAAGAGACGTTAACCAAGCGTCACGCATGGCGGCCCCTGGCCGGGCCGCCCACCGGATGCGCGCATGTGCGCGCCATCCGTTCGGGAACGGCAATCACGCCATTCAGCACAACCTCCCGCGGTACCCAATCACCGCCGGAACGATATAGCACCGGAGCATTACCGATGAGACAAGATTCCCAGACTTCCACCACGCGCCGCCGCCTGCTTGCCGCTGGCGTGGCGCTGGCCACCACCATCGCCGGCTTTGCCGGTGCGGCCCATGCGCAGGGCGGCTACCCGACCAAGCCGATCACCCTGATCGTGCCGTTCTCGGCCGGCGGCACCACCGACATCCTGGCCCGCATCGTCGGCCTGCAGCTGGGCAAGGCGCTCGGCCAGCCGGTGGTGATCGACAACCGTCCGGGCGCAGGCGGCAACATCGGCGCCTCGCTGGCGGCCAAGGCCCCGGGCGACGGCTACACGCTGTTCATGGGCACCATCGGCACGCACGCGATCAACCAGTCGCTGTACTCCAAGCTGCCGTACGACCCGGTCAAGGACTTCGCGCCGATCACGCGCGTGGCCATGGTGCCGAACCTGGTGGTGGTGAATCCCAAGGTGCCGGTCAACAACGTCAAAGAACTGATCACCTACGTCAAGGCCAACCCGGACAAGCTGTCGTACGGTTCGTCGGGCAGCGGCTCGTCGATGCACCTGTCGGGCGAGCTGTTTAACTCGATGACCGGCCTGCATATCCAGCACATCCCGTATAAGGGCAGCGCCCCGGCCGTGAACGACCTGCTGGGCAACCAGATCGGCCTGATGTTCGACAACATGCCGTCGTCCTACCCGCACGTGAAGGCCGGCAAGCTGCGCGCCATCGCCGTGACCTCGGCCAAGCGATCGCCGGCGCTGCCCAACGTGCCGACCGTGGCCGAATCGGGCGTGCCGGGCTATGAAGCCACCTCGTGGTTTGCGCTGTACGCCACCGGTGGCACGCCGCAGCCCATCGTCGACCGCCTGAACGCCGAAGTGGTGAAGATCCTGGCCATGCCGGAAGTGAAGAAGCAGATGGCCGACCAGGGCGCCGAACCCAACCCGGAAAAGCCGGCCCAGCTGGCCGCGTTCATGAAGTCGGAAACGGCCAAGTGGGCGAAGGTGGTGAAGGCTTCGGGCGCTACGGTGGATTGATTCACATCCTGGCTGCGCCAAAGAAAAGCCGGTTCCCTGTCGGGGACCGGCTTTTTGTTTATGCGTGGGCGGGGACGGCTTGTGCGGGCATGGCTGCCACTCAGTCGCTGCCAAGCTGCAGCTTGTTCTTCTGCCGCTTCTCGATCGCGGCCTTGAGCAGCGCCGCACTGCGATAGATGCCGTGTGCGAACTTGCCATACGGCAGCGTCGCAAACAACGCCATCACCACGCCAAGGTGGACCGCCAGCAGCAGCGGCATCGCCGCCGTGCCGCGCCCGGCCAGCAACCCCAGCCCGGTGGCGCTGGTCAGCAGCAGCAGCACGATAAAGCCGCGGTCCATCGGCCGCTGCCGGGCATCCCCATGCATCGGGTGCCGGCGCAGGTTCAGCCACATCAAGCCGGCCGGGCCCACCAGCAGGCCCACGCCGCCGGCGGTGCCCAGCAGCACTGGCAGGCTCATGACCGGATAGGGCGCATGCCAGCCCAGCAGATAGTGGTAGCCGGTCGCCACCACTGTCGATGCAAAGCACAGCATGAAGCCGTAGAACGTGAAATGGTGGAAGCGCCGCCGCGCCAGCGTGAAGCGGTCGCTGGCCTCGTTGCAGCCATCGCCGTGGCCGCCATCGAGGTAGGTGAGCGCCAGCACGTTCCGGGCCGCCTCTGCCACGGCGGGTGCCGATGCCGTACCGGCCGACACATCGCGCCAGAATCGGCGCACGCCCAGGCCAAGCGCAAGCACGGTAAAGGCGAACACCCCGCCGAACAGCGCCGCCAGCGTGTTGTGCGGGAATACCGCATAGAAGTTGCCGCGCGCATGCGTCTGCCACAGCTCGCCGCCCAGCGTGGCGGCCAGCACCAGGAACAACGCCAGCCCGAAGGCCAGCGCCACCGACACCGTGAGCCCGTTGCGCTGGTACAGCTTGCCCAGCGGCGCGGGCCATGCATACTCGCTATAGGTTTCCAGCCGCACCTTTGCCATCGCCTGCGGCACATTGACGCCGAAATCATGCGGCGGCGCGTACTGGCAGGCGTGGTAGCAGGCGCCGCAGTTGTGGCACAGGTTGGCCAGGTAGTTGACGTCGGCCTTGCCGAACTCCAGCCGGCGGGTCATGGCCGGGAACACCGCGCAGAAGCCTTCGCAGTAGCGGCAGGCATTGCAGATCTGCATCTGCCGGGCGACTTCGGCCTCATTGTCGGTTAACGGCAGCACGCGGATGATGCGGGGTTGCGGCGCGGACGTGGCAGCGTCCTGCCCGGCCAGTTGCGCGGCCTCGCGTGCCAGGGCCTCAAGCTTCTGCATGGACGGCTCCCGTGTTGATGCCCGCCGCCAATGCAGCCTGCGTGCCCGCGATGCGCCCGAAGGCCGTGCCGATCGACATGCCGACACCGGCGGTGTATCCCTTGCCGAGCACGTTGCCGGCCATCATTTCTCCTGCCACGAACAGATTCCCGCTTGGCTTGCCGCCAAAGTGCACCTGGGCGCAGTCGTTGACCTTGAGCCCCAGGTAAGTGAAGGTGATGCCCGGCCGCAGCGCGTAGCCGTAGAACGGCGTCTGGTCGAGCGGCCTGGCCCAATGCGTCTTGGCCGGTGCCAGGCCTTCGGTGTGGCAGTCGTCCAGCGCGGTATGGTCGAAGGTGCCGACGCGGCACGCCGCGTTGTAGTCCTGCACCGTGCGCACGAACTGCGCTTCCGGCAGCCCCAGCTTGCGTGCGAGTTCGGGCAGCGTGTCGGCCTTCTCGCCGGGAAACACCGGCGGCATGAAGCGGCCGATGGCCTGGCTGTCGATGATCGAATAGCCGATCTGCCCGGGCTGCTGCGCCACCAGCCGGCCCCAGATGGCGTAGCGCTTGGGCCAGAAGTCCTCGCCCTCGTCGTAGAAGCGCACGGCGTCGCAATTGACCACGATGCCCAGCGACACGCAATCGATGCGCGTGCAGATGCCGCCGTCGTACAGCGGCGCGCGCGCGTCGATGGCAACGCAGTGCGATTGCGACGGGTCGCCGATGGTATCGGCGCCGGCGTCGATCATGTGCCGCAGCAGCACGCCCTGGTTGAAGCGCGTGCCGCGGATCAGGAAGTTGTCGGCGGGCCATTCGCCACGTTCGTTCTGGCCCCAGGCTTCGCGCAGCCATTCGCGGTTGGATTCGAAGCCGCCCGCGGCCAGCACGCAGGTGCGCGCCGTGAAGCGCTGGCTGCCGCTGCGCGCGGCGACGAAGCGGTCGCCGTCCAGCTCGATTGTATCCACCGGGGTTTCATAGCGGACCTGCACGCCCATCGCTTCGGCGCTGCGGTAGTACGCGTTGACCAGCGCCTTGCCGCCACCCATGAAGAAGGCGTTGGTGCGCGCCACGTGCAGCGCACCCGACAGCGGCGGCTGGAAGCGCACGCCGTGCCTGCGCATCCAAGGCCGGCACGTCGATGACGCGCGGATCACCAGCCGCGCCAGGTGTTCGTCGGTGATGCCGCCGGTGACCTTGAGCAGGTCCTGCCAGTACTCTTCCTCGGGATAGGCATCGACCAGCACGTCTTGCGGCGCGTCGTGCATGCAGCGCAGGTTGCGCGTGTGCTGGGAGTTGCCGCCGCGCCAGGCGCGCGGCGCGGATTCGAGCAGCAGCACCGAGGCCCCGGCTTCGCGCGCCATCAGCGCTGCGCACAGGGCCGCGTTGCCGCCGCCAATTACCAATACGTCGACCATAGGGATTGTCTCCTTGCAGGTGCCATCTTGGCGGGCAAGGCGGGCGGGCGCCAGCAGGGGCGCGGCAAGGGGGCTTCAGTTTTCGTGAAGCCCGGCCAGGGCGACGCGGGCTCAGCGTGGGCGCAACGTGGCGCCGGGCCAGCGCCCCTCGCGCACCAGCGTGGTGGCGACGTCGGCCAGCACCACGCGCGCGGCCAGGCCCGCCGGCGACAGTTCATCGTCGGACAGGCTGACCAGCAGGTTGGGCCGCGTGGCGCCGTCGTCGGTGACCAGTATGCTGCGGTAGGGCGTGCCATGGCTGCGCGCCAGCGCCGCACCCGGCTGGATGGTGGCGCCCAGGCCACCGCGCACGGCATCCATCAGGATCGCCAGCCCGTCGATCTCCGCCACCACCTGGGGCTCGCGCTTCGCCTGGCGAAAGCAGGCGGCGACCAGCGCGCGCAGTCCATGCGAGCCGCTGGGCAGGATCAGCGGCAGCTTGCCCAGTGCCGCCACCGAGGTCTGCTCGCCGCGCGGCATGCCGGCCAGCCCCTCGGCGCCGATCACGAACAGGCGCTCATCAAGCAGCGGCAGCACGCTCCAGCGCTGTGCGGGCTCCTCGCTGAACAGCACCGCCAGGTCGATCTGGCGCGCGCTCAGCATCGTGCCGAGGTAGCCGGACAGGCTCTCCACCATGCGCAGCCGCACGTCGGGGTAGCGCTCGCGCATGGCCTGCATGAAGGGCAGCGCCAGCACCGCGGCGGTGCTGGGCGGCAGGCCCACGCTGACATGGCCCGACAGGCGCGCCTGCCGCGCGGCCAGCGCGGCATCGTCGATATGGCGCAGCGCTAGCTGGGCCTGGCGCCAGAAGGCCAGCCCGGCATCGGTGGCGACCACGCCGGTGGAGGTGCGCTGCAGCAGCCGCGTCGACAGCTCGCTCTCCAGCCGGCTGATCTGCTGGCTCAGCGCGGACGTGACCACGCCCAGCTCCAGCGCCGCCTTGCCCATGCTGCCATGCTCGATCACGCTGACGAAGTAGCGCAGTTGCCTCAGTTCCATGTCGCGTCCCCGTTGCCGCAATTTGCCCGCATGGTAGCGGAAAACCTGCCGCAGTTCACGAATCCTGAAGACCCCTTAACGCCCGCCCGATGGCGCGCTTGCCAGCGGCTGCGTAGAGTCGCACCGGTCAGAAACGGGCGGAAGCAACGCTACGCAGCCGCCATTCCATAACAACATGACTTCCCGCAAAGGAGACTGCATGACAACCGTTTCGCGCATGCGCCGCGCCGTGGTGGCCGGCCTCGCCGGTACCGCTGTGCTGGGCGCGCCCGCCGCGTTCGCCGCGGACAACTGGCCAACCAAGCCGATCACCCTGGTAGTGCCCTTCGCCAGCGGCGGCACCACTGACATCCTCGCCCGCACCATCGGCCAGAAGCTGGGCGAGGCGCTGCAGCAGCCGGTGGTGGTGGACAACCGCCCCGGCGCCGGCGGCACCCTCGGCGCGGCCAACGTGGTGCGCGCGCCGGCCGACGGCTACACCTTCCTGCTGGCCACCGTCGCCCACACCATGGCGCCGGCCATCCACAAAAGCCTGCCCTACGAGTTCACGCGCGACCTCGATCCGGTGGGCCTGGTGGCGCTGACGCCCAATGTTCTGGTGGTCAATCCTGCGATCCCGGTGAAGTCCGTGTCCGACCTGATCGCCTATATCAAGGCGCATCCCGGCAAGGTCAACTACGGCTCGGCCGGCATCGGCAGCACCGAGCACCTGTCCGGCGAGCTGTTTCGCGCGCTGACCGGCACCGACATTGCGCATGTGCCGTATAAGGGCGGCGCGCCGATGATGACCGACCTGATCGCAGGCCAGATCCAAATGGCGATCGAGACCAGCCCGTCGGCGTCGCAACACGTGCGCAGCGGCAAAGTGCGGGCGCTGGCGGTCACCACCGCGAAGCGTTCCGCCGCCTATCCCGGCGTGCCGACGCTGGCGGAAAGCGGCGTCAGGGGCTACGAAGTCACCACGTGGTTCGCGCTGATGGCGCCGCGCGGCACGCCCGCGGCGATCGAGCAGCGTGTCTCGGCGGAGCTGGGCAAGCTGCTGAAGGCGCCGGAGGTGCAGAAGCGGTTTGACGAGCAGGGCGTGACCGCCGGCGACATGACGCCAACGCAGCTTGCTGCCTTTATCCGCGCCGAGACCGACAAGTGGGCCAAGGTCGCGCGGGATTCGGGGGCGAAAGCGGAATAACGGCCTCGCTCACAGGAGCGGCGCTGGCGTTACAGAAGGAGATTGTGCAGGAGCGGCTGCGGCAGCCGACCGGCCGCCAGAACAGGGGCTGAACACCCCTTGCCGGCCAGGGTCCAATGGATGTCGCCAGCCTGAATACGGAGGAACCCACCATGCATGACCTTTCCTTCGTTCACGCTGACGCGGCCCACGTCGAGTGGCAGGTCGCGCTGGCAGACTGCCAGCGCCAGCTGGACACGCAGGATTTCCTGCGCCAGGCGAAGGCAGACAACGCGCCGCCGCTCACGCTCGGCTGGTGCTACCTGAGCGACTACTACGCGCTGGCCGCCGAGGCCATCCTTGCCGCGCTGCAGCAGAACTGGCCCGGCGTGTCCTGGGTCGGCACGGTCGGCCTGGGCGTATCCGCCAGCGGCAAGGAGTATTTCGACGAGCCGGCCATGGTGCTGATGGCGGCGCCTTTTCCGCGCGATGCCTTCCAGTTGTTTTCGGGGCGCCAGCCCTTGCCGTCGGCGTCTTCCGGCTTCGTTCCCCATACCGCGCTGGTGCATGCCGAGGGCAGTACGCCGGATGTGCAGGACCTGTTGCATGAGCTGAGCGCACGCACGGCCACCGGTTACCTGTTCGGCGGCTTGTCGTCGGCCCGCAACCGTACCTTGCATATTGCCGATGGCGTGTTTTCCGGTGGGTTGTCGGGCGTGCTGTTCGGCCCCGAAATCGAACTGGTCTCCCGCGTCACGCAGGGCTGCCAGCCGATCGGGCCGGTGCGCGCCGTGACGCGCAGCGATCACAACCTCCTGTTCGAGCTGGACGGCAAGCCGGCCCTGGATTGCATCCTGCATGACCTGGGCGTCGAGCGCGACGCCCAGGTGGAGACCATGGCGGAGGCGCTGTCCGGAACGCTGGCCGGCTTGAATTCAGCCGCCGACGATGCTCCGGTGCTGCCCGGCAGGTTCGGCTCGGACACGCTGGTGCGCCACCTGATCGGCCTGGACGTGCAGCATCGCATGCTGGCGCTGGCCGACATGGTCGAGCCCGGCATGCGGCTGGCTTTCTGCATGCGCAATGCCGACGCGGCGCGCGCGGACCTGGTGCGCGTCGCCACCGAGATTCGCACAGAGATCGAACGCGGCGGCAGCCGCGCACGTGGCGCGCTCTACATCAGTTGCTCAGGCCGGGGCGGGCCGCATTTCGGCGCGCCGCATGCCGAGTTGCAAACCGTACGCCGCGCGCTTGGCGACCTGCCGCTGGCTGGTTTCTTTGCCGGCGGCGAGATCGCAAGGGATCACCTCTATGGCTATACGGGGGTGCTGACGGTATTCACCGGCCATTGAATCAGCGAATGACAGCATCGATGTTGCGCATCTGGCGCGCAAACCAGATGCGCAACAGGCTGTTCGACGGCACCATCGGCAGCGAACACGCAATGATCCGATATACCTTGCTGCGCTGCAGCCGGGATGTCTTTGCCGGGTCCAGCCAGTCGTCGTTGCGCACCAGGAGCAGCAGGGTCTCCATGCCGATAAGGACGGGCCACAGGCAAGCCAGCCGCAGCCGGATAAAGTGCGGGGGAATGGCAAGCGTGTAGGCCATCGCCTCGTGAAAGTGGTCCAGCGTGTCGTGCACGAGTTCGAGCATCAAGGCCCGCGCGCGCAGCGAGGCGTCCGGGAGCAGGAGATCCTGCGGGCTCAAGCCATGCTGGTGCAGCATCGTCGCCGGAAGATAGCAGCGCCCGATGCGCAGGTCCTTGCCGCAGTCCCGCAGGACATTGGTCATCTGCAAGGCCTTCCCGAAGCGGACCCCGCGGCGCAGCATGGCGTCGGGCACGCGGATTGCGCCGGGCACATGGGCGGCAGTCATGCTGGTCCAGAATTCGCCGACGCATCCGGCGACCAGGTACGTGTAACGGTCAAGCGCTTCCGGTTCGCCAAGCGCGACGATGCGGCCGGCGTGTTCGTCGGGGAACGTTCGCAGGTCGAATTCCATGCCCTCGGTCAGGGTCGACACGATCTGCCGTACCGCTTGCTGGTCGTCCGGCTCCAGCTGCGCCAGCAGCGCCAGCGCGGGGCCCAGTGACTGGAGCAGGATGCGCTCATCCGACTGTTCCTGCCGGCCTGCCACCTCGGTTGCGATGCTGTCGGCCAGCGCTGAGTCTGCTGTGGCACCGTTGACCTGGTCGCGCAACGACAACAGCAGCGTCAGCCGCCGTTGTGGCGGGATCAGCGAGGTATCGGCAATCGTGTCGGCGGCGCGCGCCAGCAGATAGGCCAGGCCGACCGGATCGCGCATATGGACAGGCAGCACGCGCAGCGTCAGATAGAACGAACGCGAGACGCCTTTGAGCAGCGGACCGAGGAGGAACGCCCGGCTGGGGTCGCGCATGGCTGGTGTCCTGTTCCCTGAGAGGTTTGCGAAAGTGACATTGCCCGGGTGGCCGTCAGGCCGGGCCCGGGCATTGTACCTTCGGCGCCAGGGGCAGGTTGCAGGCCCTGGTCAGGGCGAGTCTTTGCCGAGATAACGCTCGAACCACTGCGCCGCCAGGCGAGCGACCGATTCCAGTGCGCCGGGCTCCTCGAACAAATGGGAAGCGCCGGGCACGATCACCAGCTTCTTGGTGCATGTCAGCTGGGCATAGGCCGACTCATTGCGTTCCAGCACGCTCAGATCCAGCCCGCCGATGATCAGCATGGTGGGCGCAAGCAGCTTGGCAAGGGCGTCGGGGCCCGCCAGGTCGACCCGGCCCCCGCGCGAAACGACGGCGTGTATTGGGATGGGCGACTGGCACGCGGCACGGATCGACGCGGCGCCACCAACGCTGGCGCCGAAGTAGCCGAACCGCTGTGGCACGGCTTGCTGCCGCGCCACCCAGCTGGTCGCCTGCGCCAGCCGTGTCGCCAGGAGCTCGACGTCGAAGCGGATGGCCTGCACCTGGTCTTCCTCGGGCAGGAGCAGGTCCATCAGCAGCGTTGCCATGCCGCAGCGATTGAGCTCCGCGGCCACATATCGATTGCGCGGGCTAAGCCGGGAACTGCCCGTGCCGTGCGCAAACAATACCAATGCGACTGCGCCAGGTGGCAACGTGAGTATGCCTTGCAGGTCCACGCCGCCGGCGGGGATCACAACCTCGATGGCTTCTGAATTGCTCCGCATGGCGCAGTCCTCCGACAGGTGGTGCGTTGACGTGCATCGCGTTGCAATCGCGCCCATCCAAGTCCACTATAGGGCGGGCGTGGCGGCGAGGCCAGTCGCCGTGTGCAGGTCTCCTGACGCGCGCAATCGACATCATTCCTTTGGATCAGGAGGAAACATGAAGACCCTGTTTCTCGTCCGGCATGCCAAGTCAAGTAAAGATGATCCCTCCTTGCCCGACCGTGAGCGCCCCCTGAATGACCGGGGCCGGCAAGACGCCCCGGAAATGGGCAAGCGCCTGGCCGAGCGCAAGCTGAAGCCCGACCTGCTCCTGTCGAGTCCGGCCCTGCGTGCGCTGACGACAGCGCAACTGATCGCCGACGAGCTCGGCTATGCACGCAAGGACATCGCGCTCGATGACCAGCTGTACGCCACCAGCGCGGAGGAGTTGCTGGCCGTCGTTCGTGCGCTCGACAAGAAGCTCGATTGCGTGATGCTGTTCGGTCACAACCCCGAGTTCACCGACTTCGCGCATCGCTTGTCGGACGAGATTACCGACATGCCGACCTGCGCCGTCGCCAGATTCAGCTTCGACACAAAGGCGTGGGAGGATGTCGGCGAAATCACCCCCTCGAAAGTCACGCTGGAATCGCCGAAGGAGTAATCCGATGCCGGCCGCCGTCGGCGTGACAGTGATATATCCGGCTTGACCATACGAGGCGAAGCGATAAGAATTTGTGATCGCAGGCGAAAGCCTGCCCTCACGCGTCTCTACGCTTCGTCCCACCCATGATCCCACCCGTCAGCACCCTCCACGGCCGCCTGAAAATGCAGCACCTGCGCCTGCTGCTGGCGGTGGAGGAGCGCGGTTCGCTGCGCCAGGCCGCCGAGGCGCTGACGCTGACGCAGCCCGCGGTCAGCAAGATGCTGCAGGACATGGAAGACCTGCTCGGCGTGCCGCTGTTCGAGCGCCATGCGCGCGGGCTGCGGGCCACGCGCTTCGGGCTGGCGGCCACGCGCTATGCCCGGCTGGTGTTTGCCGACATGGGCGGGCTGCGCGATGAACTGGTGGCGCTGGAGTCCGGCAAGATCGGGCGCGTGCGGGTCGGGGCGGTGATGGCGCCCACGCCGGGGCTGCTTGCCGATGTGATCCGGCGGCTCAATCGCGATCATCCGCGGCTGGAAGTGGCGGTGCACGTGGAGACCAGCGATGTGCTGATGCCGCAGCTTGAGCGCGACCAGCTCGATATCGTGCTGGGGCGCGTGCCGGATGGCTGGGACAGCAGCGGGCTGGAATTCGAGCAGCTGGGCGACGAGGGCCTGGCCATCGTGGTCGGGCCGCAGCACCCGCTGGCGCGGCGCCGCAAGCTGTCGTTCGAGGAACTGACGGGCTACCCGTGGATCATGCAGCCGCGCCCCAGCCCGATGCGCGCGCTGATCGACCGCTCGTTCGAGGATGCCGGCGTGCCGGCGCCGCCGTCGACCATCGAGACGGCGGCGGTGCTGATGACCACGTCATTGCTGGCGGACAGCGAACTGATTGCGGTGCTGCCGGAGTCGGTCGCCGCCTACTACGGCCGGCTTGGCGCGCTGGCGGTACTGCCGCTGCCCCTGCCGCGCAAGCTCGGGCCCTATGGCATCGTCACGCGGCGGGGCCGCCCGCCGACGGCATCGATGAGCCTGCTGATCGATGCGTTGCGGGCGTTGTCGAGGTGAGCCTCAGCCGGGCATGCCTTGCAGCTTGCCGTCGAGGCGCCACGCGTGGCGTTGCGGGCTGTCCGGGCGCAGCGATGCGGGCAGCAGGCCGGGCGGCATGTCCTGGTAGCTGACCGGGCGCAGGAAGCGCGCGATGGCCAGGCTGCCGACCGAGGTGCTGCGGCCGTCGGACGTAGCCGGCCAGGGTCCGCCATGCACCATCGCATGCCCGACCTCCACGCCCGTGCCGAAGCCATTGACCAGGATGCGTCCCGCCAGGCGCTCCAGCGCTGGCAGCAAGGTGCGGGCGGCGTCGTGGTCGGCATCGTCGATATGGAGGGCGGCGGTCAGCTGCCCCTCCAGGGCGTCGATGACGCGCCGCATCTCGGTGAGGTCGCGGCAGCGCACCACCAGCGAGGCGGCGCCGAAGACTTCGTGGCGCAGCGCTTCGTCGGCCAGGAAGGCACCGGCGTCGGTGGCGAACAGCGCGGCCTGTCCCTGCGCAGCCGATCCCGCCGCGCCACGCGCAACGGTCTGCACTTGCGCATGGCTGGCGAGCGTATCGACGCCGGCGCAATAGGCTCGATGGATGCCGGGCGTCAGCATGGTCGCAGCCGGCAGCACACCCAGCCGCGCAGCCGCGGCATGCAGGAAGCGATCCAGGTCATCCCCCGCAACCGCCAGCACCAGGCCAGGGTTGGTGCAGAACTGCCCCGCGCCCAGCGTCAGGGAATCAGCGAACGCCGTGCCGATGGCTTCGGCGCGATTGGCCAGTGCGTGCGGGAACAGCAACACCGGGTTGATGCTGCTCATCTCGGCAAACACGGGGATCGGCTCGGACCGTGCGGCCGCGATCGCCATCAGCGCCATGCCGCCGGCGCGTGAGCCGGTGAAGCCGACGGCCTTGATGCGCGGGTCGGCCACTAGCCCTTGCCCGACCTCCAGCCCGGCATCGAACAGCAGCGAGAAAGTGCCTTCGGGCAGGTCCATGTCGTCAACGGCCTTGCGGATGGCGCGGCCGACCAGCTCCGATGTGCCGGGGTGTGCCGGATGTGCCTTGACGACGACCGGGCAACCCGCGGCCAGGGCCGAGGCGGTATCGCCGCCGGCCACCGAGAACGCCAGCGGGAAGTTGCTGGCGCCAAATACCGCCACCGGCCCCAGCGGGATATGGCGCAGGCGCAGGTCGACGCGCGGCAGCGGCTTGCGTTCAGGTTGCGCGGGGTCGACGCGCAGTTCAAGGAAGTCGCCCTGGCGCAGCAGGCTTGCGAACATGCGCAACTGCCCCACGGTGCGGCCGCGCTCGCCTTCGATGCGGGCGCGCGGCAGGCCGGATTCGCTGGTGCAGCGTTCGATCAGGGCATCGCCCAGCGCCAGGATATTGGCGGCGATGGCCTCGAGGAAATCGGCGCGCCGCTCGGGCGCGGTCTCACGGTAGGCGTCGAATGCCTGCCACGCCAGTGCGCAGGCCCGGTCGAGCTGCGCAGCCGTGGCGCCGCCGAATGCCGGTTCGAGGGTGGCACCGGTGGCCGCGTCGATGGCGCGGATGGTGCCGTTGCCGCCGCGTTCCGCGCGGCGGCCGATCAGGAGTTCGCCTGAGAGAGTCATGCCTTGTCCTTTCAATGAGATCAGCGGGCCCAGCGCAGCACCAGCGGATCGAGCCGGCGTGCAATCTTCAGCAGCCCTTCGCGGGTGGCCGGGTGCATCGGCTGCAGCGGATGGCGCACCGCGTCCGATGCGATCACGCCGCCTGCCTGCATCAGCACCTTGCTGGTGGCCAGCCAGCCTTGCCGGTTCTCGTAGTTGATCAGCGGCAGCCACTGCTGGTAGCGCTGCGCGGCCAGTTCGGCGTCGCCGGCCTGCCAGGCATCGAGGATCTGGCGGATGCCGTCGGGGAAACCCGCGCCGGTCATGGCGCCGGTGGCGCCCGCTTCCAGGTCGGCCATCAGCGTGATGGCCTCTTCGCCGTCCCAGGGGCCGACGATGGCGTCGCCACCCAGTTCGATCAGCTCGCGCAGCTTGGCCGCGGCCTGCGGCACTTCGATCTTGAAGTACGACACATTGCCGATCTCGCGCGCCATGCGCGCCAGGAACGGCGCGCTCAGGATGGTGCCGCTGACCGGCGCGTCCTGGATCATGATGGGAATGTCGATGGCATCCGAGACCGTGGCGAAGAACTCGTAAATGCTGCGCTCAGGCACGCGGATGGTGGCGCCGTGGTAGGGCGGCATCACCATCACCATGGCAGCGCCCGCGTCCTGCGCCGCGCGGCTGCGCTCGGCGCACAGGCGCGAGCTGAAATGCGTGGTGGTGACGATCACCGGCACGCGGCCGTCCACGTGTTCCAGCACGGTCTTCATCAGCACGTTGCGCTCGTCGTCGCTCAGCACGAACTGCTCGGAGAAGTTAGCCAGGATGCAGATGCCGTGCGAACCCGCATCGATCATGAAGTCGATGCAGCGGCGCTGGCCGTCGAGGTCGAGGCCGCCTTGGGCGTCGAAGATGGTGGGCGCTACCGGGAATACGCCGCGGTAGACGTTGGGGGATGGGGTGCGGGTCATGGTCTCCTCCGGCTGCTTATGAATTGGATCGGGCCAATATACGAGCCGACCCGCGGGCTGTATATTGAAACCTTTCCATCTGGTGATCGCTTTTGCGACTCACAGACCCTTCATGAAATCCACCCTCGACACCCTGACCGGCCGGTTGCGCATGAAACAGCTGCAACTGCTGATCGCGCTGGACGAGCATTCCTCCCTGCACCAGGCTGCCGCGGCGATGGCGATGACCCAGTCGGCGGCCAGCAAGTCGCTGCAGGAACTGGAAAGCATGCTGGAAGCGCCGCTGTTCGAGCGCTCCAAGCGCGGCATGCGTCCCAATGCCTTTGGCCATTGCGTGATTCGGCACGCACGCCAGCTGGTGGCCGACCTGGGCGCCATGTGCGAGGAGGTGGCGGGCATCCGCGCGGGCAGCGGCGGGCGCGTGGCCATCGGCGTGATCATGGGCGCGGTGCCGGAGGTGCTGGTGCCGGCGCTGGCGCAGTTGCGCGAGGCGCAGCCGGAGCTGGCGCTGGAGATCATCGAGGACACCAGCCTGCGCCTGCTGGGGCTGCTCGACGACGGCCACCTCGACCTGGTGATCGGCCGCTCGCTGGTCAGTGATGAGCCGGCCCGCTACCACTACCACCCGCTTGGCGACGAGCAGGTAGCGGTCGTGGCGGGCCATGCGCATCCGGCGCCGCGCGCGCGGGCGATGGGGTTTGCCGACCTCGCGGGTTATCGCTGGATCACCTATGCCGGCCATATGCCGATGCATGCGCTGCTGCAGCGCGAGCTGGACCTGGCCGGCATGAGCTTCCCCGCCAATGCGATCTCGACCTCGTCGGCGTTGGTCACCGTTGCCATGCTGCAGGGCGACCCCGGGCTGGTGTCGCTGCTGCCGACCGGCGTGGCTGCGATGTTCGAGCGCCAGAAGATGCTGCGCATCCTGCCCGTGCGGCTGCAGTCGCGGCAGCAGACTTTTGGCATCGTGACGCGGCGCGGCGGCACCTTGTCCGCGTCGGCGCGGCAGCTCGTCGCGATCCTGAAGGCATTGCCGCGCACCGCGCAGCAGGCGGCTGCCGAGGTATAACGCCAGGTGATCGCCAGTTCAAAAAACATCAGTAGTGGTGAATCACTGATGCTCCTATAGTCTGCTCATCCGTGCCGCAGAGCCGGACAGCAAAACGACGGAGACAGCAATGAAGACATGGATCGCCGGCGCACTCGCCGGCCTGGTCACGGTGGCGGCAGTAACGGGCAATGCCTGGGCGCAGGACACACGGCCGGTGCGGCTGATGGTGGGCGCCGCGCCCGGCGGCGGCACCGACGTGATGGCGCGCATCGTCTCCGACAAGCTCGCCGCGCAGCTGAAGCAGCCCGTCGTGGTGGACAACCGCCCCGGCGCGTCCAACACCATTGCCGCGGATTTGACCGCCAAGGCGGCGCCGGACGGCAACACGCTGCTGATGGGCGTGGTGACTTCGCAAGCGATTGCCCCGCACCTGCTCAAGCTGCAGTTCGATCCGCTCAAGGACCTGGCGCCGGTGGCGCTGGTGTCGTCGGTGCCCAATGTGCTGGTGGTCAACAACCAGGTGCAGGCGCGCGACGTCAAGGCGCTGGTGGCGCAGATCCAGGCCAATCCGGACAAGTTCCGCTACAGCTCGTCCGGGGTCGGCAGCACCCAGCACCTGGCCGGCGCGTCCTTCGCGCGGCAGATCAAGGGCAAGCTGCTGCACGTGCCATACAAGAGCAGCAGCAGCGCGCTGGTGGACCTGATGGGCGGGCAGGTGGACATGAGCTTCGAGACCATGCCGTCGGTCATCAGCCATATCAAGGCCGGCAAGCTGCGCGCGCTGGCGGTCACCGCGGACCAGCGCTCGGCGCTGCTGCCCAACGTGCCCACGCTGGCTGAAGCTGGCGTGCCCGGCATCCAGATGAGTGCGTGGTACGGTGTCTATGCGCCGGCCGGCACGCCGCCCGCGACGCTGCAGAAGCTGAGCAGCGCGCTGGCCACGGTGATCAAGGACCCTGACACCGTGCGCCGGCTGGCCGATGTGGGTGCGGTGCCCGGCGCGCTGACCGCGG
This sequence comes from Cupriavidus sp. FW305-F7, assembly GCF_058782875.1. NCBI lineage: Bacteria > Pseudomonadati > Pseudomonadota > Betaproteobacteria > Burkholderiales > Burkholderiaceae > Cupriavidus > Cupriavidus sp. FW305-F7. The sequence goes on along the minus strand of NZ_JBYSYC010000001.1, from coordinate 319,385 downwards.
CGCAGTTCGATGCCTTCTCGCGTGCCGAGTATGTGCGCTATGGCAAGCTGATCGCTGAACTGGGCGTCAAGCTCGACCAATAACTACCCGGAAGTCCAATGAATTCCCGTCCAAGAATCGCCATGGTGCTGGGCGACCCCGCCGGCATCGGCCCCGAATTGATCGCCAGGCTGCTGGCCGACCCCGCGACCGCCGCGCAGGCCGAGATCCTGCTGATTGCCGACCGCGACGAATGGCGCCACGGCATGAGGATCGCAGGCGTCGAGCTGGTGCTGGCCGAGACCGATGCGCCCGCCTTTGCCGATGATGGCAAGCCGCGCCTGTACCACTGGCAGCTGCCGGAGCGCCCGGCATTTGCGCGCGGCGAAGCCAGTGCCGAGGGCGGGCGCTACAGCCTGGGCACGCTGGCGCTGGCACTGCAGCTGGCGCAAGCGGGCCAGGCCGACGCGATCCTGTTCGGGCCGCTCAACAAGAGCTCGCTGCACGCCGCCGGCATGGCGCATAGCGATGAGCTGCACTGGTTTGCCGAGCAGCTTGGCTACCACGGCAACTTCTGCGAGTTCAATGTTCTGGACGGGCTGTGGACCTCGCGCGTGACCTCGCACGTGGCGCTCAAGGACGTGCCGGCGATGATCACGCAGGAACGCGTGGGCGGCGCCATCGACCTGATCGACCACGCCCTGCGCCGCGCCGGCATGGCGCGCCCGCGTATCGCGGTGTGCGGCCTGAACCCGCACAACGGCGACAACGGCGCTTTCGGCCGCGAAGAGATCGACGTGATCGCCCCGGCGGTGGCCGCGGCGCGTGAGCGCGGCGTGGCGGCCGACGGTCCGTTCCCGGCCGACACCATCTTCCTGAAGGTGCAGGGCGGGCCGTCGCAGCGGCAGTTCGATGCCATCGTCACCATGTACCACGACCAGGGCCAGATCGGCATCAAGCTGATGGGCTTCTCGCGCGGCGTGACGGTGCAGGGCGGGCTGCCGGTGCCGATCACCACGCCCGCGCACGGCACCGCGTTCGACATCACGCAGCAGGGCCGCGCCGATCCGGGCGCCACGCTGCAGGCATTCCAGATCGCCTGCCGCATGGGTGCGCAGCGGCGCGCCGCGCCCTAGCCACCACCTTCACCACACCAAATCCAGCAAGACCGCCCCCGGTGCGGCCGGGGAGCGTTCGCGCCAACACATCGCCATCAGGAGCTGAACATGAAGATCACCAACGTCCGCGCCCGCGTCTTTGAATGGAAGGGCAAGACCGTGCCGCCGCAGGCGCATTTCTGCACCAACGCCACCGACATCCTCTTTGAGCGAGGCGACGCCATGGGCTCGTTCCGCTTCCATGGCTGGCTGGTGGTGGAAGTGGAAACCGATACCGGCCTGGTCGGCATCGGCAACTGCGCGCTGGCGCCGCGCGTGGCCAAGGAGATCGTCGACCAGTACCTCGCACCGGTGGTGATCGGCCAGGACCCGTTCGACAACGAATACCTGTGGCAGAAGATGTACCGCCGCACCCATGCGTGGGGCCGCAAGGGCATCGGTATGGCGGCAATCTCCGCAGTCGATATCGCGCTGTGGGACCTGATGGGCAAGGCGGTCGGCAAGCCCGTATTCAAGCTGCTGGGCGGGCGCACCAAGGAGAAGATCTGGTGCTACGCCTCCAAGCTCTACAACAACGACGACCGCGACGCGTTTCTGGCCGAAGCGCAGGGCTACCTCGACCAGGGCTTCACCGCGATGAAGATGCGCTTCGGCTACGGCCCCAAGGACGGCCCCGCCGGCATGCAGAAGAACATCGAGCAGGTGCGCCTGCTGCGCGAGCTGGTCGGCGACGGCGTCGACATCATGCTGGAGTGCTACATGGGCTGGACCCTGGAGTACGCGCGCCGCATGCTGCCGCGCCTGGCCGAGTTCAACCCGCGCTGGCTGGAAGAGCCGGTGATCGCCGACGATATCGAAGGCTATGCCGAGCTGAAGAAGGTGAGCCCGTTCCCGATCTCCGGCGGTGAACATGAATTCACCTCTTACGGCTTCAAGGACCTGCTGGAGCGCCGCGCGGTGGACGTGATCCAGTACGACACCAACCGCGTCGGCGGCATCACTGCGGCGCAGAAGATCAACGCCATGGCCGAGGCCTGGTCGGTGCCGGTGATCCCGCACGCCGGGCAGATGCATAACTACCACCTGACCATGGCCTCGACCGCTTCGCCGATGTCGGAGTACTTCCCGGTGCACGACGTGGAGGTGGGCAATGAGTTGTTCTACTACATCTTCAAGGGCGATCCGGCGCCGGACAACGGCTACCTGCAGCTCGACGACAACCTGCCGGGGCTGGGCCTGGAGCTGAATGAGGAATACTTCAGCCAGTTCAACATCATCGGCTAAACGCACCAGCCTACGCGGCAGCGCGGAAGATACCGCGCGCCGCTTGTCCCACCGACACCGAGGACAGGAGACACCATGACGACATCCGTCACTCCCGAGGCCGCGGCCTCGCCGCCAGCGGCCATTGCAAGCGCCGAGGCACCGAGCCGGGTGCGCTGGCGCATCTTTGCCGTGGTGTTCGTGCTGGTGGTGATGAACCTGCTCGATCGCATTTCGCTGTCGATCGCCATGCCGACCATCGGCAAGGAGTTCGGCCTGTCGCCGACGATGCAGGGGCTGGTGCTGAGTAGCTTCTTCTGGTCGTATGCGCTGCTGCAGGTGCCGGGCGGCTGGCTGATCGACCGCTTCGGGCCGCGCAAGGTCATCACCGGTTCCACCGCGCTGTGGGGCGCGTTCCAGGCGCTGGCGGCGTTTGCCACCGGCGGCATCTCGCTGATGGCGACTCGCATGGCACTGGGTGCGGCGGAGGCGCCGCTGTTCCCGGCCGGCGCCAAACTCAATGCGCTGTGGCTGTCCGCGGGCGAACGCAGCCGTGGTGCGGTGCTGGTCGACGCGGGAAGTCCGCTCGGTGCGGCCATCGGCGGCATCGTGATTTCCTACCTGATCGTCGCGTTCGGTTCGTGGCGGACTGCGTTCTTTATCGCGGGCGCGGTGACCGTGGTGATGAGCTGGGTGTCGTGGCGCTACCTGCGTGACCAACCTTCACAGCATCCGGGCGTCAATGATGGCGAGCTTGCGCATATCCGCGCCACCGCGGGCAATGCGGCCGCTGCGGCGCAAGACAGGCGCATCGCGCCACGCTCATGGTGCGGCCTTACCATCGGCCGCGCCTGCTGGGCGATGGTGTTCTTCGGCCTGCTGACGTGGGGCCCTAACTACCTGGCGCATGCGCGCGGCTTCGACCTGAAGCAGATCGGCATGGCCATGTTCTTCATCTTCTTGTCCGGTGCGGTGGGGTCGCTCGCCAGCGGCTTCGGCGCCGACGCGCTGATGCGCCGGCTGCCGCGCGCACTGGTGCTCAAGGGCATGCTGACCGTCTCAGGGTTGGTGATCTGCGCGGTGTTCCTGCTGTTGCCGCGCATCGACGATCCGGTCGAGGCCGTGGTGCTGCTGTGCCTGGCCGCGTTCATCACCATGTGGGGCAGCCTGTACTGGAGCCTGCCGGCAATCCTGGCGCCCGCCCACCGCGTCGGCATCGTCGGTGCCACCATGAACTTAGCTGGGAGCCTCGGCGGCATCGTGGTGCCGATTCTGGTCGGGCTGATCCTGCAGCATCTGGGCAGCTACCAGACCGTGCTGCACTTCTTTGCGGGCTGCGCGGTGGTGTTCGTTGCCTGCACGCTGCTGATCGATCTTGGCAGCGGCAAACTAAACAAGGAGCCGCGGTGAACGCATCCACGCGCTACGACGGCCCCATCGTCGACGCCCACCACCATTTCTGGGATCCGGTCACGAACTATCATCCGTGGCTGTCCGACCCCGGCCTGATCCCGTTCCGCTACGGCGATTACAGCGCGCTGAAGCGCCGCTACTACCCGGCGGACTACTTTGCCGATGCGGGCGGGCATGACGTGCGCAAGACCGTCTACGTCGAAACGGAATGGGATCCATGCGATCCGATCGGTGAGACCGCGTTCATCTCGCGCGTGGCCGCCGAACACGGCACGCCGCATGCGGTGGTGGCGCAGGCGTGGTTGCATCACGATGACGCGGCCGACGTGCTGTCGCGGCAGGCGGAATTTCCGCTGGTTCGCAGCGTGCGGCACAAGCCGGGCGGCGCCCCCGATGCGCTGTCGGCAGCGCGCATGCCAAGCCTTATGGAAGACGAGCGCTGGCGCCGCGGCTTTGCCGAACTCGGGCGCCATGGGCTGCATTTCGACCTGCAGGTGCCGTGGTGGCATGCGCAGGAAGCGGTGCGGCTGGCGCGAGATTTCCCGGCGACGACGATCATCCTCAACCACGCGGGCCTGCCTGCGGATCGCAGCCCTGCAGCGCTTGCTGCATGGGAAGACGCGATGGCGATGCTGGCGGAATGCCCGAACGTCGTCATCAAGGTTTCGGGGCTGGGACAGGCCGGCCAGCCGTGGACGGCGGCGGCCAACGCGCGGATCGTGCTGGCCTGCATCCGACTGTTCTCACCCGCGCGCGTGATGTTCGCCAGCAATTTCCCGGTCGACGGCCTGTGCGCCAGCTTCGACCAGATCTTCAGCGGCTTCAAGGTGATCACCGCCGGTTTTACGCCGGCCGAGCAGCGCGCGATGTTCCACGACAACGCCTGCCGAATCTACAGCCTCGCAGCCGATACTGCAGTGCCTCAGGGCTGAGCGCCGTAGATTTGCTGCCCGCTCTCGCGCAGCGCGTCGGCCACCAGCAGCGCGCCCGGCGACATCAGCCGGTCGGTCGGCGTGATCAGGCCGAAATCGTCCATATGGCAGGGCATCTCCATCGGCAGGATCTCCACCATGCCGAACGCGGCGTAATACTGCGCCACATCGGCGGTCAGCACCGCGATCATGTCCGATTGCGTCACCATGCGCGTCAGGAACAGCAGCGCGGCGGTTTCCACCACGTTGACCGGCGGCGCCAGGCTGGCGCGCTGGAACATCAGCTCGAAGCGGTGGCGCAGCACCGTGCCCGCCGGCGGGATCAGCCACGCGGCCTCGGTGGTGTCGGCCAGCGACAGGCCCTGCGCCGACAGCATCGGGTGGCCCGGTCTGACCACCGCGCACACCGGCTCTTCCGACAGCGGTTCATAGCGCAGCCGCCCCTTGTCGTGCTCCGGAAAGAGCCGCGCCACTACCATGTGCAGCTTTTCCTGCCCCAGGCGGTCGAGCAGCACGTTGCTGTTGTCGATCTCCACCGACACGCGCAGGCCCGGGTAGCGCGCCTTGATCTGCGCGATCGCCGGCGGCAGCAGCCGCACGCCTGGCGACGTGATGGCGCCGATCGCCACATGGCCGAGCCGCCCCGCCTTCAATGCCAGCACCTCTTCACGCGCCTGGTTCAGGCTGCCGATCACCGCGCGCGCATGCCGGATCATCGCCCGTCCGTAGTCGGTCGGCGCCATGCCGCGCGGCAGGCGCTCGAACAGTAGCACCGACAACATCTCTTCCAGTTCCCGCAGTAGTTTCGACGCGGCCGGCTGCGTCATTGCCAGCCGCTCGGCGGCACGATGGATGCTGCCTTCGTCGGCGACCGCCAGCAGCAGCAACAATTGCCGGCTCTTGAGGCGGGTGTGGCTTTGCCAGAGCGGCGCGGCGTCGGGGGCAGGGGAATTGGCGGGGGCTTGCATAAGGACTAGGGTTAATACCAATGCCGGAATTGATATGGCAATGGCTGAACTCTTCATTAGTAGCATATCGGCAAGCTGCATACACTCCGTCCGACAAAAGAAAAACGACCGGAGACAGCGTGGCGCCGCGCCGCCATGACGCAACGCCGCTGGATCCGTCGTCCCTGCCATTCCGGCCGCCAGCCATGGCGGCCATCGCATCAGGAACAACATGTCGGATTCCAAGGACAAGCAACGCAAGCCGCTGCGCTCGACGGCGTGGTTCGGCAGCGCGGACAAGAACGGATTCATGTACCGCAGCTGGATGAAGAACCAGGGCATCCCCGACCACGCCTTCGACGGGCGCCCCGTGATCGGCATCTGCAATACGTGGTCGGAGCTGACCCCTTGCAACGCGCACTTCCGCAAGCTGGCCGAGCACGTCAAGCGCGGCGTGTATGAAGCCGGCGGCTTTCCGATCGAATTTCCGGTTTTCTCCAATGGCGAGTCCAACCTGCGCCCGACTGCGATGCTGACGCGCAACCTGGCCGCGATGGATGTCGAGGAAGCCATCCGCGGCAACCCCATCGATGCGGTGGTGCTGCTGACCGGCTGCGACAAGACCACGCCCGCGCTGCTGATGGGCGCGGCCAGTTGCGATGTGCCGGCCATCGTCGTCACCGGCGGGCCGATGCTCAACGGCAAGCTCGACGGCAAGGACATCGGCTCGGGCACCGCGGTGTGGCAGCTGCATGAATCGCTCAAGGCGGGCGAGATCAACCTGCACCAGTTCCTGTCGGCAGAGGCCGGCATGTCGCGCTCAGCCGGCACCTGCAACACCATGGGCACGGCTTCGACCATGGCCTGCATGGCCGAGGCGCTGGGGACTTCGCTGCCGCACAATGCCGCGATTCCGGCGGTGGACTCGCGCCGCTACGTGCTGGCCCACATGTCCGGCATCCGCATCGTCGAGATGGCGCGCGAGGACCTGACGCTCTCCAGGATCCTGACGCGCCAGGCCTTCGAGAACGCGATCCGCGTCAATGCCGCGATCGGCGGCTCCACCAACGCTGTGATCCACCTGAAGGCCATCGCGGGCCGCATCGGTGTGCCGCTGGAGCTGGAAGACTGGAGCAAGGTGGGGCGCGACACGCCGACCATCGTCGACCTGATGCCGTCGGGCCGCTTCCTGATGGAAGAGTTCTATTACGCGGGCGGCCTGCCGGCGGTGCTGCGCCGCATGGGCGAGGCCGGCCTGCTGCCGCACCCCGGGGCGCTGACCGTGAACGGCAAGGCGATCTGGGACAACGTCAGGGACGCGCCCATCACCAACGACGAAGTCATCCGCCCGCTCGACCAGCCGCTGATCCGCGACGGCAGCATCCGCATCCTGCGCGGCAACCTGTCGCCGCGCGGCGCCGTGCTCAAGCCGTCGGCGGCAACGCCGAGGCTGCTGCGCCATCGCGGCCGCGCGGTGGTGTTCGAGAACCTGGAACACTACAAGGAACGCATCGTCGATGAAGCGCTCGACGTCGACGAGAATTCGGTGCTGGTGCTCAAGCGCTGCGGACCGCGCGGCTACCCTGGCATGGCCGAGGTGGGCAACATGGGCCTGCCGCCCAAGCTGCTGCGCCAGGGCGTCAAGGATATGGTGCGCATCTCCGATGCGCGCATGAGCGGCACCGCCTACGGCACCGTGGTGCTGCACGTGGCGCCCGAGGCCGCCGCCGGCGGCCCGCTGGCCATCGTGCGCGACGGCGACTGGATCGAACTCGACTGCGAGGCCGGGCGCCTGCACCTGGATATCGACGAGGCCGAGTTCGCGCGCCGCATGGCCGACGTGCAGCCGCTGGAAGCCCCGGCCGACGGCGGCTATCGCAAGCTCTATGTCAACCACGTACTGCAGGCGGACGAGGGCTGCGACCTCGACTTCCTGGTGGGCTGCCGCGGCCGCGAGGTGCCGCGCCACTCGCACTGAACCACGGCGCCGGCTGCCGCCGCGCAGCCGGCGCGATCCTGCCTGCCACAATAAGAGGAGACTTGCCATGCATGGCACCCAGACCGCGCCGATGGAGCGCGCCGCCCCGACACAGGGTGAAGATTCACAAGCGATAGAGGAAAGCCGCATCATCGGCATGCTGGTGCGGCGGCTGATTCCGTTCCTTGCGCTGATCTACGTGGTCGCGTATATCGACCGTTCGGTGGTGGGTTTCGCCAAGCTGCACATGAACGCGGCCATCGGCATCAGCGATGCGGCCTACGGCCTGGGCGCGGGCCTGTTCTTCATCGGCTACTTCCTGTGCGAAGTGCCGAGCAATCTGGCGCTGGAGCGCTTTGGCGCGCGCCGCTGGTTCGCGCGCATCCTGCTCACGTGGGGCGTCATTACCATGGCGATGGCGCTGACCAGCGGCCCCTACAGCTTCTATGCGCTGCGCTTCCTGCTGGGTGCGGCCGAAGCGGGCCTCTACCCGGGCATCCTTTACTTCCTCACCAAGTGGTTCCCGATGCGGCACCGCGCGCGCATCATCGGTCTGCTCGTGCTGGCGCAGCCGATCGCACTGATCATCACGGGTCCGCTGGCAGGGCTGGTGCTGTCCACGCATGGGCTGTTCGGCATGAACAACTGGCAGACGCTGTTCGTGCTGAGCGGCCTGCCCGCGGTACTGCTGTGCCTGCCGACGCTGAAGCTGCTGCCGGAGTCGCCGGCCAGCGCCGCGTGGCTGGCGCCGGGCGACCGCGCCTGGATCGAGCGTGAGCTGGCTGCCGACCAGGCCGCCTATGCGCTGAAATCCCACGGCAATCCGCTGCAGGCGCTCAAGGACAAGCGCGTGCTGCTGCTGTCGCTGCTGTTCCTGCCATTCCCGCTGAGCATCTACGGACTGTCGCTGTGGCTGCCGACCATCATCAAGCAGTTCGGCGTCACCGATGTGATGACCGGGATGCTGTCGGCCGTGCCCTACCTGTTCGCCGTGGTCGGGCTTTACCTGGTGCCGCGCCATTCGGATCGCAAGCGCGAGCGCTACGGCCATATTGTGGTGGTGTCCGGCATGGCCGCGGTAACCATGGCGCTGAGCGCATGGGTGCAGTCGCCGGTGCTGCAGTTCCTGTTTATCTGCCTGACGGCGTTCTCGATCTATTCGATCCAGGCGGTGGTGTGGGCGCTGCCGGGCGAGTTCCTGACCGGCGCCAGCGCCGCGGTGGGCATCGCTACGATCAATTCGCTGGCCAATCTCGGTGGCTACTTCGGGCCGTATGGCATCGGCGTGATCAAGGACGCCACCGGCAGTCTCGCTGCCGGCCTGTACTTCCTGGCGGTGATGCTGCTGTTTGCGGTGCTGATGGCCTTCGTGGTGCGCGCCGCGCTGCGGCCTGCGGCCGCGCGGGCCTGAGGGGGCATGGCGGCCTGGGAATCCTCAGGGCCGCCTCTTCTTCCACTCGTAGTCGGGCGGCGGATCCGCCGCCCCGGCTCGTCCCACCGAGTTGGGATTCTCCAAGCACAGCGTGACAAAGCTCACCGGCTCGCCCGCGTGCTGGCGCTGGCGCAGCGCTTCGGTAAAACGAAGCGCTTCGCGCATGGCGTCGCTGGGGAATGACTGCGCGTGGGGACTGAGTCCGGTGCCGTCGCCTTCGGACCAGTAGACCATGTACATGGGGGCTTCCTCTTCATTGTGCCGGGTCACGTGCCGGGTGCTGCATCCTGCGTTCCCGGCATGCCAATTGCAATCCCTGCATCCGGATTTTGCAAGCCTGGGCTTGCCGCAGGCACAATGGGCACTTCCCGATGCCTCGCCGGGTGTGTGGCGAGCCCGGCCTTCAGATTCGTGCCGCCTATCATGTCCGATCTTGCGCTGATCCCCGCCACCGCTGCCGATGCCGAACGGCTTGCCGCCATGCACGCCGCCAGCTGGCAGCACACCTATCCCGGCATGCTGCCAGCCGCTTACTTGCGGGACCAGGCCTACCCGGAACGGCTGGCCGCCTGGCGCGCCCGCATGCACGACGGCGCCGACGGCCCCGTGGAAGTCACGCTGGCCATGGTCGACGGCGAAGCCGCTGGCTTTGCCTGCCTGCTGCCCGAGGCGGAGCCCCGGTTCGGCATCTATCTCGACAACCTCCACGTGCTGCCCGCCTTCCACGGTCAGGGCCTGGGCAAGCGCTTGCTGGCCCACTGCGCGCAGCGCGTGGCCGCGCGCTGGCCAGGGCGGCCGCTGTTCCTCTATGTGCTGGAAGCCAATACGCAGGCGCGCGAGTTCTACCAGCGGCTGGGCGGCGAGGAATCCGAGGCGTTCGAGGATGACTTCCACGGTCCGGACCTGCGGGTCATGGTCCGCCGCGTGACCTGGCCGGACGTGGCGGCGCTGGTCAGGCGCCTGGGCTGACCAGGGCAGCGCGTCCGGGTCCGTCGCCGGCAGAACATTCCCACAGGAGTCGCTTCCCCATGCTGCAAGCCATTGCTCTCGTTGTGCCAAGGAAACCATGCCGGGCTTTGGCCGGCGCCTCCATCGCCATGGCCGTGCTGGCCGGTTGCGCCAGCGCACCTGACACGCCTTCCGCCGCCAGGGCGATAGAGGCGGCGGCCACGCCGGCCCAGACGAAGCCGCACTGGCAGCGCGTGCACCTGGGCACGGGCGCGGGCTATGACTTCCCGGTCTACGCCAACCATCAGCTCGACGCAGACCTGTCGCGCATCCGCGAGGTGGTGTTCGTGCAGCACGGCCTGCAGCGCAACGGCGATGACTACTACGCCGCCGGTGCTGCACTGCTCAAGGCCAGCGGCCGCAATCCGGACGAGGTGCTGCTGGTCGCGCCCAACTTCCCCGGCACGCCTGACCACGGCAAGGGCTTCGACGGCATGCCGCAATGGTCGGTGCAGGGCTGGATGAGTGGCCAGAACGCGGTCAACTCGCCGTTCACGGTCAGTTCACTGCAGGTCCTCGATGACCTGATGGCCTTCGTCACCGACAAGGCGCGCCTGCCGCAGGTGGCCAGGGTGACCGTGGCCGGGCATTCGGGCGGTGCGCAGATCGTGCATCGCTATGCCGTGCTGAACAATGTCGACGAGCGCATCCGCGCGCGCGGCATCGACCTGCGCTATGTGGTGGCCAACCCCTCGTCCTACCTGTACTTCACGCCGGTGCGCCCGGCCGGCGCGGACGGCCGCTCGTTTGCGTCTTACGACAAGGCGGCGTGCCCGGATTACGACAAGTACCGCTATGGCATGCAGGACATCGTGCCCTACGCAAAGGGAGCCAATGGCCCGTCGCTGTACCAGCGCTACGCCGGGCGTCAGGTGACCTACCTGGCCGGCACGGAAGACAACGACCCCAACCACCGCGTACTCGACAAGGCGTGCGGCGCTGAGGCCGAAGGCCCCACGCGCCTGCAGCGGGCCCGCGGCTACCTGCGCTATGAGCGCTATCTGGCCAGCCCCGGGCTGGTGATCCGCCACCAGGCCTATGAAGTGGTGGGCGTTGGCCACGACCAGGCGCGTATGTTCGGCTCGCAATGCGGCGCCAGGGCGGTGTTCGGCATGGCGGAAACAGCCAACCCGGACGGCGCGGCCTGCCTGGCGCCGCAGCTCTGATTCGGCCGGCCAAGAAAAAACCCGCGAAATTCACGGGTTCAAGTCCCTGCCCGCAGGAACGGGCTCGGAGGAGACAACCACAGGGAAACGGTTACGTGCCTGGTCAGCCCAGGCTGAATTTGACAACCTGTTCTTCGACGCCGACAAAGCGCACCAGCTGGCGCAGCCCGCTGGCGTATTCCTTGATATGGTGCCCGTCCGGCGTATCGGGCAGGCGGTAGTAAATGGGCGCCTTGTCGCGCATGGGCGGCAGGATGCCGAACGGGAGCTCGCCGGCGTCGGCTTCCCAGGCCACGTCGCGCTCTTCGGCAAGCAAAATTCTTCCGGTCATGGACACACTCCAGGATTGCTGCAAGGTGCGGCCGGGGGCGGATATGCGCTCGCACTGGATTTCAATGTATGGAATGTATTGCATCAAGCGCAGAAATGCCATTCAGCGTTTTTTAATTCTGTCTGCCAGGAAATTTCGAAACTGACAAATTTAATGAATGTATGGCATCTGCTGGCGACGCCGATGACGACATCGCAGAGGGTGCTGCGCAAGGCCGGCATTGCGATACCATAGCGCCAGCCCGGCGAAGTGCGGCTACCGGCGCGTTCCGGTTCCGGGTCTGCCGCATCCGCTTCCAACCATTTTTCATCGCCCCCCGACGGGCCACTGCCCAGACGCATGTCGACCCAGCACGCCTTGTTGATTTCCCTGATCGAAAAACCGTCGTCCGGTTATGACCTGGCGCGGCGCTTTGACCGTTCCATCGGCTATTTCTGGCATGCCACGCACCAGCAGATTTATCGCGAGCTGGGACGGATGGCTGATAGTGGCTGGATTGCCGCGGATGAAGCCGAGGCGGCGGAAGGCGAGACCGGTGCCGGCGATCGCAAGAACCGCAAGAAGGTCTACCGGGTGTTGCCGGCCGGCCGTGACGAACTGGCACGCTGGGTGCTGACCCCCGGCGCCAGCCTGGACCAGCGCGAGGAAATCCTGGTCAAGCTGCGCGCCGATGCGGTGATCGGGCCGCTTGGCCTGGGCGACGAGATGCGGCGGCTGATCGCGCTGCACCGGGCCCGGCTGGAGACTTACCTGGCGATCGAGCGGCGCGATTTTTCTGCGCCGGACATGGACCGCGCGCAACAGTTGCGCTATGCGCTGCTGCAGCGCGGCATCCGCTTCGAGCAGGACTGGGTGGCCTGGGGCGAGGAACTGCTGCCGCTGCTGTAGCCGCGCCCCCCACGGGCGGCGGCTACAGCCTGCCAGGCCAGCTGACTGGCAGCGTCAGGCCAGATCGACGGCACGCGTGCCGGCCTGAATGGCCTCACCCAACCCCAGCCGGCGGCGTGCCAGCGCATATTCCTCGGCAAAGCGGCGCACCAGCTCGCCCGCGGGCACCACGCGCTTGATCGCGCCCACGCCCTGGCCGGCGCCCCAGATGTCCTTCCACGCCTTGACGCTGGTGGAGCCGAAATTCATTTTCGACGGATCCGATTCGGGCAGCGCGTTCGGGTCCAGGCCGGCGCGCTCGATGCTGCCGCGCAGGTAGTTGCCGTGCACACCGGTGAACAGGTTGGAGTAGACGATGTCGTTGGCGTTGCTGTCGACGATCATCTGCTTGTAGCCGTCCTGCGCGTTGGCTTCCTGTGTGGCGATAAAGGCCGAGCCGATATAGGCCAGGTCGGCGCCGGCGGCCTGCGCGGCCAGGATCGCGTCGCCACTGGAGATCGAGCCGGACAGCAGCAGCGGGCCGTCGAACCATTCGCGGATCTCGTGCAGCAGCGCGAACGGCGACAGCGTGCCGGCATGGCCGCCGGCACCAGCGGCAACCGCGACCAGTCCGTCCGCACCCTTCTCGATGGCCTTGCGCGCGAAGGTGTTGTTGATCACGTCGTGCAGCACGATGCCGCCGTACGAGTGCACTGCGTCGTTGACTTCCTTGCGCGCGCCCAGCGAGGTGATCACGATCGGCACCTTGTAGCGCACGCACAGCTCCAGGTCATGTTCAAGCCGGTCGTTGGACTTGTGCACGATCTGGTTGACGGCGAACGGCGCCGACGGGCGGTCCGGGTGTTTGGCGTCGTGTTCGGCCAGCTCGGTGGTGATGCGGTCCAGCCATTCTTCCAGCTTGGGTGCCGGGCGCGCATTCAGCGCGGGGAACGAGCCCACCACGCCGGCCTTGCACTGGGCGATGACCAGGTCGGGGTTGGAGATGATGAACAGCGGCGAGCAGACCACCGGCAGCGACAGCCGGTTCTGGAGTTGGGCGGGAAGGGCCATGGGTGAAGTCTCCTGGGTAATCCGGTAAAACGAAAAAGCGGTGCTGCGAAACAGGGTTGCGTCAGGCCGTGCCGGTCAGCACGTCTCTCTGGCTGGCCAGGCGCGCGCCCATGGCGGCGGCCAGCGCCTCCAGGCCAGAGCGCGGGCGCACCATGACTTCGAACTCGGCAATGCGGCCGGCGTCGTCGAAGCGGATCATGTCGATGCCCTTGAGCGCCTTGCCGTCCACGGCCGCGCTGAATTCCAGCACCACGCTGTGGCCGTCCTCGCTGACAAAGCTGCGGTGATAGCGGAAGTCCTGGAACACCTGGTTCACCGTGGTCAGCACCAGCCCAATCGCGGCGCGGCCGGGGTAGGGGGTGTGCGCGACCGGAGAGCGGAACACCACCTCATCGGCCACGATGGCGTCGAGCCCGGCCATCGAACCGTTGGCCAGCATCTGGTGCCAGGCTTCAAGTGAGGCCTGAGCGGCGGGAATCAGGTTGGTGGTGGTCACGTCGGTCTCCTTGGCTGGCGTCGATGCGCGGGCGTCTCGTTTGACGGGGTCTGGCTGCGGGGTTTATGCAACCAGTTGCATAGTGGATGGAAAGGTAGCATGCGCCGGGGCACTGTGCAAGCGATGCGGGGCCAACGGTGCCGGCGCCCCCGCCGCGCAGTGACGGGTTGTCTACAATAGGCGGGATCCCAACCCCGCACGCCGGCCCCCGGCAGGAGAGTCAGTGACCACTAAGCCCTCCGCTGCCCATCCTGAACAGGCGGCCTTGTTCGATGCCGACCTGGCCGCCTGGCGTGACCATCCGGAGCGCGCGTTCGACGGCTGGCTGGCACGGCATGGCTTCCGGCACGGCACCAGCGTGGTGTACCGCGCCATGTGGGGCAAGCTGCTGCGCTGGTCGGCCGAGCGCGGGCTGCCGCCGCTGAGCTGGTCGGCGGAGCAGATCGGTGAGTTCCTGGACGCGCAGCAGCTGCACAAATCGCACCGCTATCGCTATACGCGGCTGATCGAACGGGTGTTCCATCACCTGGCGCGGCTGCGCGAGGGCATGCACAACCCGGCCAGCCAGGCGGTGCGCGCCCATCTGGCCGATGGCGAGAACGATCCCACCGCCTTCCTGCTGCCGGGCGAGCGCGACCTGCTGGTGGCGCGGATACTCGGCCCGGCCGGCATGCTGGCCGGCGACACGCATACCGCGGCATCGCCCACCCAATGGAAGCGCGCCCGCGATGCGGCCCTGCTGGCGGTGCTGCTCGGCGGCGGCCTGAAGGTAGGCGAAGCCCGGGCGCTGCGGGTCGATGCTATCGAAGCTGGCGCACCCGGCCGGATGGCGCTGCGCATGGTCCGCGCGGACAACGGCCGGGCCTATACCGTGCCGCTGTTCAGCCTGGCCCATGCGCCGCTGCGGGCCTGGCTGGCATTGCGCGAAGCCTCCGGCACGCTTGGCGGCCTGGTGTTTCCCGCCATGCCGTCGGGGCGGCCGATGCATGCCGCCTCGGTCTACCGGCGCGTGGAGATCCTGCTGGACGAGGCCGGTGTGCTGGCCAGCCGCAGCGAACGCGCGTCGCCGCAGACGCTGCGCAATACCTGCGCCGCGATGCATTTCGAGGCCGGCACGGCGCCGGCCGAGGTGGCGCAATGCCTGGGCATGCGCGACCTGGAGTCCGGCTGGCGGCTGCGCGCCGCCTATGAAGCCTGGCAGGCGCGGGCAGGGCTGGTGGCGGAAGCGCCGGCAAGCCGGGCCTAGCATTGCCCGCGCTCTGCGCCGGCTAACCTGGGCGCAACGGCAGATCGTGGATAATAAGCTGCTTCACCGGCTTACGCTGCTGAAAGTTGTGCTTGAGTAACTTTTTGAATCCGCCAGGCCAAGGCCCGGCCCTGAATCGAATTCCGACGCGTATTTTCCATGCCTGAAACCTTGCTCCTGACCGGTGCCACCGGCTATATCGCCTCGCATACCTGGGTTGCGCTGCTCAATGCCGGCTACCACGTGATCGGCCTGGATAATCTATGCAACAGCAGCCCGGTGGTGCTGGAGCGGCTCGCCACCATTACCGGCCAGACCCCGCATTTTGTGCAGGGCGACGTGCGCGACCGCGCGTTGCTGGACCGGCTCTTTGCCGAACACCGCATCAGCGGGGTGATTCATTTTGCCGCGCTCAAGGCAGTGGGCGAATCCGTGAGCCAGCCGCTGGAGTATTACAGCAACAACCTTGGTGGGCTGCTGACGGTATGCGCGGCAATGGGTGCGGCCGGGGTGAAACAGCTGGTGTTCAGTTCTTCGGCCACGGTTTATGGCAATCCGCATGCGGTGCCGATCCTGGAAGATTTCCCGCTGTCGGCCACCAATCCGTATGGCCAGACCAAGCTGATGGGCGAGCAAATCCTGCGCGACCTGGAAACATCGGATCCGGACTGGCGCATTGCCTACCTGCGTTATTTCAATCCGGTCGGCGCGCATGAAAGCGGGCTGATCGGCGAGGATCCGCGCGGTATTCCAAACAACCTGATGCCTTATGTGGCACAGGTGGCCGGCGGGCGCCGTGAAAGGCTGATGGTATTCGGCGGCGACTACCCGACGCCGGACGGCACCGGCGTGCGCGACTATATCCACGTCTGCGACCTGGCCGACGGCCACCTAGCGGCGCTGGGTTACCTGCGCGCGCAGGGCAAGAGCATGACCGTGAACCTGGGCACGGGCCGTGGCTACAGCGTGCTGGAAGTGGTGCAGGCCTACCAGCGTGCCAGCGGCAAGCCGGTGCCGCATGACATCGTGGCGCGGCGCCCGGGCGACATCGCTTCGTGCTACGCCGATCCCGCGCTGGCCAACCAGCTGCTGGGCTGGCGCGCGCGCCATGACATCGACCGCATGTGCGAGGACTCATGGCGCTGGCAGTCGATGAATCCGCAGGGGTTCGACGCCTGACGGCCGGGGCAGGCGGTGCCGCGGTGTTGCACGGGCGCCGCGGCAGGCCAGAAAACAAAAACGCCACGGATCAATTCCGTGGCGTTTTGCCATCTGCCGGATCGCGTGTTTCAGCGGATCAGAAAGTCTTCAACTGCCTTGCCCTGGGCCAGGGCCTGAGTCAGCCAGCCCGGGCGCTTGCCGCGGCCGGTCCAGGTATTGCCGGCGCTGTCGCGATAGCGTACCGGCACCTTGCGGTTGACCGCCTTCTTGCCGGCCGGCACCTTTGCGCCAAAACCCAGGTCTTCCGCGGTCAGGCCATATTGCTCGATTTTCTCGCGAATATCCGCGATCACCGTGGCTTGTTCGCGTGCCTTGATTTCCTCGGCCTGCTTCTGCAGTTCACTGATTTTCTGAACGATTTCCTGATAAGTCGCCATTGGGTCCTCGGTTTCCGGTGGAGTGGAATGCGGTGGGTGTGTGCGGGGGTGAAAATGCTGAAAACAATTATAACGAGGTCGCCGCCCGCTGCAAATCCTGCCGTAGTAATCGGATGCTGTTTTTGCGAAAATTCTTGGCGCCGATAATTGTGTGAACTTTCGGTGTCGTGGTCTGTCGCCGGGATTTCCGTCCTCGTCGGTGTTGCCCGGCCGCAGTTCGCGGCTCAGGCCCGCAAATGGTGCGGCCGTATGCAAACCGGCCCGGCGGCAGCCAGCCGCCGCCAAAATCAAATCGCGATAATCGGCGGCGGCAAATTCGCCAGGGCGTTCGTGGCGATCGCGCGGCAAGCCACGTGGCGTATATCCGACACGCCGGTTATGGCCGATTAATTGCGTCGCCACCGGCGCGGCGCCTCAAGTACCAGGAGGCGGCGCCGTTATCCGGGCAGGGCGGATCATCTGGGCGTCGATCCTGCCGGAACGGGGCCAGGGGTGTGCCCCGCGGGTTGCACAGTCTTCTTTCATTCATGTCCTTCCACAACAATATCCAGATCAAGACCCTGCTGCGGGGCGCCATGGGAATGCTGTCGCTGCTGCTGTTGCTGGTCGGCGGTGCCGGCCTGCACGGTATTTCACAAAGCAATGATGCCCTCAGGGAGACTTATGCCAACCAGCTCGGCTCCACCGTCGCGCTCAGCGAGGCGATGCAGGCCACCACGCGCATGCGCCTGGCGCTGGACCGCAACGTGATGCAGGGCGAGCAGGACGATCCCAAGGTTCACGTGGACCGCTCCAGGGTGTTCGTTGAGGCTTCGGAGGCTGCCTGGAAGCGCTATATGAGCCTGCCGCAGAATCCTGAGGAAAAGGCGCTCGCCGCGGAACTGGGCAAGCAGCGCCAGGTGTTCATGGAGCAGGGCGTGCTGCCGCTGCAGGCGGCCTCGCTGGCGGGCAACCAGGAAGAGGCCCTGCGGCTGGCGAAGAAGGTGCTGCCTGACCTGCAGCGCAGCATGTCGGGCGTGCACGAGAAGCTGCAGAAGTTCCAGATGACTGCCGGGCAGGCCAACTTCGATGCCGCGCAGGCCAGCTTTGCGCGCATCCGCATGCTGTCGATCGTGCTGATCGTGCTGGGCCTGGCGGTCGCTGTGCTGTGCACGGTCACGCTGAACCGCGCCATCGTCACGCCGGTGCAAGAGGCGCTGGCTGTGTTCGAGCGCATCGCCCGCGGCGACCTGACCTCGCGCATCGCTAGCGTCTCGAAGAACGAGATCGGCCGCATGATGCAGGCGCTGGCCGCGATGCAGGCCAGCCTGTCGGGCATCGTTGCCGAAGTGCGCACCGGCGCCGATTCGATGGCATCGGCCACGCAGCAGATTTCCACCGGCAACCTGGACCTGTCGCAGCGCACCGAGGAACAGGCCTCGTCGCTGGAGCAGACCGCGGCCAGCATGGAAGAGCTGACCACGGTGGTGCGACAGAATGCCGACAACGCGCGCCAGGCTGGCGTGCTGGCCAACGAGGCCTCGCAGATCGCGCTCAAGGGCGGCGACGTGGTGGGCCGCGTGGTCGACACCATGAACGAGATCAACGGCGCCTCGCGCAAGGTGGTCGAGATCATCAGCGTGATCGAGGGCATTGCCTTCCAGACCAATATCCTGGCGCTCAATGCGGCGGTGGAAGCCGCGCGTGCCGGCGAGCAGGGCCGCGGCTTTGCTGTGGTGGCGGGCGAGGTGCGCAGCCTGGCGCAGCGCTCGGCCTCGGCCGCCAAGGAGATCGAGGCGTTGATCGGCGAGTCGGGCCAGCGCGTGGAGAGCGGCACCCGGCTGGTGGCCGAAGCCGGCCAGACCATGGGCGAGATCGTCCAGGCCGTGCGCCGCGTGACGGACATCATGAACGAGATCGGCGCCGCGTCGCAGGAACAGACCAGCGGCATCGAGCAGGTCAACCAGGCGGTGACCCAGATGGACGAGGTGACGCAGCAGAATGCCGCGCTGGTGGAAGAGGCCGCCGCCGCAGCCGGGGCGCTGGAAGAACAGGCGCAGAAGCTCAAGAACGTGGTCTCGGTGTTCAACCTTGGCACGGGTACGGGAGTGGGGGCAGGCGCGGCCGCGACGGCTGTCGCTGGCCGCACCGCACGCACCATGTCGGTGCGGCCGGCGGCGCTGCCGGCAGGCCGTCCGGCGGCGAGGCCCGCGCTGGCCGTTGCCGGGGCCGATGATGACTGGAGCGCGTTCTAGACTATTGTCCCCACCATTGCCTTGTTCACACGGCGACTGCAAGATGCCATGATGCGGGGTTTGCCCCGCGTCCTGACCTTCTTCGCGCATTCTCTTCATCATCGCGCAGCCCAATGATTGCCCTGAGTTCCGTCCTGTTGCTGCTGGCTGCCCTGCTGGGCGTGGCCGCCGCCCTTGGCGTTCGTGCCGGGCGTGCGGACCAGTCAGCCGGTGGCCGCTCGCTGCGCACGCTGACCTGGTCGGCGGCACTGTTGTCGCAGCTGAGCGTAAGCGTGCCCGTGCTGGTGGTGATGCTGTCGGGCAGCGTGCCGGCGGCCAACGACACGGCGCAGATGGCGGCCAGCTTCGCTGCCGCCGCGGCCGCCACCGCGGCTGCCAAGCTGCTGGTGCAGTGGCTGCGCCAGGGTACGCGGCTGTGGCGTGGTGCGGCGATCATGGCGGTCGTCGCTGGCGCCGGGCTGGTGGCGGCGGCTGGCACGCACCTGGGCCGCGCCTGTGGCGCGGGCTCGGCCTCGGCGCGCGCCTGCATCGATGCCGCCGGCCTGCCGCACCCCGCCTGGCTGGCGGGCGGACTGACCGCGCTGTGCGCGCTGATGTTCGCCGTCCACCGCGCGCAGTCGCGTGGCTTGCTGCCGGCGCACCACGAAGCCGGCCTGGCCGATGAGCTGGCGGACGAGGCGCATGGCCTGCCGCGCGGGCACGAGCCCCGGCTGGCGCGGCGCGGCGCGCGCATTCCCGGCCGCCCCGGCCGTCTTACCGTGCGTGCCGCCGCGCGCGGGCAGGGCACGGTGGGCGAGTACAGCGTGGCAACGACGATGCCTGACCGCGTCGCCTTCGGCCGCTGGCTGGACCAGGCGATCGCGCAGGCGCGGCTGGCCGAGACCGGCTGCGCCGTGTTGCTGATCCATATTGCCGACTACCGCGAGGTCGACGAGGTCTTCGAGATCCGCGCCGACGATATCCTGGCCCAGGACGCCGGCGCGCTGGCGCAGGCGGTGCTGGAGCCGCACGACTTCCTGGCCCGGCTGGCGCGCGACGAGTTTGCCGTGGGCGTGCCCGAGCTGGTCCACCATGGCCGCGCGCAGGAACTGGGCTCGCGCATGCTCGGCTCGCTGGCCGAGTTCATCGCCGCGCGCGGCTTGCAGATGCAGATCGGCGTGAACATCGGCATTGCCATCTATCCGCGCGATGCGCAGACCTCAGAGGCGCTGATGCAGGCCGCGCGCGTCAGCCTGGCCGAGGCCCGCCAGAGCGGCTCGAACCAGGTGCGCCTGTTCAACAGCGCCGCCGGCGAACGCGCGCGCCGCACCCGCGTGATCCGGCGCGACCTGTGGCTGGCGATCCAGGACGACGCACTGTCGCTGCAGTTCCAGCCCAAGTACGATGCGCGCCGGCGCACGCTGGTGGGGGCGGAAGCGCTATGCCGATGGCGCCATCCCGCGCTGGGCCAGGTGAGCCCGGCCGAGTTCATCACCGTGGCCGAGCAGTCGGGCCAGATCGACAAGCTCGACGACTGGGTCCTGACCAGCGTCTGCCGCCAGGTGCGCCAGTGGCGGGACGCCGGCGTGCCCACCGTGCCGGTGGCGATCAATGTCTCGGGGCTGCGCTTTGCCAGCCGAAATTTCCCGCAATACCTGCTCGAGCAGATCCACCAGCACGACATCCCGCCCTCGGCGATCACGCTGGAGATCACCGAGACCGCGGCGATGAAGGATATCGGCAAGTCACTGGAAACGCTGGCTGAGCTGCAGTCGCTCGGCATCCAGGTGGCGCTGGACGATTTTGGCAGTGGCTATTCCAGCCTGGGCTATCTCAAACGCCTGCGCGTGGGCACGCTCAAGATCGACCGCACGCTGATCGGCGGGCTCGACACCGATGCGCAGGGCCGCGCCATCGTCGGCTCGATGGTGGCGCTGGCGCACGAACTGCGCATGAAGGTGGTGGCCGAGGGCGTTGAATCGGCATCGCAGTTGGAAATCCTCAATGAGATGGGGTGCGACGAGGTGCAGGGTTACCTGCTGTCGCTGCCGCTGGATGCTGCCGGTTTTGCCGATGCCTTGCGCGAGCAGGGCGGCGGCGCCTGACGGCTAAAGTTCGCCCGCAACGCGGCCGATAACCGGTCTGGCAGGCTGCCAGCGTTTGCGGCGCAGCCCTGCGCCGGCCCGTCCGTCGCCGGCTGCGCTGCCCGTGTGTCCATCCTGGCGGATCAATCGAGTCCTGCAAACCGGAGGCGCCCATGTCATCGCCCAGCATCCTCGTCGTCGACGATTCTCCTTCTCTACGCCGCATGATCGGCGCCTGCCTGCGCGCAGGAGGGTTTGACGTGACCGAGGCGGCTGACGGCGATCAGGCACATGCGCTCGCAGCCGGCGCCAGCTTCGGCATGCTGGTCACCGACCAGGTCATGCCCGGCATGGATGGCCTCACGCTGATCCGCAGCCTGCGCGCCACTGAGCGCTATGCGTGCATTCCCATCCTGATGCTGACCACCGAGCAGGACGGCAGCATCCGCGAGCAGGCCCGCGCCGCCGGCGCCTCGGGTTTCCTGCCCAAGCCCTTCGATCCTGACCAGCTGATGCAGGCCGTGACGGCGCTGCTGTCCACCGCGCCCCCTACCTCGGAAGGGTAAGGGAAGCCGGGCGTCGCCCTTCAGTCAGCCGGATTGCTGCCGTAAACACTGGTGGGCGAAGTCATGCCCCGGTGCCAGCCAGCGGCCTTGGCCGCAGCAGCGCCAGCAAACCAGCATGAGCCAATTTTGGGGGGCTAGACGATGAAGCACATCGACAAGGCAGACGGCGCGGGCGAGGAGTTCCTGGCCTTCACGCTGGGCCGGGAAGAATACGGCGTCGACATCCTGAAGGTCCAGGAGATCCGCGGCTACGAGTCGGTCACCCAGATTGCCAACGCACCGGACTACATCAAGGGCGTGATCAACCTGCGCGGCATCATCGTGCCGATCATCGACCTGCGCATCAAGTTCCGCCAGCAGAACGTCAGCTACGACCAGTACACGGTCGTCATCATCGTCGACCTCAACGACCGCACCACCGGCATCGTGGTGGATGGCGTGTCCGACGTGCTGACCCTTGCCGCCGAGCAGATCAAGCCCACGCCGCATTTCTCCGGCGAACTGGCGACCGACTACATCCGCGGGCTGGGCTCGGTCGAGCAACGCATGCTGATCCTGGTCGACATCGAGAAGCTGCTCAACACCGAAGAACTCGCCGCGCTCGACGCGGTGGCCTGATCCCGCGGCAGCGCCAACGTTGTCCGGCCGGCACCCGCCTGCCGGACCGAACCCGCCCAGGGTGCAGCACATTGCCGCGCCCGGGCCTGCAGTATTGTCATAGATGCGAAACAACCAACCCGTTACGCAGCGCGAATACAAGCTCTCCCCATCGGACTACCTGATCTCGCGCACGGACCTCAAGGGCCGGATCACCTTTGCCAACCGCACCTTTATCGAGGCGAGCGGCTTTGCGGCCGAAGAGCTGCTCGGTGCGGCGCACAACCTGGTGCGCCATCCCGACATGCCGCCCGAAGCGTTTGCCGACCTGTGGCAGGACCTGCAGGCCGGCCGCACCTGGATGGGCGTGGTCAAGAACCGCCGCAAGAACGGCGACTTCTACTGGGTCAACGCCACCGTGACGCCCACGTGCGTCGATGGCAGCGTGGTCGGCTACACCTCGGTGCGGTCGATGGCGACGCGCGAGCAGGTGGAAGCCGCCGGCGCCGCCTACGCACGCTTGCGCGCCGGCCGCGCGGAGGGGCTGGCGATCCGCCACGGCGCCGTGGTGCGCACCGGGCTGCGCGGCCTGGTGCAGGGGCTGCTGCGCCTGAACCTGAAGCGCCGCATCCTGTGGGCGCAGGCCGGCGGCATGGTGTGGTTCCTGGCCGCACTGGTTGCGGTGGAAGCCCTGGGCGGCGCAGGCGTGGCCGCGGTGCGCCCGTGGCTGTGGGGCGGCTTTGCGCTGGCGCTGGCGTCGTCGTTCGCGGCCGGCACCATGCTGCTGGCGCGCGTGCACCGTCCGGTGCGCCACATGCTGGACTTTGCGCTGCGCATGGGCGCGGGTGACCTGACCACCCGCTTCGAGCACCGCAGCGCGGATGAGATCGGCGCACTGGCGCAGGCCATGCAGACCATGCAGCGCAGCCTGCAGTCGGTGGTGCATGAGATCCAGGAGGGCATGGCCAGCATCTCCACGGCAACGCGCCAGGTGGCCGCGGGCAACAACGACCTGTCGCAACGCACCGAGCAGCAGGCGGCGGCGCTGGAGCAGACGGCGTCGAGCATGGAAGAACTGACCAGCACGGTGCGCCAGAACGCGGACAACGCGCGCCAGGCCAGCGGGCTGGCGGCGAATGCGTCGGAGACGGCGCTGCGCGGCGGCGAAGTGGTGGGCCGGGTGGTGCAGACCATGGACGAGATCAACGATGCGTCGAAGAAGATCGTCGACATCATCGGCGTGATCGAAGGCATCGCCTTCCAGACCAACATCCTGGCGCTGAATGCGGCGGTGGAAGCGGCGCGCGCCGGCGAGCAGGGCCGCGGCTTCGCGGTGGTGGCGGGCGAGGTGCGCAGCCTGGCGCAGCGCAGCGCCAACGCGGCCAAGGAGATCAAGGGGCTGATCGGCGATACGGTGGAGCGCGTGGATAACGGCTCGGCGCTGGTGGGCCAGGCTGGCAAGACCATGGACGAGATCGTGCAGGCGGTCAAGCGCGTGACCGACATCATGGGCGAGATCAGCGCGGCGTCGGCGGAGCAGAGCGCGGGCATCGAGCAGGTCAACCAGGCCGTGGCGCAGATGGACGAGGGCACGCAGCAGAACGCGGCACTGGTGGAAGAAGCTGCCGCCGCCGCGGGCTCGCTCGAAGAGCAAGCCATGCGCTTGCGCGACGCCATTGCCACGTTCCGCGTCAGCATGCAGGCCGAGGTGCGTCCGCAGCGCCTGCCGGCCCATGCGCGTGCCGACGCGGCCCAGTCACTGGCACAGGCCTAGTCCACGGAACCAGGCCAGTCCGAATCAAAGACGAGGCAGGCGCGGGAACACCGACCTGCATGCGTACAAAAAGGGTGCGGCACGCCGCGCCCGAGGCTTCAGTTACAAGGGGGAGTTGCTATGCATTGGTTCAATCAACTGCGCGTCACGACCAGGCTGGTTGCCGGATTCCTGGTCGTTGCCGTGATCGGCGCCGTGATGGGGCTGCTGGGTGTGGTCAACATGGGGCGCATGGCCGACTGGACCGGCAAGATCTACAACGGCGACCTGCAGGCGCTGAAGGCTGTGCAGGACGCCAATATCAACCTGGTCTATGCCAGCCGTGCGCAGATCGCGCTGCTGTCGGCATCGACCATGGGCGAGCGTTCGGCCGAGAAGGAGCAGATCGTGAAGTCGCTCGGCGCGATGGACGAACGCATCCGCCAGGTCGCGGGCGTTTTCGACAAGCCTGAGGGCAAGGCACTGGTCAAGCAGTACCAGGAGCTGTCGCCGGCTTTCCGCGCACGCATGGAGAAGTACGTCGAACTGGTCAGCAAGCAGCCGCTGGATACCTCGCAATTTGAAAGCCAGGTGTTCTCCGAGAGCGCCGACCTGCTCAAGGACAGCCATGCGCTGGAAGCGGTGATGTTCCAGATGGTCAAGCGCCGCGACGACCGCGCCCGCAACAACATGGAAGAAGCGCGCAGCGTCTACAACGCCTCCCGCCTGTGGATGCTGGGCCTGGTGCTGGGCGGCCTGGCGCTTTCGGTGCTGCTGGGCGTGCTGCTGGCGCGGGCGCTGTCGCGCCAGCTTGGCGGCGAGCCGGCCTATGCGGCCGCGATTGCCGCGCGCATTGCCGAAGGCGACTTCTCCTCGCCGGTGACCACGCGCGCAGGCGACAAGAGCAGCCTGGTCTATGCGATGCAGCAGATGCAGCAGCAGCTGTCGCGCATGGTGCGCGATTTCAAGGTGTCGGCGGAATCCATCGGCAGCGCCTCGCGTGAAATTGCCGCGGGCAACAACGACCTGTCGCAGCGCACCGAGCAGCAGGCGGCAGCGCTGGAGCAAACGGCGTCGAGCATGGAAGAACTGACCAGCACGGTGCGCCAGAACGCGGACAACGCGCGCCAGGCCAGCGGGCTGGCGGCGAATGCGTCGGAGACGGCGCTGCGCGGCGGCGAAGTGGTGGGCCGGGTGGTGCAGACCATGGACGAGATCAACGATGCGTCGAAGAAGATCGTCGACATCATCGGCGTGATCGAAGGCATCGCCTTCCAGACCAACATCCTGGCGCTGAATGCGGCGGTGGAAGCGGCGCGCGCCGGCGAGCAGGGCCGCGGCTTCGCGGTGGTGGCGGGCGAGGTGCGCAGCCTGGCGCAGCGCAGCGCCAACGCGGCCAAGGAGATCAAGGGGCTGATCGGCGATACGGTGGAGCGCGTGGATAACGGCTCGGCGCTGGTGGGCCAGGCTGGCAAGACCATGGACGAGATCGTGCAGGCGGTCAAGCGCGTGACCGACATCATGGGCGAGATCAGCGCGGCGTCGGCGGAGCAGAGCGCGGGCATCGAGCAGGTCAACCAGGCCGTGGCGCAGATGGACCAGGGCACGCAGCAGAACGCGGCACTGGTGGAAGAAGCTGCCGCCGCTGCCGGCGCGCTGGAAGAGCAGGCCAGCCGGCTGCAGGCGGCCGTGGCGACGTTCCGCCTGGCGGCTGAGGATGCCCGCGCGGGTTCGTTCGCGGCCCAGCCCCTGCCTGCGGCGACGGCGCTGCCGGCCAGGGCGTCTCGTGCCGCCGGCGCGGTGCGCGCCATCCCTGCCGGCAAGCGGGTCGCCAAGGCCCTGCCTGCCAGCACGAAGGCCGCCGCTGTGCCTGCGGCGGACCATGCCGCCGCACCCGAGGCGGCTGATGCTGTCGCCGCGCAGCCGGCGCGGCTGGTGGCAGGCAGGACCGCGCGCCCCGCGCTGGCAGCAGCCGACAACGGCGACTGGAGCGCGTTCTGATCCCCACTGGCAACGGGCCGCGAGGCGGCCCGGATGGCAAGGCTATGACGACCGAGATCAACCTGGCCCTGCCGCATGACGATGCGGCCCGGCTGCGCAAGGAATTCGAGCAGTTCGTCGGGGTCTCGACCGGCCTGGACCGCGAGTTCCTGCCGCCCGATTTCCAGGAATTCCTGCGCGCGCGGCTGCTGCAGCATGACGGCCCGCTCACCGAGCGCGCGGTCTCGCGGCTGCTGTCCGGCGGTGAATACGGCTGGGCACGCCGCGTGTTCGACAAGCAGTTGCCCAATGCGCTGGCGGCGCTGATGCGCGATGCCCAGCGCTTTGGCTTCGGGCTGGCAGTGCAGCCCGACTGGACGCCGGACCAGCGCCTGGCGCATGCGCGCGAATGGGCCGCGCAGGTGCTGTCGGAATGCGGCGCCGATGCGGCCTTCACCGAGGCGCTCGCCACGCAGGTGGCGGCTTCGGCCGAAGACGTGCGCGTGCTGGAAGAGCGCATGCGCACGCCCGCATGGCGCCTGGCCGAAAGCCTGCGCCAGCGCGCCTATGACCTGATGTACGCGCTGCAGACCGAAGACAGCGAAGCCGCGGGCCGCGCCCGCGTGGGCGAGCTGCGCGGCATGCTGGGCCTGGCCCTGGAATACGGCTCGGTGCGGCCGGAAGAAGCCTCGCGCGTGCTGGAGCAGGTGGAGCGCATGCGCCCGGCGCTGTTCCGCGAAGCGCCCGACGATGTGTTCGCCCGGCTGGCGGCGTGGCTGCGGCGCATGTTTGGGCACTGAGGGCGCGGTTGGCATCCGGCGCGCTGCATCCGGCCACGAATCTCGTACTGGGATGACGGACAGTGCTTGCGCGCTAAGCGCAATAGGCGGCACTCGTCAATAGAGGATTCCAGCAGGCTACCGAGGGCGCTGGTCGCGCGTTTGCAGATATGACGTTTGCGAGACTGGCTTGCGCCAGATCAAGTGTCAGAGATGTGACGTGTTACAAAATGTGCGCGCTCATGTATGTTTCATGCGACATTTGGTTCCCCCCCCCGCGTAAGTAGGGATTGGCATTGCGGGTGGATTGCCGATATAAACGTAACAGTCTTACTTACACTCTGTAACACTTGTAACGGGGTTGATTACAGTTGGACACGGGCGTAGTTCCTTAGTCGTACGTTGTACCCGCCCAGCCGCATACAAACGATCTGGTCGCCGGGCCCGCGAGGGCATCGGTAAGCGCCGGACAAGCGGCCACGGCGGGTTTTTGGTAGCGGGGATAAATTGGAAAGCAGTGAAGTTCTCCAGGAGATCAGGGAGGTTAATCTCGCCTATCTGCTGCTCGCGCAACGCCTGGTGCGCGAAAACCAGGTCGAAGCCATGTTCCGGCTCGGGGTCAGCAAGGAAATCGCGGATATTCTTGCCAAGCTGACTTCCGCGCAACTCGTCAAGCTGGCGGCATCCAACATGGTGCTGTGCAGGTTCCGCTTCGACGACCATGCGCTTCTGTCCACTCTCACCCACACGGCCAAGAGCCATGACATGCAGCAGATCCACGCCGCGATCCTGCTTGCACGCCAGCCTGTGGAGTCGCTCAATTGACCGCGCTCCTGCAGGCCGAGCCGACCCGGAGTTACACGGCCACCTCCGTTCCCAGCCGCAAGAGCGTGCTCCAGGATGCCAACCAGACCCAGCTTGCGATCGAGCTGATCGGCTTGGGTGCGCGCCTGCAGGTGCTTGAAGCCGAGACCACGCTGTCGCGTGACCGGCTCATCCGCCTGTACAAGGAGTTGCGCGGCGTCTCGCCCCCCAAGGGCATGCTTCCCTTCTCGACGGACTGGTTCACCACCTGGCTGCCGAATATCCATTCCTCGCTGTTCTTCTCTGCCTACCAGTTCATGGTGCAGGAGGGCGAGACCGTGGGCATTCGCGCGGTGGTGGCTGCCTACCGCCTGTACCTTGAGCATGTTTCGCTGCTCGGCGGCGAAATTGTCTTAAGTTTCACGCGTGCCTGGACGTTAGTACGGTTCTTCGAGAGCAACATGCTGCAGCTGTCCCGGTGCACGTGTTGCGGCGGGCAGTTTGTCACGCACGCGTATGAGCCGCACGCGAACTTTGTGTGCAGCCTGTGCCGTCCGCCGTCACGCGCAGGGAAAGTGAAGAAGCTCTCGAAAGACGCCGCCGCCGTGCAGACCAACACCTGATCCTGGTCAAGGTCCGCCGGCTGGCAAGCTTGCTGCGCTGGCGGACGGATTCTCTCCGTGCGCCCGTGCAACGGGCAAATGAGCGTGGCTGACGCGCGTTTTTAGACGGGGATCCGATCGTGCTAGTAGTTCTTGGCTATGTCGTCGTGGTTGTGGCGGTGCTTGGCGGTTACGCCATGACCGGCGGCCACATGGGCGCGCTATATCAACCGGCGGAATTTGTAATCATCGGGGGCGCCGCCTTCGGTGCCTTTATCGCCACCAATACAGCAAAGGCCATCAAGGCCACCGCCAGGGCGCTGCCGGGTCTGTTCAAGAGTTCCAAGTACAAGAAAGAGCTGTACCTGGACGTCATGTCGCTGCTGTACGTGCTGCTGTCCAAGGCACGGCGCGAGGGCATCCTGTTCCTGGAAAAGGAAATCGCGGACCCCGCCGCCAGCAGCGTCTTCAGCCAGTACCCGCGCATCCTGTCGGATCCGGTGGTGATGGAATTCCTCACCGACTACCTGCGCATGATGGTCAACGGCAACATGAATGCCTTCGAGATTGAGGCCCTGATGGACCACGAGATCGAGACCTTCCGCCACGAGGCCGAGATCCCCGCCCATGCGCTGTCGCGCGTCGGCGACGCGCTGCCCGCCTTCGGCATCGTTGCCGCGGTGATGGGCGTGGTGCATGCGCTGGGTTCGGCCGACCTGCCGCCGGCCGAGTTGGGCGCGCTGATCGCGCACGCCATGGTCGGCACCTTCCTGGGCATCCTGCTGGCCTATGGCTTTGTCTCGCCGCTGGCCGCGCGCATCGAGCTGCAGGTGTCCGAGAACGTCAAGGTCTACGAATGCATCAAGGTGGTGCTGCTGGCCTCGCTCAACGGCTACGCGCCGCTGGTGGCGGTGGAATTCGGCCGCAAGGTGCTGTACTCCACGGTGCGGCCGTCGTTCCTTGAGCTCGACGACCACGTGCGTGAAGTCAAGAGCCTGAATTAAGGCACGCAAGCAGCAAGGGGCACCGTCATGAGCAGCGCACACGATATGCGTCCGATCATCGTCCGCCGGGCGAAATCGCACGCCAAACCGCATGGCAACCACAGCTGGAAGATCGCCTACGCCGACTTCATGACCGCGATGATGGCGCTGTTCCTGGTGCTGTGGCTGCTCTCCAGCGCCAACAAGAAGACGCTGGAAGGCATTGCCGAGTACTTCCGCATGCCGCTCAAGGTGGCCGTCGTCGGCGGCGAGAGGAGCAGCCAGACGCCCAGCGTGATCCCGGGCGGCGGCCAGGACGCGCTGCGCAAGGACGGCGACACCATGCGCGCGCGCGCCAACGAACCCAGCGACGAGCAGCGGCGCAACGAGCAGCAGGAAGCGCAGCGCCTGCGCGCGCTCAAGCAGCGCCTTGAGCAGATCATTGAGAACAACCCAGTGCTGCGCCAGTTCCGGCCGCAGCTGCTGCTGGACATCACCAGCGAGGGGCTGCGCATCCAGATCCTGGATACGCAGAACCGGCCCATGTTCCGCACCGGCAGCGCCACGGTCGAGACCTATATGCGCACCATCCTGCGCGAGATCGGGCCGGTGCTGAACGAGCTGCCCAACAAGGTCAGCCTGTCGGGCCATACCGATGCGGCCAACTATTCCAACGGCGAGCGCACCTACAGCAACTGGGAGCTGTCGGGCGACCGCGCCAACGCTTCGCGCCGCGAGCTGATCGCCGGCGGCATGCAGGAGGGCAAGGTGCTGCGCGTGCTGGGCCTGGCCGCAACCATGCCGCTGGACAAGGAAGACCTGCTGGCGCCGGTGAACCGGCGCATCAGCATCGTGGTGCTCAACCATAAGGCCCAGGCGCGCTTCGAGGCCGAGAACGCCAGCGCCGCAGAGGTCTCGGTGGCGGCGCAGGCCGGCAAGGCTGTGCAGGAGATGCAGGCGGGGCTAGCAGCGGCCTCCGCGCCCGCGCCTGCGCCCACGGGCAGCAAACCATGACGCGCAGCCGCTGCGGCAGCGCCAGTGCAGTAACCAAGTGACTCAGGACGCCATGTCTGTCGATATCGATATCACACAGTTTTACCAGACCTTCTTCGAGGAAGCGGAAGAACTGCTCGTCGAAATGGAGCAGCTGCTGCTCGGCCTGGACATTGAGTCGCCCGATCCCGAGCATTTGAACGCGATCTTCCGGGCGGCGCACTCCATCAAGGGCGGGGCCGCCACCTTCGGCTTCGCGGCGCTGACCGAGACCACCCATATTTTCGAGAACCTGCTGGACCGCACGCGCCGGCAGGAACTGGCGTTGACCAGGACCATCATCGACACCTTTCTGGAAACCAAGGACGTGTTGCAAGACCAGCTCAACGCCTACCGCAACGGCACCGAACCCGATCCGGAAACGCTGGCGCGCATCTGCGCCGTGCTGCAACAGCTGGCGCAGGAAGCCGCCGGCGATGCTGGCGCAACTGCCGCCCCGGCCCCGGCGCCCGCTCCTGTTGCCGCAATGACCCCCGCTGCCGCTGCCACGGGCGGCGGGCTCAAGATCCGCCTGATCCGGGTTTCCGCCTCTGACCAGGCGCTGCTGCGCGAGGAACTGGCCAACCTGGGCGAGATCACCGGCCAGCAGGAGGTGAATGGCGAACTGGTGGTGTGGCTCAACACCCAGTGCAGCGCCGACGACATCATCGCGGTGTGCTGCTTCGTGATCGATCTGGACCAGATCGTGATCGAAGCCGAAGCCGAGGCACCTGCCGCCGCCCCAGCGGTGGTCGAGGCGCCGGTCCCGGCGCCCGTCCCGGTCGCGGCGGCCCCCGTAGCAGCGGCGGCAGCGCCCGCCGCCGCGCGCGAGAAGGCCAAGCCGCAGGCGAGCGCCGCGCACGGCGAAGGCTCGATCCGCGTGCCGACCGAAAAGGTCGACCAGATCATCAACCTGGTGGGCGAGCTGGTGATCACGCAGTCGATGCTGGCGCAGACCGCCTCTGCGCTGGACCCGGTGCTGTTCGACCGCCTGTTCTCCGGCATGGGCCAGCTCGAGCGCAACGCGCGCGACCTGCAGGAAGCGGTGATGTCGATCCGCATGATGCCGATGGACTACGTGTTCTCGCGCTTCCCGCGGCTGGTGCGCGACCTGGCCAGCAAGCTTGGCAAGCAGATCGACCTGGTCACCTTCGGCAAGGCCACCGAACTGGACAAGAGCCTGATCGAACGCATCATCGATCCGCTCACCCACCTGGTGCGCAACAGCCTGGACCACGGCATCGAAACCCCTGACAAGCGCGTGGCCGCCGGCAAGGACGCGACCGGCCAGCTGATCCTGTCCGCGCAGCACCATGGCGGCAATATCGTCATTGAAGTCAGCGACGACGGCGGCGGCCTGAACCGCGAGCGCATCCTGGCCAAGGCCATCCAGAACGGCCTGCCGGTGTCCGAGGCCATCACCGATGAAGAGGTCTGGCAGCTGATCTTCGCGCCGGGCTTTTCCACCGCCGAAGTCGTCACCGACGTGTCCGGCCGCGGCGTTGGCATGGACGTGGTCAAGCGCAATATCCAGGAGATGGGCGGCCACGTCCAGATCAGCTCGCGCCCGGGCCTGGGCACCACCATCCGCATCGTGCTGCCGCTGACGCTGGCGATCCTGGACGGCATGTCGGTCAAGGTGGGCGAAGAGACCTTCATCCTGCCGCTGAACTGCGTGATGGAGTCGCTGCAGCCCAAGGCCGAGGATGTCCACACCGCCGCCAACTCCGATCGCGTCATGCACGTGCGCGGCGAATACCTGCCGCTGCTGGAAATGCACCGCGTGTTCAACGTGGCCGGCGCGCTGCAGGAACCCACGCAGGGCATCGCTGTGATCCTGCAGGCCGAGGGGAAGCGCTTTGCGCTGCTGGTGGACCAGCTGATCGGCCAGCACCAGGTGGTGCTGAAGAACCTGGAAACCAACTACCGCAAGGTGCCATGCATCTCGGCGGCGACCATCCTTGGCGACGGCAGCGTGGCGCTGATCGTCGATGTCGGCGCGCTGCAGCGCACCGGCGTGCGCCGGCAGGAACCGGCGCTGGCGCAATAAGCGGCCAACACCCATCGTCCAAACACAGGAGAACGAGACATCATGGCCGGCATCGGACACATCGATACCCCCGGAAGCGACGCTTCGGGCCAGGAGTTCCTGGTCTTCACGCTGGGGTCGGAGGAATACGGCATCGACATCCTCAAGGTGCAGGAGATCCGCAGCTACGAGACCGTGACCCGCATCTCCAGCGCGCCGGACTTCATCAAGGGCGTGACCAACCTGCGCGGCGTGATCGTGCCGATCGTCGACCTGCGCCTGAAGTTCCGCCTGGGCAACGTGCGCTACGACCACCAGACCGTGGTCATCATCCTGAACGTGGCCGGCCGCGTGGTCGGCATCGTGGTGGATGGCGTGTCCGACGTGCTGACGCTGACGGGCGATGCGATCAAGCCCGCGCCGGAGTTCGGCGTGTCGATCTCAACCGAGCACCTGACCGGGCTGGGCACCATCGACGGCCGCATGCTGGTGCTGATCGATATCGAACGCCTGATGACCAGCGCGGAGATGGCGCTGGTCGAGGCCGAGCTGGCCTGACCCAGCGCACGCACCACTGAAGCACATCCCATGACGCCGTTCCGCACCGCCGCCAGCGTTCCCGGCCAGACCGGGTCGGTCCTTGCGCCGGGCGCCATCCTGCGGCGCGACGATGCACGCGACTTCCTGCTGACCGAACGCGACTTCGAGAAAATCCGCGCGCTGATCCACCGGCGCGCGGGCATCTCGCTGGGCAGCCATAAGCGCGAGATGGTCTACAGCCGGCTGGTGCGCCGGCTGCGCGCGCTGCAGCTGTCGGACTTCGCCTCGTACCTGGCGCTGCTGGACGCGGACGACCGCTCGTCGGAGTGGGAGTTCTTCACCAATGCGCTGACCACCAACCTGACCTCGTTCTTCCGCGAGGCCCATCACTTCCCGCTGCTGGCCGAGCATGCCAGGAAGACCGGGCGCCCCTACAGCGTCTGGTGCTCGGCCGCGTCCACCGGCGAGGAGCCGTACTCGATCGCCATCACGCTGGCCGAAGCGCTGGGCGACCGTGCCGGCACGGTGCTGGCCACTGACATCGACACCCAGGTGCTGGCCAAGGCCCGCGGCGGCGTGTATTCCGCGGAGCAGGTCGCGCGGCTGTCGCCGGAACGGCTCAAGCGCTTCTTCCTGAAGGGCACCGGGCCGCGCACCGGTTCGGTCAAGGTCAAGCCGGAGCTGGCCGCCACCATCGCGTTCGAGCCGCTGAACCTGCTCGCGCCCGACTGGGGCATGCGCGAGCAGTTCGACGCCATCTTCTGCCGCAACGTGATGATCTACTTCGACAAGCCGACCCAGGGACGCATCCTGGAGCGCTTCGTGCCGCTGCTCAAGCCGCACGGGCTGCTCTTTGCCGGCCACTCGGAGAACTTCTCTTATGTCACGCGCGCCTTCCAGCTGCGCGGGCAGACCGTTTATGAACTGGCGCCGGATGCGGCCAGGGCGGGAAGGCCGTGATGCGCACGCCCCATCTGCCCGAAGCCCTTGCCACGCGCACATATTTCGACCGCGAGTTCGGCAAGCAGGCCATCAAGCTGTTGCCCAACGAGTACTACGTGACCCGCGAGGACGTGGTGCTGACCACCGTGCTGGGCTCGTGCGTGGCGGCCTGCATCCGCGACGAGAGCGCCGGCGTGGGCGGCATGAACCACTTCATGCTGCCCGATGACGACGGCAGCGCCGACCGCATGCTGTCGGCGTCGATGCGCTACGGCAGCTATGCGCTGGAAGTGCTGATCAACGAACTGCTCAAGATGGGCGCGCGCCGCGAGCGGCTGGAGGCCAAGGTCTTCGGCGGCGGGGCGGTGCTGGCCAATATGACCACGCTGAATATCGGCGACCGCAACGCGGACTTCGTGCTGCGCTACCTGAAGACCGAGGAGATCCGCGTTGCGGCGCAGGACCTGCGCGGCCCGCATGCGCGCCGTGTCAGCTACTTCCCGGTCGGCGGGCTGGCGCTGGTACGCCGCCTGACGCGGCAGGACGACCAGGTTTCGGTGGCGCGCGACGAGCGCGCCCTGGCCCGCGCCATTGCCACCTCGGCCCGGGCGCCGGCGCAATCGCCTGAACTGTTTGCGCGGCAGTCCTTTGCGCGCCAGCTTCCCTGAAACCAAACCAAGCACGATCAATCATGACTGCCGCCAAGATCAAGGTGCTCTGCGTGGACGATTCCGCGCTGATCCGCAGCCTGATGACGGAGATCATCAACAGCCAGCCCGACATGGAAGTGGTCGGCACCGCGCCCGATCCGCTGGTGGCGCGCGACCTGATCAAGCGCCTGAACCCGGATGTGCTGACGCTGGACGTCGAAATGCCGCGCATGGACGGCCTGGACTTCCTGGAGCGCCTGATGCGGCTGCGGCCGATGCCGGTGCTGATGGTGTCGTCGCTGACCGAGCGCGGTTCGGAGATCACCATGCGCGCGCTGGAGCTGGGCGCGGTGGACTTTGTCACCAAGCCCAAGCTGGGCATCCGCGACGGGCTGCTGGAATACACCCACACCATCGCCGACAAGCTGCGCGCCGCGTCGCGCGCCCGCGTGCGCGCGGCCGCGCAGCCAGCCGCGCCGACAGCGGCCGGCGCCGAGCCCGTGCCGATGCTGCGCAGCCCGCTGCTGTCGACCGAAAAGCTGATCATCCTGGGCGCCTCCACCGGCGGCACCGAGGCCATCAAGGAATTCCTGATGCCGCTGCCGCCCGACAGCCCCGCGGTGATGATCGTCCAGCATATGCCGGCCGGCTTCACGCGCTCGTTCGCGCAGCGGCTGGATGGCCTGTGCCGCATCACGGTCAAGGAAGCCGTGCACGGCGAGCGCGTGCTGCCCGGCCATGCGTACATCGCGCCGGGCGATTCGCACCTGCTGCTCGCGCGCAGCGGCGCCAACTATGTCGCGCACCTGTCGCAGGAAGCGCCGGTCAACCGCCACCGCCCGTCGGTCGACGTGCTGTTCGATTCGGCCGCGCAGCATGGCGGCAAGAACGTGATCGGCGTGATTCTGACCGGCATGGGCAAGGACGGCGCGCGCGGCATGCTGCGCATGCGCGAGGCCGGTGCCTACAACCTGGCCCAGGACGAGCACACATGCATTGTGTTTGGCATGCCGAAGGAGGCGATCGCCACCGGCGGCGTGCATGAAGTCGTGCCCTTGCCGGCGATGACCCAGCGCGTGATGGCACGCCTGGCCACATACGGCACGCGCGCGCAGCGGGTGTAAACGAAATCGGGCCGAGCGGGGCGCGCATGCCGGCGCGCAGCGCTCGTCCTGGCAACAAGCCAACACTGTATTTTCTGGAGCCCTCAAAGTGGACAAGAGCATCAAGATCCTGGTCGTGGATGATTTCCCGACCATGCGCCGGATCATCCGCAACCTGCTCAAAGAGCTGGGTTTCGTCAACGTCGAGGAAGCCGAGGACGGCGCCGCCGGCCTGGAGAAGGCCAAGGATGGCAGCTTTCAGTTCGTGATCTCGGACTGGAACATGCCCAATATGGACGGCCTGACCATGCTGCAGGCGATCCGCGCCGACGCCAGTATCGGCAAGATCCCGGTGCTGATGGTGACCGCCGAAGCCAAGAAAGAGAACATCATCGCCGCGGCCCAGGCCGGTGCCAACGGCTACGTGGTCAAGCCGTTCACGGCCGCCACGTTGGACGAGAAGATCACCAAGATCTTCGAGAAGCTCGGCGGCTGAGGCGGAGGCGCGTTTCCATGACCCCGACCCTGAGCAATGATTCCGCCGAGCAACTGATCCTGCGCATCGGCAACCTGACGCGGATGCTGCGCGACAATATGCGCGAGCTCGGCCTGGACAAGGAGATCGAACGCGCCGCGCAGGCCATCCCCGATGCGCGCGACCGGCTGAACTACATCGCCGCCATGACCGAGCAGGCCGCCGAGCGCACGCTCAACGCGGTCGAGCTGGCGCAGCCGATCCAGTCCGGTATCGAGCAGCAGGCCGAAACCCTGGACAAGCGCTGGGACGCCTGGTTCGAGCAGCCGGTGGAGCTGGCCGACGCCCGTTCGCTGGTGCTAGACACCCGCGCCTTCCTGTCCGAGGTGCCCGCCCAGGCCCGCGCCACCAACAGCCATCTGCTCGACATCATGATGGCGCAGGACTTCCAGGACCTGACCGGCCAGGTCATCAAGAAGATGATGGACATGATCCGCGCGCTGGAGCAGGAGCTGCTGCAGGTGCTGATCGACAACGTGCCGTCCGAGCGCCGCGTGGAAGCGCCGGCCGCCACGCTGCTGAACGGGCCGCAGATCAGTCCGGAGGGCAAGCCGGACGTGGTTTCGGACCAGGCGCAGGTGGATGATCTGTTGGCCAGTCTGGGGTTCTGAGAGCCTGGTGAGCTGAGCTCTCCCGCCGGTTTGCTCCCCTCTCCCGCCTGCGGGATAGGGGCAGGGCGTGAGGGCAGGCGCGTGCCTCGCGGCAAGGCATTTCGTTTATCGGCGCCCCGCCCTCAGCGGGGCGCTGCCGTCAACCTCCACCTCCTGTCGGGCCGGCGCCCTGGGCGCCCAAGGAATGTGAACGATTGTGATGGCGTGTAGGTGGAGCTTCTCGCGTGCGCTAGGCTGAAGCCCTTTGCGGCGCCGGATTGCGGGTGCGCGACGGCCTAGGTCATGCTCGGACTGGCTGCCACATTGCCCCGACGAACTGCGGAAATGTCCGCCACCCGATTCGGAATCCTCCGATCCCGACGCCAGACTGGGCTGGGTACAGTGGCTAGCCTTGGCCTCCTCTGGCGGGCGCCGCCGAATCGTCTGCGCTCCCGCGCCGTCGAAGACTGACCAGCGAGGTGACGCCCGGCTGCCCGGTCACCCGCCCGAACGGGGCGGAGTATCGACTTGCTGCTGTGCCAGAGCATGAATGTAGTGTTGACCCAACTGAAGGAGAAGATCGCATGAACAAAGTGACGGCCATATCCCTGGTCGCCGCGGCCGGGCTACTCGCCATGCTCGGCGGCTGTGCCACCGAATCGTCCACGGCGCTGCCGGTGCAGAAGGTCGAGAGCGCCAGCCGTCCCTACGCCGGCGTCCGCACGCCGATTTCGGTCGGTAAATTCGACAACCGTTCGAGCTACATGCGCGGCGTGTTCTCCGACGGCGTCGACCGCCTGGGCGGCCAGGCCAAGACCGTGCTGATCACGCACCTGCAACAGACCAACCGCTTCAATGTGCTCGACCGCGACAACATGGACGAGATCAAGCGCGAGGCAGCCATCAAGAGCCAGGCTCAGCGCTTGAAGGGGGCCGACTACGTGATCACCGGCGACGTGACCGAGTTCGGCCGCAAGGAAACCGGCGACCAGCAACTGTTCGGCATCCTGGGCCGCGGCAAGTCGCAGGTGGCGTATGCCAAGGTCGCGCTCAACGTGGTCAATATTGCGACCTCGGAAGTCGTGTTCACCGCCCAGGGCGCGGGCGAGTACTCGCTGTCGAGCCGGGAGGTAGTCGGCTTTGGCGGCACGTCCAGCTATGACTCGACGCTCAACGGGAAGGTGCTCGACCTCGCCATGCGCGAAGCCGTGACCAATCTGGTCAGCGGCATCGAAAGCGGCGCCTGGAAGCCCGTCACCCCCTGATTCCAAAAACCCAGTCAAGGACAAATCGTGAAGACATTGTTCCAGCCGCAGCGCCTGGCGGTGCCTGCCCTGGTCGCAAGCGCATTGTTGACAGGCTGCGCGGCTCCCGCCAAGCCCCTGTATCAGTGGGAAGGCTACCAGCCGCAGGTCTACCAGTACTTCAAGGGCGAACCGAAGCAAGCCCAGATCGAGGTGCTGGAGCGCGACCTGCAGAAAATCATGGCGGCCGGCAATACCCCGCCGCCCGGCTACCACGCGCACCTCGGCATGCTGTATGTCGATATCGGCAAGGATGACGAAATGGTCCGCGAATTCCAGACCGAGAAGGCGCTGTTTCCCGAGTCGGGAGCCTATGTGGACTTCCTGCTGAAGAACGTCAAACGCAAGGGAGAGAAGAAATGAGCAAGCTGTTCCATCGCGTCCTGATGCTGCTGGGCGTCGCCATGCTGGCAGCCGGCTGTGCCGCGCCGACGAAGAACGTGGATTACGCCGCCTTCAAGGAAAGCCACCCCCGCTCGATTGTGGTGCTGCCGCCGCTGAACAACTCGCCGGACGTGAAGGCCACTTACGCCATGCTGTCGCAGGCCACACAGCCGCTGGCGGAATCCGGCTACTACGTGCTGCCGGTCGCACTGGTTGACGAGACCTTTCGCCAGAACGGGCTGACGATACCGGGCGACATCCACGCGGTGGCGCCCGCGAAGCTGCGCGAAATCTTCGGCGCGGACACCGCGCTGTACATCACCGTGACCGACTATGGTTCGAAGTTCCAGGTCGTCAGCAGCACAACCGTTGTCGCCGCCGAAGCGAAGCTCCTGGACCTGAGGACGGGCAAGACGCTCTGGACCGGACAGGCGTCGGCTGCCAACAATCAGTCGGGTAACGCTGGCGGTGGGTTGATCGGAGCGCTGATCGGGACGGCCATTGCGCACGCGATCAGCAGCGTGTCGGATGCCGCCTATGGGGTGGCCGGCAGGACGAGCCAGCAACTGTTCTCGGCGGGTACGCCTGGCGGCATCCTGTATGGGCCGCGGTCGCCGAAGTACGGCACGGACTGACTATCATGGCTCTGGTTTTGTGAGGGGACCGGCCTGACGTAGTTCGCGCGGGCATCTCCCGATGCCCGCCTCCCCATCCACGCCTAAAGTCCTCCCAATCAGGCGCCGTTAACGCCACCAGGCCCCTGATTTCCCAAACAACACCCAATTCCCCCGCCTTTTCCCATGAATGGGAAGGCTGTCCCGCTTCGATAATCCCTGCTGACGAATAGCGGCCTGCCGCTTCGCACGGAGCATGGATGTCCGAAGAAAGCGACCTCGAGAAAACCGAACCCGCCTCACCCCGGCGCCTGGAAAAGGCGCGCGAGGAGGGGCAGGTGGTGCGTTCGCGCGAGCTCGCCACGTTCGTCATGCTGATTGCCGGCGTGACCGGCCTGTGGACGCTGGGCGGCCATCTGGGCCGCAGCCTGAACCAGGTGATGCAGGGGGCGCTGCGATTCGAGCCGGCAACGGCGTTCGATACCTCACGCATGCTGTCGCGCTTTTCCATGATGGTGTGGGACAGCCTGCTGGCCTTCCTGCCGCTGCTGTTCCTGTTCGGCGTTGCCGCGCTGGCAGCGCCGTTGCTGCTGGGGGGCTGGGTGTTCTCGGGCAAGTCCTTCGCGCCGCAGTTCTCGCGCCTGTCGCCGCTGGCGGGGCTGGGCCGGATGTTCTCCGCGCATTCGCTGGTGGAGCTGCTCAAGGCCGTGGCCAAGTCGCTGCTGGTGGGCAGCGTGGGCGCCTGGGTGCTGTGGCGGCGCCTGCCCGAGGCCATCGCGCTGATGAATGCGCCGGTGCAGGAAGCACTGCTGCACATGGTCGACCTGGTCATGAATTGCTGCCTGGTGGTGTCGCTGTCGCTGCTGGTGGTGGCGGCCATCGACGTGCCGTGGCAGTACTGGGAGTACTTCAAGAAGCTGCGCATGACCAAGGAAGAGGTCAAGCAGGAATTCAAGGAAAGCGAGGGCGACCCGCATATCAAGGGCCGCATCCGCCAGCAGCAGCGCGCCATGGCGCGCCGCCGCATGATGACCGAAGTGCCCAAGGCCGACGTGGTGGTGACCAACCCCACCCACTTTGCCGTGGCGCTGCGCTATGAGGAAGGGCGCATGGGCGCGCCGCGCGTGGTGGCCAAGGGCACCGGCGATATTGCCGCCCGCATCCGCGAGCTGGCCGCCGAGCACCGCGTGCCGCTGATGTCGGCCCCGCCGCTGGCGCGTGCGCTGCACCGCCACGTGGAGCTGGGCCAGGAAATCCCCGCCGGACTCTATACCGCCGTGGCCGAAGTGCTGGCCTGGGTCTATCAACTGAAGCACTGGCACTACTCGCAGGGCCCGCAGCCGCAGGCGCCCGCGGACCTGCCGGTGCCCGATGAACTCGCCGTACCGGAAATGCGCGAATGAACGCTCTGAGCAACCTGTTCAACCTGCCCGGCCTGCGCTCCGCCGGCCAGCTCAAGGCCATGACCGGTCCGCTGCTGATCATCATGATCCTGGGGATGATGATCCTGCCGCTGCCGGCCTTTGTGCTGGACCTCCTGTTCACCTTCAATATCGCGCTGGCGATCATGGTGCTGCTGGTCAGCATGTACACGCAGAAGCCGCTGGACTTTGCCGCCTTCCCGGCGGTGCTGCTGTTCACCACGCTGCTGCGCCTGTCGCTGAACGTGGCGTCCACGCGCGTGGTGCTGCTCGAAGGCCATACCGGCCCGGACGCTGCCGGCAAGGTGGTGGAGGCATTCGGCCACTTCCTGGTGGGCGGCAACTTCGCAGTCGGCATCGTGGTGTTCGCGATCCTGGTGGTGATCAACTTCATGGTGATCACCAAGGGTGCGGGCCGTATCGCCGAAGTGGGCGCGCGCTTTATGCTGGATTCGATGCCCGGCAAGCAGATGTCGATCGATGCCGACCTGAACGCCGGCCTGATCGACGAAGCCGCCGCCAAGAAGCGCCGCGCCGAAGTGGCGCAGGAGTCCGACTTCTACGGCGCCATGGACGGCGCCAGCAAATTCGTGCGCGGCGATGCCGTGGCGGGCCTGCTGATCATGTTCATCAACGTTGCCGCCGGCATGGTGGTGGGCATGGTGCAGCACGACCTGGACTTCGGCACCGCCGTGCACAACTACACGCTGCTGACCATCGGCGACGGCCTGGTGGCGCAGATCCCGGCGCTGGTGATCTCCACCGCCGCCGGCGTGATCGTGTCGCGCGTGTCGAACGAGCAGGACGTGGGCGAGCAGCTCACCGGCCAGCTTTTCGCCAACCCGCGCGTGCTGTACCTGACCGCGGGCATCATCGGCCTGATGGGCATCATCCCGGGCATGCCGCATTTTGCCTTCCTGCTGCTGGCGGGCGTGCTGGTGTGGATGGGCCGTTATATGTCGCGCCGCGCCGCCACGCAGGAGCAGGTCAAGCGGCGCGAGGAGCGCACCCCGGCGGTGGCGCAGGAATCCACTGAAGCCAGCTGGGACGACGTCACGCTAGTCGACCCGCTCGGCATGGAAGTGGGCTACCGCCTGATCACGCTGGTGGACCGCGCGCAGGACGGTGAGCTGCTGGGCCGCATCAAGAGCATCCGCAAAAAGGTGGCGCAGGAGATCGGTTTCCTGGTGCCGGTGGTGCATATCCGCGACAACCTGGA
The DNA here is from genome assembly GCF_058782875.1 of Cupriavidus sp. FW305-F7. NCBI lineage: Bacteria > Pseudomonadati > Pseudomonadota > Betaproteobacteria > Burkholderiales > Burkholderiaceae > Cupriavidus > Cupriavidus sp. FW305-F7. Next base: position 277,816 of record NZ_JBYSYC010000001.1, on the reverse strand, counting down.
ACTCAAGCCCAACGCCTACCGCATCACGCTCAAGGGCGTGGAGATCGGCCGCGGCGAAGCCATGCCGGGGCAGTGGATGGCGATCAACCCCGGGCAGGTCAGCGGCACGCTGCCGGGCGCGGCCACGCGCGACCCCGCCTTCGGCCTGCCGGCCGTCTGGATCGACGCGGGCATCAAGGAGCAGGCGCAGTCCTACGGCTATACCGTGGTCGATGCCAGCACGGTGGTGGCCACGCACCTGAACCACCTGATCCACATGCACGCCGCCGAGCTGCTGGGCCGCCAGGAAGTGCAGGCGCTGCTGGACCGCATCGCCAAGGACTCGCCCAAGCTGACCGAAGACCTGGTGCCGAAGGCCATTTCGCTGACCGCGCTGCAGAAGATCCTGCAGAACCTGCTGGACGAAGGCGTGCCCATCCGTGACATGCGCACCATCCTGGATGTGGTGGCCGAGCATGCGCCCAAGATCAGCGACCCGAACGAGCTGACCGCGATGGTGCGCGTGGCGCTGGGCCGCGCCATCACGCAGCAGCTGTTCCCGAACAACGCCGACCTGCAGGTGATCGGCCTGGATGCCGGCCTGGAGCGCGTGCTGTCGCAGGCTCTGACCAATGGTGGCGGGATCGAGCCGGGCCTGGCCGATGCGTTGCTGCAGCAGACCCAGGGCGCGGTCACGCGCCAGGAACAGATGGGCATGGACCCGGTGCTGCTGGTGCCGTCGCAGCTGCGCCCGCTGATGGCGCGCTTCCTGCGGCGCACCATGCCGCAGCTGAGGGTGCTGTCGCATGCCGAGGTGCCGGACAACCGCAATATCCGCATCACCGCCATGATCGGCGCGTGAGGAGTCATAGATGAGCGTAGCCAAGTTTGTCGCGGCCAACGGCCGCGAAGCCATGCGCCAGGTGCGCGAAGCCATGGGTCCGGACGCCGTGGTGCTGTCCAACCGCACCATCGAGGGCGGCGTGGAGATTGTCGCCATGCGCGATACGGATCTGGGCAGCGTGCAGGCCACGGCGCAGGTCTACGTGCCACCCGCGCCGGTGGTTGAGCCCGCCGCCATCAGCGACCTGCGCGGTGAGCTGCAATCGATGCGCGCGATGCTGGAGCGCCAGCTGGCCGGGATCAACCCTGCCCCAAGCGCGGTTGCAAGCGCGGCAGCGCACGGCGTGGCCGCCAGCGACCCGCTGCGCGAATCCCTGTTTGAATGGATGGTCGGCGCCGGCTTCTCCGGGCAACTGGCGCGCACGCTGCTGGCGCGGCTGCCACTGGGCTACGACCGCCCCGCGGCCATGGGCTGGATCCGCACCGAACTGGCCAGCAAGCTGCCGGTGCTGGGCGACGAGGACAGCCTGTTCGCGCAAGGCGGCGTGCTGGCGCTGGTGGGCCCCACCGGCGTGGGCAAGACCACCACCACGGCCAAGCTGGCGGCGCGCTTCGTGCTGCGCCACGGTGCCGACAAGCTGGCGCTGCTGACCACCGACAGCTTCCGTATCGGCGCGCACGAACAGCTGCGCATCTACGGCGACATCCTCGGCGTGCCGGTGCATGCGGTGAAGGATGCCGCCGACCTGCGCTTCGCGTTGGCGGCGATGAAGGACAAGCACCTGGTGATCATCGACACCGTCGGCATGAGCCAGCGCGACCGCAGCCTGTCGGAACAGATCGCCATGCTGGCCGGCGTGCCCGCGCCGGTGCAGCGCGTGCTGCTGCTCAACGGCGCCAGCCACGGCGATACCCTCAATGAAGTGGTGCATGCCTACCGCCATGACGCCGCGCCCGATGGCGGCGGCATCGACGGCTGCATCATCAGCAAGCTGGACGAAGCCACCCACCTGGGCTCGGTGCTGGACGTGGTGATCCGCCATCGCCTGCCGGTGTTCTACGCCTCCACCGGCCAGCGCGTGCCCGAGCACCTTGAGCTGGCCAACAGCACCGCGCTGGTGGAGCGCGCCTTCCTGACGCCGCGCCGCGGTTCGGTATTTGCCGATGCGGACGCCGCACGCCGGCGCAGCGCCGGCACCGATGACGAGGTGCCCGCGCGTGGCGGCGCCGACGAGGTGCTGCGCTCGCTGAGCGACAGCGCGGACGCGCTGAGCCAGTGCGTGGCAGAACTCAATGGCGCGGGCCTGGGCCTCGACCTGGCCCGCTCGCTGTGGCAACAGCGCGGCGCCGACGCCCCGGCCCTGCGCGCCATGTCGCAGCAGGTGCGCGAAGCGGTCTGCCGCGACGTGACCCGCCAGTGCGAGCAATACGTGCTGGCCAGCGCCGCCACGCTGCAAGTGGCCGTGCCCGGCCGCCGCACGCCGCAGCCGATGCAGCACACGCTGTGGTTCGCCGACCGCGACGGCATGCCGCTGGCCGCCACCGTGACCTCGACCGGCCGTGCCGGCCAACCGCTGGGCGAAGCCGAGTCCGATGCCGCCAGCCTGCGCGCCGCCATGAGCGCCGCGCGCAAGGTGGTCAACCTGATTGATGCCATACCGTCCGCCGCCATGCTGGCACGCTGGCAGCAGGCCGGCGAGCGCTGGGTGGCCAGCGCTCGCAAGACCGCGCGCGTAGTCAGCGCCGGCGCCGCCTGGAAGCTCGATGCGCTGGCCGACACGCTGACCTTCCACGCCGTCGGCGAGGACACCGTGCGCGAGCGTGAAGCCGTGCGCTGGCTGGCCAGCGCCGAAGTGCGCGTACCGGACAGCCCGGTGCGCGGCAAGGGCACCCCCGAAGGCGGCATCGATGCCTGCCTGGTGGTGGCCCGCCTGGCCGACCGCGCCACCGGCGAACTGCTGGATACCCGTTACCTGCTGTGCGACCCGGCGCTGGCGCAGGAGGCCGCGCAGGTGGCGCGCTGGGCCTTGTGGACCGACGCAGCCGATGCGCGCCTGCGCACGCTGCGCCACGCCATCGACCACTTCGCCCAGGACGCCGAAAGCGGCCACGCCGCCGGCGCCGCGCTGGCCGCGCTGCAACTGGGCCTCTCGGTGCTGCGCCTGGAACACGCGCCGACCGCGGCCGCGCCCGCCTTCCTCGCGCGCCTGGCTGGCCGCACGGCGCGCCAGGGCGCGCCGGTGCCGGGCACGGTGCTCAATGAAGGCATGGGCCGCATGCTGGCATTGCTCGACGTGCTGGAAAACTATCCGGGCCGCGGCACCGCCGTGTCCGCTGAAGCCATGGAGGTCCTGCAGTGAGCGCCCTCGCCATGGACCAGGCCGAGAGCCTGCGCCGGATGCTGGCGCCGCGCACGACGCGCCGTATCGCCGTGGTCGCCAGCGAAGGCGGTGCCGGCGCGACCACCGTGGCCCTGGGCTTATCGCACGCGCTGGCCATGCAGGGCGAACGCGTGCTGCTGGTCGACGAAGACGCTGCCGCGGCGCGCGCCACGCGGCTGTCCGGCGCCAGGCCCGCCGGCACCCTGGCCGATGTCAGCGCAGGCCGCCTGCCGCTGGAAGCTGCTGCAGGCACCGGTCCCGGTGGCGTGCTGTCGGTACTGCCGGCTGGCCGGCCTGTGCCGGGCAGCGCCTTGTCGGCTGCTGCCGCGAGTGGCTTTCGCAGCGTGCTGGTGGATGCCGGCGTCGATGCCGACGGCGCGCTGTCGCCGCTCGCGGGCGGCGCGCACAATGTGCTGATCGTAATGCGGCCTGAGCTCGCGTCGATCACCGCCGCCTACGCCTGCATCAAGCGCCTGCATCACCTGTATGCCTGGCGCCAGTTCCACCTGATCGTCAACATGGCGGCGAGCGAGGCCACGGTGCAGGCAATCCTGCGCAATCTAGCGCGCACGGCCAGCCAGTACCTGGGCGTCGAGGCGTTGTGCGCGGGCTGGTTGCCATCCGACCCGCTAGTGGCGCGCGGCGTGCAACTGGGGCGCTGCGTGGTCGAGGCGTTTCCGGCGGCGCCGGCCACCACCGCGCTGCGCCGCACCGCCGGCGGCATCGGCGCCTGGCCGCTGCGCGCGGACGCGTCCGCCCCCGTGCCCGCAGCCGCAATGGCGTGAGCCTGCCAGTCATGCCATCTCACCGAACCAGACCCTGAGCCAGCCCCCGCCCACGTTGTGGCGGTCCAGCAATCCAGCATTCACGAGAATTGCACCATGTACACGATCCAGGGAAAGCTCGAACAGGCCGATGTGGTCAAGGCGCATGCACAGCTGGTGCGCCGCATCGCTCTGCAACTGGCCGCCAGGCTGCCTGCCAGCGTGCAGATCGACGACCTGATCCAGGCCGGCATGATCGGCCTGCTGGATGCCGCCAAGCGCTATGAAGACACCCACGGCGCGCGCTTTGAGACCTATGCCAGCCAGCGCATCCGCGGCGCCATGCTTGACGAGGTGCGCGCCAACGACTGGCAGTCGCGCAGCCTGCGCCAGTTCACCCGGCGCATCGAGCGCACGCAGCGAGGGCTGGAGCAGAAGCTCGGGCGCGCGCCGGTCGACTCCGAAGTGGCCGAGGCCATGGAGATGGCGCTGGACGAATACCAGTTGCTGCTCAATGAGGTCTATGGTTGCCAGCTACTGCACTACGAGGATTTCGAGCGCTCCGGCGAAGAAGACTTCCTGGACCGGCACCTTGGCGGCAGCGATGACGGCAACCCGCTGACCGTGCTGATGGAAAGCGGCATGCGCGAGGCGCTGATCCGCGCCATCGACCGGCTGCCCGAGCGCGAGAAGCTGGTGCTGTCGCTGTGCTACGACCAGGAGCTGAACCTGCGCGAGATCGGCGCGGTGCTCGATGTGACCGAGTCGCGCGTGTGCCAGATCCGCGGCCAGGCGATCACGCGGCTGCGCAACCAGTTGCGCGGCTTGCTGTGATGCAGAGGATGGGCCGCGCCGCGCGCGGCGCTTGCTGCCTGCTGGCTGCCGTATCGGCCTGCGCCTGGGCCGCCATCGAGGGCGGCACCCGCCACGCCTGGACCGGATCGGTCAACGGGCCGGCACTCTACGGCCGCGGACAGCGTGCTGTGTCGCCGCCGATCCTGCCCATCGGCGTCTTGCCGCAGTCAGAAGGGGTCATCACGTCGGTGCGCTGGCGCTACAGCTTCGCCAAAACCCCACCCCTGGAACTGCAAGCCTATCTCTGCAATGCCCAGCGCTGCGTGCTGCTGCCGCAGGCGGAAGGCAAGACCGATGCGTTCTTCGGGGATGATGCCACCAAGGGCTTTGTATTCGCGTTCCGGGTGCCGGGGCAGGGTAGCCTGGTGCCGGTGCTGCAGGGGCGCAGCAATGAGTTGGTGGTGGGGTTTCGGTAGGAAAGAACGGAACATCAGGCGAGAGCTTCAACCCGCTGCCAGACTCACCCCACCCGCTCCAGCCGCAGCCTTCCCATCCTTCCCATACAACCCCGCATCCCCGCCACTATGCTGGCGCAGCGCCTGGATGGCTTCGCGGGTGAAGTCGAGGTGGGCGTTGACGACGGCGCCGTTCAGGGCGTTGCCGTCGCGCGCGGTGCGGGCGGCGAAGATCAGCTGGCGCCAGGCGTCGGCCACGGCCGGGTCGACCTGGCGGCCGAGCAGCTGGCCTTCGGGGCCGGCGCGCAGGCCCAGCGTGCCCATCTGGGCTTCGCGGGCCTTGAGCTGGCGGGACAGGGCCTGGCCCAGTTCAACCTTGCGCGTCAGCAGTCCGCTCAGGGACTGGAAGTCGCCCCGCTTGAGGGCGTCGCGCTCTTCGGCGAGGAGTTGGCCGAAGGCCTGGATGCCTTCGGTTTCGCGCTGCAGGGACTGGATCAGGCTCTGGTTCATTTGGGCTAGCGGGGTTCGGCCTGGCCAAGCTCGCGCAGGGTCGCGAGCAGGCCGTCGGCAATCTTGCCCGGGTCGATCCTGATCCGGCCCTCGGCGATGGCCTGGCGGATCTCTTCGACCTTGGCGGTGTCGATATCGTCGTCCGTGGGCTGCATCAGGCGGGCGCTGATGTCGCGTACCTGGGCGGCCAGCGGGCTGACGCTCAGGCCGGCGGACGGCGCCGCGGCGCTGGCCGGCGCGGCCTGGGGCCGGGCGGCGGCGTCGCCCGCGGGGGCGTCGGCGGGCCGGGACGAGGCGGTGTGGTTGATCTTCACGGGGCGTTCCTTGCTGGTTTCCTATGGCATTACGGTCGCGCCGGCGAATTCTTTAGGGCGCTCGCCCCGATTTCGCCGCGCAGCGGTTTCGGCGGCATTTTCGCATGCCGCTTGCCACGGGTTTCCAGTCTTTTGGCCACGATCAAGGCACTTACGGTGGGCTACTGCAGCACCACGGTGTCGCCGCTGCGTACCAGCCCGTTGACCACCTGGCCGCTGCGCAGGCGTACCTGCACGGTGTTGCCGGTGGCGGCATCGGCCAGCACCTTGCCTTCGCTGGTGATCTGGAAGGCATCGCCCTCCACGGCCACGGTGACGGTCTGGCCCTGGCGCACGGCGATGGCCTTGCGCAGCAGGTCGGCGCGTATCGGCGAGCCCGCGGCAATACGGTTGGCGGTGACCGCGCCGGCAAGCTGCGCCGGATCGGTGATCACCGCGCGTGGCAGCGTGCCCAGGTCGCCCTGGCGGACTTCGATATCGGCCTGGCTGACCGGCTCGCCCGGGCCCAGCGCGCGTGCGGCGACGTAGTAATCAGTCAGCACCGACACGCGCGCCTGCATGTAGCGCACCCACGGCCGCTCGCCGCCGCAGCGCACGCCGACGGAGACGCGGCCCCACGTCGACGTGCCGGCGGGCAGGAACGGGTCGGGCGCAAGGCAATCCGGCGCGCGGCCGCCCGAAGGCGGCGCCACCTGCACGCTGACCTTGCCCGGCAGGCCGGCGGTCTGCTGCAGCAGGAAGCGTTCGACGGCAACGCGCGCGGGGTCTTCGGCAAAGGGGCTGGCAGCGGGGTTGCCTGCATAAGCAGCCTGCTGCTGGCCGTGCGCGGCCGGCGCCTGCATGGCGACGGGCATGACCTGCGCCGGCGCGGCACCGGCGGCGGCCGGCCCAAGCAGGCAGGCCGCCAGCAGGGCTTGCGCCAGGCTGCGGGCGTTGCGGCGATTCTGTTTCATCTGGACTTCCCGGCAAGGACGGCACGGCATGGATGGCATGCCTGGCGCACCGCCCCGTGACTGGCCGCGCGCCCGTTTACATCTGTCATCGGGGTCCCATTGTAGGCAGCCCCTCGCGCGAGGGCAGGCCGAAATGCATGGATTTCCCGTCCTTATTCATCCGATTGGCGTGACAGGTCGCCGCCTAAGATGGCAACCCTGAAGAAGGTCGTTCGCTCCGTTCATGTGAGCAGGGAGATGCCAGATGATTGACAGACTCGACGCGGCACTACGTTTCCAGCAGGAAGCGCTGAGCCTGCGCAACCAGCGGCAGTCGGTGATTGCCTCCAACATCGCGCACGCGGACACGCCCGGCTACAAGGCGCGCGACTTTGATTTTTCCAGCACGCTGGCGCAGAGCGTCGAACGCGGCCACCGCAATGAAGGCATGTCGCTGTCCACCACCTCGATACGCCATCTGCCCGCGCAGGCCCCGGGGCGCGAGGAATTCGACCTGGCCTACCGCATCCCGCTGCAGTCCAGCGTCGACGGCAACACCGTGGAAATGGATACCGAGCGCGTGGCCTTTGCCGACAACGCCGTGCACTTCGAGTCCGGCCTGACGGTGATGAATTCGAAGATCAAGACCATGCTGGCCGCGATCCAGCAATAAATCGAGCAGTAAGGGAGAGAGCGCATGCCGGCAATGAACATCTTCGACGTCGCGGGCTCGGCCATGGCCGCGCAGTCGCAGCGCATGAACGTGACCGCCTCCAACCTGGCCAATGCCGACAGCGTGGTCAGCCCCGACGGCCAGGCCTATCGCGCCAAGCAGGTCGTGTTCGGCATGGCGCCCACGCCGGGGCAGACGGACATCGGCGGCGTGCAGGTGCGAGGCGTGTCGGAAGACCCGTCGCCGCCGCGCATGGTGCACAACCCTACGCACCCCATGGCCAATGCCCAGGGCTATGTGGTGATGCCCAACGTCAACCCGGTGGAAGAGATGGTCAACATGATCTCGGCCTCGCGCTCCTACCAGGCCAACGTGGAAGTGCTCAACACCGCCAAGAACATGATGCTCAAGACGCTGACGATCGGCCAGTGACAAGCCCCGGCCTGTATCGGCAACGCCTCCACCCGCACGCAGACAACGAACCGACATGACAACCACCTCCGCGGTAGGCAGCAACAGCAACACCCAGGGTATCAACGATGCCCTCAAGAGCGGCAGCGCCAGTGCGTCCGAGCTGCAGAACAACTTCCTGACCATGCTCGTCACGCAGATGAACAACCAGGACCCGCTCAACCCGATGGACAACGCGCAGCTGACCTCGCAGCTGGCGCAGATCAGCACGGTCAGCGGCATGCAGACCATGAACGCCACCCTGTCGCAGTTGCTGTCGCAGGTCAGCGCCAGCCGCGCCATGGACTCCGCGGCGCTGATCGGCCATACCGTGATGGTGCCGGGCAAGCAGGTGTCGGTGGCAGGCGGCGTACCGGGCAAGTTTGGCCTGGACCTACCGTCGACCGCGGATGCGGTCACCGTCGACGTGCTCGACAAGGACGGCAACGTGGTGCGCACCATCGACATGAAGGGGCAGACCGCGGGCGTGCACAACGTCGCATGGGACGGCAAGAACAACGCCGGCGCGGCCGTGGCCGACGGCGACTACACCTTCAAGGTGACCGCCACCGCCAACGGCACCTCGGTGCAGCCGGTGGCGCTGGTCTACGGCAAGGTCCAGAGCATCAGCGGCGACGCCAGCGGCGTGCTGGTGGACCTGGGCGACGGACAGACCGCGAACGTCGACGACGTACGGCGCATTCTCTAAAACGCAGGTGCCGGCAGCGCACAGGCGCCGGCCGGCTTCAATGACAGCCTAGTCAAAAGGAAGCAATCATGGGTTTCGGTCAAGGGGTAAGCGGCCTGAACGCCGCCGCGTCCAATCTGGACGTGATTGGCAACAACATCGCCAATGCCAACACGGTTGGCTACAAGCAATCGGCCGCGCAGTTTGCCGACATCTACGCGGGCACCAAGATCGGCCTGGGCGTGCGCGTGAACTCGGTGGTGCAGTCCTTCAACCAGGGCAATATCGAAGCCTCCGGGCGTGCGCTGGACGTGGCCATCACCAACGGCAACGGCTTCTTCCGCCTGACCAGCCCGGAAGGCGCGGTCTACTACTCGCGCAACGGCCAGTTCCAGCGCCAGGAAGACGGCCGCATCACCAATATGCAGGGCCTGCAGGTGACCGGCTATCCCGCCGGCGTGGCCGGCGGTGCCGGTGTGCAGCCGCAGCCGCTGGTGGTCAGCAACGCGCAGATGGAGCCCAAGGCCACCAGCAACATCACGGCCAAGTTCCAGCTGGATTCGCGCAGCAAGGTGCCGGCCAACCCGTTCCCGACGGCAGCCGTGCCGCCGGCGACGACGCCCGCGCCCGACAGCAGCATGTTCAACTACAGCACGGCGATCAACGTCTATGACTCGCTGGGCAACAAGCAGCAGCTGATGGCGTACTTCGCCAAGTCAGGGGGCGCGCCCACTGTTGGCGGCGGCACTGACTGGAAGATGTATGTCACCGACGTCAACGGCAACCCGGTCGGCGGCGCACCGCTCACGCTCGCGTTCGACAACGCCGGCGCGCTGAAGTCGCCCGCGGCCAATGCCGTGACCCTGACCCAGCCGGCCGCCAACGGCGCGCAGGCCATGACGATGGCGCTGGACCTGACCGGCACCACCCAGTTCGGCGCCGACAACGACGTCAAGCAGCTCAGCCAGAACGGCTACACCTCGGGCAGCCTGCTGGGCTTCTCGGTCAATGGCGACGGCACCATCACCGGCAGCTATTCCAACGAGCAGACCAAGCCGCTCGGCCAGATCGTGATGGCCGCATTCGGCAACGTCGAAGGCCTGAAGCCGGAGGGCGACAACGTGTGGTCGGCCACCGGTGCCTCCGGCCAGGCGCTGGTCGGTACGGCCGGCGGCAGCATGGGCACGCTGCGCTCCAATGCGGTGGAAGCTTCCAACGTGGACCTGTCCGGCCAGCTGGTCAACCTGATCGTTGCGCAGCGCAACTACCAGGCCAATGCGCAGACCATCAAGGCGCAGGACACGGTCATGCAGACCCTGGTCAACCTGTGACCGCCACGCTGAGCTGAGCCGCCGCCATGGACCGCATGATCTACACTGCCCTGTCGGGCGCCAAGCAGATACTCGACCAGCAAGCGGCGGTATCGAACAACCTCGCCAACGTCTCCACGCCGGCCTTCCGCGCGCAGGTCAACCTGTACCGCGCGGTGCCGGTGGTGGGGCCGGAGGCGGGGACGCGCGCCTTTACGCTGGCCTCGACCCCCGGCGCCGACATGCGCGCCGGTCCGCTGACCTACACCGGCCGCACGCTGGATGTAGCGCTGCAGGGCAATGGCTGGCTGGTGGTGCAGGCACCGGACGGCACCGAGGCCTACACCCGTGCCGGCGCGCTGCAGGTGGCGCAGGACGGCCAGGTGCAGACCATCTCCGGCCTGCCGGTGATGGGCGACGGCGGTCCGCTGGCGGTGCCGCCAGGCTCGCAGGTAACCATCGGCACCGACGGCACCATCACCGCGCGCGGCCCCGGCGAAGCCTCCGCCGGCCTGGCGCCGGTGGGCCGGCTGCGCGTGGTCAACCCGCCCAACGACGCCATCGCGCGCGGCGATGACGGCCTGTTCCGCCTGCGCCCCGGCGCCCAGCCGCTGGAGGCCGATCCCACTGTGCGCGTGATCTCGGGCGCTCTGGAAGGCAGCAACGTCAACCCGACCGAAGCCATGGTCGAGATGATTGCCAATGCCCGCCGCTTCGAGATGCAGATGAAGATGATCCAGGGCGCCGACGGCAACGAGCAGCGCGCCAACCAGCTGCTCTCGACCAACTGACCTGAATGACTGACCGGCACGGCGCGCCGTGCCAGGACCAACGCAAGGACCACCATGATCCGCTCTCTCTGGATTGCCAAGACCGGCCTCGATGCGCAGCAGACGCAGATGGACGTGATCTCGAACAACCTGGCCAACGTGTCGACCAACGGCTTCAAGCGCGGCCGCGCGGTGTTCGAGGAACTGATGTACCAGACCATCCGCCAGCCCGGCGCGCTGTCGTCGGACCAGACCACGCTGCCTTCCGGCATGCAGCTGGGCACCGGCGTGCGCCCCGTGGCCACCGAGCGCATCCACACCCAGGGCAACCCGCAGCAGACCGGCAATGCCAAGGACGTGGCCATCCTGGGCCAGGGCTTCTTCCAGGTGGCGCTGCCCGACGGCACCACCGCATACACGCGCGACGGCTCGTTCCAGGTGGACCAGAACGGCCAGCTGGTGACCTCCAGCGGCTTCGTGATCCAGCCCGCCATCACCATTCCGGCCAATACGCTGTCGATGACCATCGCGCGCGACGGCACCGTGTCGGTGACGCAGCCGGGCTCCAGCGCCAACGTGCAGGTGGGGCAGCTGCAGCTGGCCACCTTCATGAACCCAGCCGGCCTGGAAAGCATGGGCGAGAACCTGTACGTGCAGACCGATGCCTCGGGCGCGCCCAACACCACCGTGCCGGGCCTGAACGGCGCTGGCGTGGTGCAGCAGAACTACGTGGAAGCGTCCAACGTGAACGTGGTGGAAGAACTGGTCAGCATGATCCAGACGCAGCGCGCGTATGAGATCAACAGCAAGGCCGTGCAGGCATCCGACCAGATGCTGCAGCGCCTGTCGCAACTGGGTTGATTGGTGTGAACATGGCCACCTTGCTTTCCCGCCTAGGCGCGCATGCGCTGGTTTGCCTGGCCGGCGTGGCAATGCTGGCCAGCGGCGGCTGCGCGCTGATGCCGCGCGAGCCGCTGGTGCAACTGCCCACCACCGCGCGCGCAGAGCCGCGGCCGATGGGCCCGGCTTCCGGCTCGATCTACCAGTCGTCCTACGCCGGCAACCCGCTGTTCGAGGACCGGCGTCCGCGCAATGTGGGCGACATCCTGACGATCCTGATCACGGAGAACGTCAACGCCAGCAAGAATTCCGGCACCAATGCCAGCCGCACCGGCAACACCGCGCTGGCGTTCGACGCCGTGCCGCGCGCGCTCAGCGGCCTGTTCAACAGCAGCAGCAACGCCAGCATCAACGGCGCCAACACCATGAAGGCCAGCGGCGGCGCCAGCGCGGCCAATACCTTCAACGGCACCATCACCGTGACCGTGCTGGAGGTGCTGACCAACGGCAACCTGGTGGTCTCCGGCGAAAAGCAGATGGCCATCAACCAGGGCGCCGAGTTCATCCGCTTCTCCGGCGTGGTCAATCCGCGCACGATCACCGGCGACAACGCCGTGCTGTCGACGCAGGTCGCCGATGCGCGCATCGAATACACCGCCAAGGGCGTGATCGACGAAGCGCAGAACATGGGCTGGCTGCAGCGCTTCTTCCTCAATGTTTCTCCGTTCTGACCGCGCCATGTCCGCTCCCATGCTCGCCCGTTTTCTGTCCCGCCTGCTGCGCCTGAGCGTGATCAGCCTGGCGCTGGGCGTGGCCTTCGGAGCCTTTGCCACCGTTGCCAAGGCCGAACGCCTGAAGAACCTGGCCACGTTCCAGGGCGTGCGCGAGAACCCGCTGGTGGGCTACGGCCTGGTGGTCGGCCTGGACAACACCGGCGACCAGACCATGCAGACGCCGTTCACCACGCAGAGCCTGACCAACATGCTCTCGCAGCTGGGGATCACGCTGCCGGCCGGCAAGAACATGCAGCTCAAGAACGTGGCGGCGGTGATGGTGACCGCCTCGCTGCCCGCGTTCGCGCAGCCCGGCAGCCAGCTGGACATCGTGGTGTCGTCGATGGGCAATGCCAAGAGCCTGCGCGGCGGCACGCTGCTGATGACCCCGCTCAAGGGCGCCGACGGCCAGGTCTATGCCATCGCCCAGGGCAATATGCTGGTGGGCGGCGCGGGGGCGTCGGCCAACGGCAGCAAGGTTCAGATCAACCAGCTGGCGGTGGGGCGCATCGCCAACGGCGCGATCGTGGAGCGCGCGGTGGCGCCGTTCCAGCCAGATGGCGGCGTGCTCAACCTGGAACTGAAGGATACCGATTTCGGCACCGCCGAGCGCGTGGTGGAAGCCATCAACCGCTCCATGGGCGGCGGCGTTGCCGCGGCGCTGGACGGGCGCGTGGTGCAGGTGCGTGCGCCGGCGTCGGCGGCCGCGCGCGTGGGCTTCCTGGCCCGCATAGAGAACATCGACGTGACCCCGGCCAAGGCCGCGGCCAAGGTGATCCTGAACGCCCGCACCGGCTCCATCGTGATGAACCAGGCCGTGACCGTGGAAGACTGTGCGGTCGCGCACGGCAACCTGTCGGTGGTGATCAACACGCAACCCGTGATCAGCCAGCCCGCGCCATTTAGCGAAGGGCGGACGGTGGTGGCGCCGGTGTCGCAGATCGACATGAAGCAGCAGGGCGGCTCGCTGCAGATCGTCAAGGCGGGCGCCTCGCTGGCCGCCGTGGTCAAGGGGCTGAACGCGCTGGGCGCAACTCCGGCCGACCTGCAGACCATCCTGGAAGCCATGCGCGCGGCCGGGGCGCTGCGTGCCGAGCTGGAAGTGATCTGACCATGAACACGGCACGACCCCCGCAGGCGGCGGAGCTGACGCAGCGCTTCGCGCTGGACACGCAGGGCTTCGAGGCGCTCAAGCACAGCGCGCGCGGCGGCGCCGACGCCAATACGCTGCAAGCCGTCGCCAAGCAGTTCGAGGCGGTGTTCACGCAGATGGTGCTCAAGAGCATGCGCGATGCCACGCCGCAGGACGGCCTCTTCGACAACGAGCAGAGCAAGCTCTATATGTCGATGATGGACCAGCAGCTTGCGCAGCAGATGTCGTCGCGCGGGATCGGCCTGGCCGATGTGATGGTGCGCCAGCTGGCGCGTGCCACGGGCACGGCGATGCCGGCCGGCATGAGCGCCATGAGCCCGGCCGAGTCAGGCAAGGCGGCCGATGCCGAGATGGCAAGGCTGCTCGACAGCCGCGGCGCCGGGGCGGTCCCGGCCGACGCCGGCGAGCAGGCCGACCTGCCGGCGCTCGGTACCATCGTGCCGGGGCAGAACTGGAATCCCACGGCCGGCCTGCGCCAGTACCAGCCGCAGTGGTACGCGGACCGCGGCCAGGGTGAGGACAAGCTGGGACGGCTGCCGGACGACGCGCCGGCCCACGTCAGCGCCTTTGTCGCCCGCATGGCCGGACCCGCGGAAGCCGCCGCGCGCGCCAGCGGCGTGCCGGCGCGGCTGATCGTAGGCCAGGCCGCGCTGGAATCCGGCTGGGGCCAGCGCGAGATCACGCACGCCGACGGCTCTACCACCTTCAATGTCTTCGGCATCAAGGCCGGCGCCAGCTGGAAGGGGCGCGTGGCGGAGATCACCACCACGGAATATGTCGACGGGCAGCCGCAGAAGGTGCGGGCGAAGTTCCGTGCCTATGGCTCGTATGACGAGGCCTGTGCCGACTATGCCCGCCTGCTGACGAACAACCCGCGTTACGCGGGCGTGGTCAGCGCGGCGTCTGCTGAAGAGGCGGCGCATGGCCTGCAGCGCGCGGGCTATGCCACCGATCCGGCGTACGGGCACAAGCTGGTGAAGATCATGAAGAAGGTGGCGGCCTGAGGGCAGGGGTGTTGCCCTAGCGCCGGCCGTAGCTGACACCGTATGGTCGCGGCACCCCTCTCCCGCCTGGCGGGAGAGGGGTGGGGGAGAGGGCAGGAGCGTCCCTTGCAAGAGAGGATATCGCGAGGCACAGGCCTACCCTCTCCCCCGGCCCCTCTCCCGCAAGCGGGAGAGATGGTATGAACACCGCCGCCCTTCGGGGCTAGCGTAGGCACTCGGCCGGAAATGCAAAGGGGCTCTCGCTTGACCGACGGCATCGATGTGCCAAGGTGAAAGTTCGACCAATCACTTGAGGTAAGGAGAGCCCGAATGAATGCTACGACATACGGACTGGATATTGCAAAGTCGGTTTTCCAGATGTATTGGGTAGACCCCTCCACTGGCCAGATCCATAACCAACGCTTCTCCCAGCCCCGGCTGATTCAGTTTCTGTCCAACTGTCCGGCCGGTCACTTTGCCCTGGAAGCTTGCGGCGGCTCACACTGGTGGGCGCGCAAGATCCAAAGTTTGGGGATCAAGCCACCATGCTCAATCCGCGCTATGTCCGCTCGTTCGTACGCACCAACAAGACTGATGCTGCCGATGCGCGTGCCATATGGACGGCTGCACTCCAACCGGGGATGCCCAGCGTGCCGGTAAAGACTGAGGCCCAGCAGGCTCTGCTGGGCTTGCACCGGATTCGCTCCGAGCTGGTCGACACGCGTACACGGCGAGTCAATCAGCTTCGCGGATTGCTGGGCGAATTCGGGCTGCACTTCACCGCAGGTCGCCACGCCGGGTTGGCCGAAATACGCGCCCGTCGGGAAGAAATTGAGAACGCCGTGCCGCCTGTGCTGTGGTCGGCCTTGGCCCGGCAACTGGATGAAATCCGGCGTGAGGATGAGCAAATCCTGGAAATAGAGCGCGAGATCGCCAACTGGCTGCGCAGCCATCCCGCGGGGCAGACCGTCGAAGAGATTCCGGGCATTGGTCCGATTACCGCCTCGGCCCTGGTGGCGACCATGGGCTCTGCCCAAGCCTTCCGCTCAGGCAGAGCCTTCGCGGCAAGCTTGGGTCTGGTGCCAAGACAGTCGGGCTCTGGCGGCAAAGTACAGTTGGGCGGGATCAGCAAACGGGGCGACCCATACCTGCGGCGCCTGCTCATCCATGGGGCTCGCATCGTGCTGACCCGATCCAGAAAACGGCCGGCCTGGGCTGAAGCCCTGCTGGCACGTCGCCCCACCCCATTGGGCCACCAAGCCCGCCATGAGAGATTAGGACGTTCCTAGCTACTTCCATCGAGGCCGCGGTCATATCACCGCACAAGGCCGGATATAAGACCGCAGCCGATACCTAACACGTCAAAACACTTAACCCAAACCTTGGCATCCGGGCGGTGTTCATATAAGGGGAGCAAACCTGCAGGATCTGGAGAACGCCACTTCCACACCTAAAGTCCCGCCCCCAACCAGCCGATAACTTCCACATCCACCACCGCCGGCCCTCGCCGCGGCAGTCCCATCCATCCGGGGTCAGAGCACAATGTCTCTCTTCAGTATTGGTCTTTCCGGCCTGAACACCGCGCAGAACGCGCTGACGACGACCGGCCACAACTTTGCCAATTCGGCGACCGAAGGCTATTCGCGCCAGAACACCATCGTGGCCTCGGCCGGCGGCCAGTACACCAGCCAGGGTTTCTATGGCTTCGGCTCCAACACCACCACGGTGATCCGCGTCTATGACGAGTTCCTGACCGGCCAGCTGCGCGGCGCCACCTCGGCCAGCGCATCGCTGGCGGCGTACTCGGACCAGATCGCCCAGATCGACAACCTGCTCGCCGACCAGAAGGGCGGCCTGGCGCCGCTGATGCAGAAGTTCTTCGCGGCGGTGCAGGCCGTGGCCGACACCCCCGCCGATCCGGCAGCGCGCCAGGGCATGCTATCGGCCGGACAGGCGCTGGTGGGGCAGGTGCGCTCGGCCAGCAACTACTTCAAGCAGCTGCAAGCGGGCGTCAATGAGCAGGTCGGCACCGCCGTCACGCAGGTCAACGCGTATACCAAGCAGATTGCCAACCTGAACCAGGAAATCACCCGCCTGAAGGCTGCCTCCGGCGGCCAGCCGCCCAACGATCTGCTGGACCAGCGCGACCAGGCCGTGGCGGAGCTGACCAAGCTGGTCGGCGCCAAGGTGGTGGTGCAGGACAGCGGCACCTACAACGTCTTCGTCGGTAACGGCCAGCCGCTGGTGATGGGCAATGACGCGTACGCGCTGAAGGCGGTTGCCTCGGCGGCCGATCCCAACCGTACCGTGGTGGCCTATACCCTGCCCAACGGCAATGTGTTCGAGAGCGAGCCGGGCGCGATCACCGGCGGCTCGCTGGGCGGCCTGCTGCAGTTCCGCACCGAATCCCTGGACGCGGCGCAGAGCGCCATCGGCCGGCTGTCGCTGGCGATCGGCCAGAGCTTCAATGCGCAGCACGAGCTGGGCATTGACCTGAACGGCGCCATTGGCACCGACATGTTTGCACTGGGTGGTGCCACCGCCATCCCCAACGCCAACAACACCGTGAAAACCACGGTGGCAACGGCCAAGATCGCCAATGCCTCGGCCCTGACCACCAGCGACTACAAGCTGCAGTTCGACGGCACCAACTACACGCTGACGCGCCTCTCCGACAACCAGCAAGTGGTCGCGCCGGTGCCCGCCGGCGGCGCCAGCTATCCGCTGCAGTTCAGCGCCGACGGCTTCACCGTCGAGATCAATGCGGCGATGGGCACCAACGATTCGTTCACGATCCAGCCCACGCGCAATGCCGCCACCGGCTTCGACATGGCGATCAGCGACCCGGCCAGGATCGCCGCGGCATCGCCGGCACACGTCGAAGCGGGAGCCTTGAACAAGGGCAGCGGCACGGCAAGCCTGAGCAACGTCGCGCCCGGCTTTACACTGCCGGCCGCCAATATCACTGCCGAGTTCGACGGCAGCCTCAACAAGTACGTCTTCAAGGTTGGCGGCACCGTGATGGCGCCACAGCCGGTGGGCGTAGCCAACGGCAGCAATACCGACTTCACCCTCAACGGCCTGACCTTCAGCTTCGGCGGCACGCCCAAGGCCGGCGACACCTTCACGCTGGTCAGCAACGCTGGCGCGGTCAAGGACAACGGCAACATGCTGGCGCTGGCCAAGCTGCAGAACGCCAAGACTATCGGCGGCGTGTCCAGCTTCAGCGAAGGCTACGCGCAGCTGGTCAACGACGTCGGCACGCGCGCCAAGTCGGTCAAGATCGCCTCGGCCTCGCAGGACAGCATCACCACGCAGATCAAGACCGCGCAGCAATCGGTGTCCGGCGTCAACATGGACGAGGAGACTGTGTCGATGCTGCGCTTCCAGCAGCTGTACCAGGCCAATGCCAGGGTGATCCAGACGGCCGGCACGCTGTTCGACACCATCATCGGCATCGGCAGGTAAGCGGCGGCACCCAAAAGCGTCAGCAGAGTCAGAAGAGGTAACCAATATGCGCGTTGCAAGCTCCACCCTGTACCAGCAAGGCCTGGCTTCGATGAACTACCAGCAGGGCTCGCTGCTGCATATCCAGCAGCAGCTCGGCACCGGCCGCAGCATCCTGACGCCGTCCGACGATCCCGTCGGCGCCACCCGCGCGCTGGGCGTGAGCCAGGCACAGGCCGTCAACGGCCAGTACGCAACCTCGCGCAAGCAGGCCAATATCGCGCTGGCCGCGGAAGAGAACGCGCTGCAGTCCGTGACCACCGTCACGCAGAACATCCAGACGCTGCTGGTCCAGGCCGGCAACGGCACCATGAGCGATGCCGACCGCGGCTCGCTGGCCACGGCGCTGGAAGGCCTGTATAACCAGTTGGCGGGACTGGCCAACTCCGACGACGGCAACGGCCAGTACCTGTTCGGCGGCACCCGCTCCGGCAGCGCGCCGTTCACGCAGAGCACGGGCCCCGGCACCTACATCGGCGACAACGGCCAGCAACTGCTGCAGGTCGATGTGGCGCGCCAGATGCCCGCCGGCAACACCGGGCGGGAAGTGTTCATGAGCGTGACCGGCGGCGCCGGCTATGTTGTCAAGGGCAATGCCAACAACACCGGCAGCGCCACGTTCGGCACGGTGTCGACCACGAACCCCAGCGATCCCAACTATGGGCTCTCGATGGAGGTCAAGTTTGCGACCAATGCCAGCGGCCAGATGGAATACACCATCACCGACCTGTCGGCAGGCACGACCCCCGCACCGGTCGTGAAGGGCCCCGTTGCCTACACGTCGCCAGCCCATATCGACGTCGCCGGCGTCAGCTTCAACGTGACCGGCGACCCCAAGGACGGCGACACCATGACCATGGATCCCGCCAGCAAGGCCGGCACCGACATGTTCGCCAACCTGCAGACGGTGATCGACACGCTGCGCCAGCCCACCCCCAACAACAGCGATCGGGCCCATCTTGGCAACGTCATCTCCACCGCCACGCGCCAGTTCTCCAACTCGCTCGACAACGTTCTGACCGTGCGCGCATCGGTGGGCTCGCGCATGAATGAACTGGATGCGCTGGACGACGTGGGGTCCAATCGCGACCTGACCTATGCGCAGACGCTGTCGGGGCTGCAGGATCTGGATTACGCGAAGGCGATCACCGAGTATTACCAGCGGCAGACAGCGCTGCAGGGGGCGCAGCAGTCGTTTATGCAGATTCAGGGAATGAATTTGTTTAAGTATTTGTAAGGCGGGTGGGGCGCCCGATATTGAGGAAGTGGCAATGAAAAATACATAACTGCGAAAACCACAAATAAATAGGTGCTCAGCACATCCCAATCAGGCTGTATTCCTTGTCCAGTAAGGCTGGCAGCTATATTTTTGCGATGATGCGCACTAGACGTTCCGGAGCATCACCCGCGGCTCCGCAGCGCTCAATGTAGATTCCTATTTCTTCATCGCAGTGAGTGCTTGCAAACTGTTATGTGGCCCTTCGTCGATATTATGATGTGAAATTAATCCGACTTATATCAGAGTTAAGAGTGGCAATGTGCGTTGAAGAACATTGATGACTCAGTCGGGTGAAAGAATTTATCTCCACTAGGACATACTGTCTAGAAGAGCGAGCCTTTAGCACGACGCGCTTTCGGGGGACTTTTATTGTGGTTAGCAGGACCGCCTTTTGATGAAGAGGCAGAAAATGTGACAGTATATTCCTCAGTCATTGACGTATGACACTGGCCGATATAGCAAATCGGGAAGACGCGCGGATGCACGGCGCACCTTTGTGAGGTGATACGCTCAATCGGTCGTACGCACGTCGGGAGGCCAGGATAAAAAGAATGATAAAAGACATGCGAATCCGGGCAGCCGTCCCTGCAGATATGCAGGCCGTCTCGCAGGTGCTCCACTCCTGCGGTTTGCCCATCAGCGATATGGACCACTTGTCCCGCCTCTTCAGTCTGGCGGTCCTAGGGGAAAAGGTAATCGGTTGCGCCTGCGGTGAAATATATGGCGAGACGGTCATCATCCAATCCGTTGCGGTTCTAGCGGAGTGTCGGGGCCACCAGGTTGCCACTCATCTTGTCGGGGCTGTCTTGATGCGTGCCCGCGCCCATGGCTGCACCAAGGCTGCGGTGCTCACGTCTGAATATCCCGCATTCTTTGCCCGCTTTGGGTTCACACTCACCGCCGTCGGCGAGATGCCGCAAGAAATGCAGCTATCGAAGGAGTTCGTTCGACGCTTCGGCGCGAGAACGCATTGCATGTGCCGGCGACTCGATTGACGAATTCATTGGTAGAGCTTGCATCAAGCTCAATCAGCCTGGCAAAAAGAAGGCCCGTGAGGCGCGAACCTCAGCGGGCACTATCAATCGGTCTTTCGACCACGCAGAGAAGGAGATTGCAGCTGTTGCGGAGATACCCAACCAAGCTGTTTAAGAGTAAGGCAAGCCGAAGCAAATTGCTAGGCATGCGGACCGTTCAATCTTGAAACGCAGCCCGAACTTCGCCATGACGCTCGCAGCAATATGGTTCTGAGGAACGTTTAGATGCAGCCACGACTGAAAGTCGACTTACATTTCCGCTGTCGTCTTATACAACCGCCGAGTGAACAGGCCGTCAAACGAGATAGTTGAGAGTTGCCGGGAACAATTCCCGAACGTGCGCCGCTGGTTCTGCGAAATCAGGACCTGATTGGCCTCATTGCTTGCGTGCCCTAACAACGAGTTGATTTGAATGGAGCGACCGAGGTTGTCGGGTTCATGCGACATCTCAGTGGACATTTTAGATTCCCCCGCCCCCCTCGTTAGTGGGACCCATTTTCGGGCATTGTCGATTGCTGCTCACGCCGCAGCGGCCTATGATGGATTGCAAATATTGCACCACACAGGTATCTGGTCATGGCTACTGTCGCCTTGGTCGCATATGGAGGTGGCGCTCGGGTATCGGGGGTCAAATGGACGACGAGGGTTACAAGCCTTGGCGGCGTCGCTGGTTGCGCTTGCATTCGCGGTCGCTGCTAGCTAACTCGCTGGCATTGGCGGCGGAGGTCGAGCTGGAGGCGTATCTAAGAGAAATGCGCACCGCCTACCGCAACTATGGCGACTTCACTGAGAATGAGATTGACTTCATTTTTCGGCGAGTTCGTCGAGGCATCCAACGGATGCCGACGCCTCACAGCGCACCGCAGTGCGCGCGGCGAGCGCGTGGACGAATCCGGGCACTTGGCCAGCGTTTAATGACGGAGGCTGCATGGCTCAATGCACGTGTGCCGTAGTACTCGAGCGGCCCAACCACGAACTTTATTTTTCGGCAAATCCAGTCGCCAGGGCGCATTGCCCTAGCTCCTTCTCCGCGCCAACTGGCCGGAGGCCTGAAGAACAGAGAACCCCAAAACCGGTCGCAAAGATGGACCTTGTTTCCTAGCAGCCTTGGCATATTGGGCACCTGGCGTATCCGTTCAGCCTGAGGGGGCAGGTTTTGTCCTCATTACCGACGATGCCAAAGGAGGTCTAACCGATGTCAATGACAGCCGGCCTGTCGTACTGTCTGGCGTGAATGCCGCAGCATGGGTAGACCCAGAGCTAACGCCTCGGGGAGCGTCAGTGTTGATGCACCAGCATTGCCTCCCCGCCGAAGCCTTCCAGTGGTGGGAAGTAGGCGTGGCAATCGGCAACGTGCTGAATCAG
The DNA here is from genome assembly GCF_058782875.1 of Cupriavidus sp. FW305-F7. Taxonomy (NCBI): domain Bacteria; kingdom Pseudomonadati; phylum Pseudomonadota; class Betaproteobacteria; order Burkholderiales; family Burkholderiaceae; genus Cupriavidus; species Cupriavidus sp. FW305-F7. The sequence goes on along the minus strand of NZ_JBYSYC010000001.1, from coordinate 256,018 downwards.
GGCAAGGAACTGATACGGAGCGTTGCCGCAGTTTGAGCAGTCCCTGGGGACAGATACGACTGATTTTTCCTCTCGGCCATGGCATTTGCGGTAGAGGACGCGCTTTACTACTTGCTGGTCTTCTTCACTTTCTCCTTTGGCAAAGCAGATGGGGCTTCGGGTTCGGAAACGAAGGAAGTCGGGGCCACCGTACCAGGCGTTGCTGTTGCGCTTGTCTTGTCGGTGGCCTGGACCTGGGTTGCTTGACCGCTACAAGACTGAAACAAACAGCGCGGCGACTGTTCGACCGCCGCCGGGTCCTGCGGCGAGCGGAGCAGCATTCGTGTCAATACACCGGTTCCGTGCAGCAACAGCATTGGCCTCAGTCAGGAATTGGAGCAGGTCTCCAGCACCGTTCCGTCAAGCAGTTGTGCGCAACGCAAGATTCAATTGGTCCACGGCCTGTGCCCAGTCTGCATCCTCGTCAAATTCGTCGCGCAGCAAGGCTGCCTGGGCCGGCGTCCAGAATGGTGCTTCCCAAAGATTGATGTCTTGCGGTAACGGCGAATGCTTTGCAATGAACGCAAGGATGTCCGCTTTGCTGGATGGCAAGCCGAGCTGGGCGAACAGGTCAGAAAACTGGTGAAATGGGGTGTCCATGGGAAACGTCCGGGAAGCAGGGTTTTGGCGGATGAAATGAAAGTGTGGCCGTAGGACTGCGCTTTTCTTACCAGGGAGCGGCGCTCGCGTTAAAGGGCTGTTCTGCCCAGCTATGCATGGCCCGCGCAATCAGCGCGCAAACGGCGAGGGTGCCTGAGAGAACGCCCAGTGACGAAGACGTGTGGGCGTGTGCATTAAAGCCGGTAAGGAATGCAAACGCCGCCATTTCCCACTTTGTGGCGATCTTCTTGTCGTGTGTCATTTTTCAGTGAGCCGTGGCGGCGTTGCAGCCGAAGGTTGTATGGCGCCGAAAACTACAGAAAGCTTTCGGCGCAGACTGGAGTTGTTTAGTTCTCAATCACTGGCGCATGCACGGGCGCGATCGACTCGTGCGTGGTTGCAGTACGTTGCGCGGCCTTGTGGACCATCGTGTAGGCATAGTCCACGCCCATGCCGTAGGCGCCAGAGTGTTCCTTGACGAGCTTCATCACGGCGTCATAGGTATCGCGGTGTGCCCAGTCACGCTGCCATTCGAGCAGCACCTGCTGCCAAGTCACCGGTACCACGCCGGCCTGGATCATGCGCTGCATCGCGTAGTCGTGGGCTTCTTTGGTCGTGCCGCCCGAGGCATCGGCCACCATGTAGATTTCATAGTCGCCTTCGAGCATCGCACTCAGGGCGAAGGTGGTATTGCAGACTTCGGTCCACAGGCCTGCCACGACGATCTTCTTGCGGCCATCAGCGGCCAGCGCGTCGCGCACCTTCTGGTCATCCCAGGAATTCATCGAGGTGCGCTCCAGCGTTTCCTTGCCGGGGAACACGTCCAGGATCTCTGGGTAGGTATAGCCGGAGAACGACTCGCTCTCCACCGTGGTGATGGTGGTCGGCACGTCGAAGATCTTGGCCGCCTTGGCCAGGCCCACGACGTTGTTCTTCATGGTCTGGCGGTCCATCGACTGCACGCCAAAGGCCATCTGGGGCTGATGGTCGATGATGATCAGTTGGCTGTTGTGCGGGGTCAGGACTTCCAGCTTGGCGTTCGACATGATTTCTCTCCAAAAAATTTGATTCAACGATTTGAGTTTTGGTTGCCGGCGCGAATTCGCAACACTGCGTTGTTGCGCTGTCCATGTGCAGAACTATACCGATCGACACATCCCAGAGAGCGGCCTATCTCCGCAATAGTTATTCAAAAAAATTGAATTCCGTTCGTCGAGACGCGAGAGAACCCTGTCCTGGTGGGTCCATCGCCCTTGGAAGAAGCGCAACATGAGTTCCGCGGCGTCGAGCGTCATCGTCTTGCAAGTGCGTACCTTGTTAAGGTCGCTGGGTGACCAGCCGTTTGTTGAAAATCGCCGCGCGAGCGATATAGCGCGACAAATAGAGAGCAGGTTCCTACGAATGGACGACCGGCGTAGACCGCCCAATCACATGTGCGTATGCAAGGCACTGGGTGAAGCCGGATGGCCAGAGTGGCCGCCGAAGAAGTGCAACCGGCCACCGGCGATACGCCACGTCGAGAGCTTCGAAGTAGCGGCGGCAGCCGTAAAGTACTGCCTCGTTGTACTAGGCGATGGCCTTAATGGGTGCCGGCAGCGGCAAGAGCGCCAATTGTCGACCCTGTGAGCCGCAGCGCGTACATCGTCACCGGCTCGTCTACAAGGCTTTCAGTGCGCGGCAAAGGAAGTGAGCGGCGCGAACCGCCAGGTCGAAGGACGGGTCACGCGCCAGTTCGCGACCGGCCACGCAAATGATCCAGTCTCCCCTTTTGCGTTCGCAGCTCATCATCTGGTCTTCCATCTGATCTGAGAACCAGCGCCACAACGTCGCGTCTTGTTCATTGGCATGGGCCGCTGCCTGGAGCTGGGCCGTCTTTAAGCAGATGTTGCCATTCATGGAATCTCCGTGTTTGCTCATCCCGTGTCTGTCTCAAGTGCCGGGCTAGCGCGGCCAAATGTTGACTTGGGGCTTGTGCACTTTATTCGGATGAGCCCACAGTTTCCATCGTCTTCTGGTATGACTGGCCTACACGCTTGGCGCGTCTGTAACGTATTCGGCATCCAGGCCGGCAAGCATGTCGCGATCTGCTTGAAGATCGGGGGGCGATATCAGCAGCCTTAATTCCTTCGGAGTTGGCGATGATAGTATGTTCTCCAGGCAGTCGTCTGACTGCAGGAAGGCGGGCGCTTTTCGAGCTGCCAGCGTCAATGGTATTTTCAGTAACGCAAGGTCGCCCGGTCGTGTCTGGCTTGGCGCGACGATCATGACTACCTGGCCATGCGACTCTCCACATCTACTCACGAATCTGCCAAGCCGGCCATTCAGCGCGACTCATTGGGGTGCTTGTCGGAGGCATTGCGATACGATCAGGCGCTTGCCGCCGGCGATCTCAATTTCTACCGCAAGAGTTCCGTGATTGAGCGGATGAGTCAGGTAGTGACCCCAGCTTCAGCACGAGGGTTTCTGGTTGGCGTCTCTCTGATGGAAGGCCATCGTCGACGCATTTTTCGTCCGAATCAGGCGAACATGCATGCATTCGAGGCAGGTTCCATCTATCTGCGGAACTTCCAGGATGACTACAAGGCGGACATGTATGGGACGTTTGATTTCGTACTCATCGAACTGCCGCGCCCCTTCATGGAGCGTACAGCCCTGGAACTTGGCTGCCCCGCAGGTCTTGAACTGCGGCATGCCGCGGCGCAGACGGACGCCGTGCTGGCCCATCTCGCCCAGGCACTCTTACCCGCGCTCGCGCGGCCTGAAGGCGCGAGCAGGTTGTTTATCGATCAACTCGGACACGTGATCGGCACATACCTGGTCGAACACTATGGAGGTGTCAATCGGGGACGCATTCCCTCCATTGGCCGACTTTCGCCTCGCATACTTGCGCGGGCGCAGGAGTTCCTCGCGGCGCGGCTGGACGACGGAAACGTGTCCATTGCCGAGGTTGCGGATGCGTGTCAATTGTCCCGAAGTCATTTTTCCCGGGCATTTCGGCAGAGTACCGGCAAAACACCGCATGAATGGCTGCTGGAGCGTCGCCTCGAGCGCGCGGCGGCACTGCTGCGCACCACGGACTTGCCGATAGCTGGGATTGCCGCGTCGTGCGGCTTTGCGGATCAGAGCCATCTCACACGCAGCTTCTCTAAGAAGCTTGGCCTCACGCCGGGTGACTGGCGGAGCGGTCGGCAGGACTAGGCACGCCTGGTGCCAGCACTTGCCAGCCATTATCTGGCCCGCGCTGAGCACAAAAAGACAATGGAGCGCACACGCGTTCAAGCCAAAGGGCTGGCGTAACACTACATTGCTGTCGGGTGCGTCGTATCTCCCCACATGGAGTCATGGGGTGATCGCGCCTCTGATGTCGATGCTACGTGGAGGGCCCTACCGTGACTGCTGTATTACCGATGCGCGCCGAATCAGCGCCGCAGGACGACGCGGTGGTCCTTGTTGTCGATGATGACTTGCAGGTCCGAAACGCGCTGGGAAGCCTATTTCGTTCAGTCGGCATCCACGCCGTGCTGCTCGGATCGGCGGCCGAGCTTTTTGCCTTCGGCTTCCCAGATGCGCCTTGTTGCCTGGTTCTCGATGTGCGCCTGAAGGGGCAAAGTGGCTTGGATGTGCAAGCCCGCATGGCAGAGCTCGGCATTCATATTCCCATCATCTTCATGACCGGCTACGGGGACATTCCGATGACGGTTGCTGCCATGAAGGCGGGGGCAGAACACTTTCTTTCCAAGCCGTTCCGTGAACAGGAACTGCTCGATGCCGTCACGGAGGCACTACAGAAGGAGGGCTCGCGGCGTGAGCGCTTGTGCCGATTGGCTGCAGTGCGCGACTGCTTCCGTTCCCTGACGCCGCGGGAGAGTGAGGTCATGGCGCATGCCGCATCAGGTTTGACAAACAAGGAGATTGCCGCCGCCATGTGCATCAGCGTGGTGACTGTCAAAGTTCATCGATGCCAGGCAATGCGAAAAATGAGAGCTCGGAGTTTCGCCGATCTGGTGCTTCTTGCGCAAACTCTCGGTCTCGTGCTGCTTCCCTCTGAGTCCGAAGCTGATGAGCAGCCTGCCATCCGGCTGCAGCCTAGACAGCTTGGAACCGCAACCATAGCGTAGGGACGGCGTCGGGCAGCGTGCAGAGGATGAAGGTGATGTAAGGACGTCTCATCGATCCACTGCACGACACACTCACGATGGAGGAGAGTCCGTCTTGCGAGGACGAATTGCTTTTTCAATGCATCGGATCATGTCCGTGTCCTGAAATGGCTTGTAAAGAACGCACGTCGCACCCATTGCCTTGGCACGCTGATCGAATCCCTCATGCGCAAATGCTGTCATGAAAATGACAGGCATATCGAGATTGCGTGCGCGCAAGGCCTCTATCAAAGCGAAGCCGTCCATGCCGGGCATTTGCGCGTCCGTGATCACGCAGGACATGCAAGGCAGCGAAGTGCACCGCAGTAGCTCTTGGCCGCCTCCGAACAACTGCACGCCAAAATCGAGCGAACGCAGCAGCCCCCCCATGGCATTTCGGACGGCGACATCGTCGTCAACTATTGCGATCGTGGGGCGAGCTATCACACTGACTCCTTGAACACGCGCTGAGCGCCGGCATTGCTCTGCTGGAAGAGTAACGCCGAACCTGTGCACACCCTATCATACGATGGTATCGCCGATTCCTCGGGTGCACGTCCCACGCTACGTTGCGATGAAGTCACGCTGGCCAGGAAAATCAGTCCCCCCGCGATAGTGAGGCAGCCAGCTATTCTGTCCGTGTCATACCAAGGTATTACATGCATAGCTGCGTCGAAATGGCGCCGCTCTGGGAGTTCTGATTGTCGGTGACCGGTGCGCCCGCAGCCGTGGTGAGAGTGTCTCTGTTCATCGTGATTCTTCTTGTTGGTGAAGGAGATTGGGGGGCTTCGTGCCGGCGATCAGTACACGGATGCGAAACCAGAGGGGGCAGCCGATGAGTCACCCTTCCCCGCGCAGGATGCGCAGGACTGTCCGTCGCACAGTGCACTGATCCGGCTACACAGGACCTGGCTATGGCCGACCACTTGTTTGGGGGCGAACTCCGGACCCGTACAGCAAGGTGACCGGACAGGCTTCCAAACGCCGATTGAGGTCAATGTCAGTTGCAGCGTGTCGTGATCCTGCAAAGCCAGGAGAGATTAATTGGCGATGCAGGATGTGGCCATTGTCTGTTCGTATTAGTCAGTATGACTCCCCTGGGGGCAAGAGGGCTGGCCCGCCGCGAGGAATCAAACGCGGGTTAGCATCACTGCCAGAGCCGCATGGTGTGGACAGTGCCACACCCGGCGATTTCCAGCGCGGAGGCCAGCATGGAACACGATAGCACTTTGTATGTAGGTCTTGACGTCCATAAGGACTCGATCACGGTCGCCTATGCAATCGGCATGGGTGAGGTCGAGCTGCTTAGCAAGATCGGTACTTCAAAGGCCGATATCGATCGCCTGTGCAAGCGCCTGCAGTCCAAAGCGCGCCGGATCCGCATCGTCTACGAGGCGGGCCCATGCGGATATGGCCTTTACCGGCAGCTTGCAGGGAAGGGATTCGAGTGCATGGTGTGCGCGCCGTCGCTGATCCCGAAGAAGCCCGGCGAGCGCGTCAAGACCGATCGTCGCGATGCGGTCAAGCTCGTGCGATCGCTGCGCGCCGGTGACCTCTCGGCCGTGTACGTGCCCAGCGTCGAAGACGAAGCATTCCGGGATCTGTCACGCGCCTGGGTCAGCGCCAAGGACGATCTGAAGCGGGCCCAACAAAGGCTGAAAGCTTTTCTGCTCTCGCACGGTGTTCGCTACACCGGCAGAGCCGACTGGGGACCGGCGCACCGGCGCTGGATCAGTGCCTTTGCGTTCGACGCCGTGTGGCAACAACTTGCCTTTGACGAATATCGACGGACCATCGAGGATCGGCTCGCCCAATGCAACCGTCTCGAAGCGGCCTTGCGCGAAGCCGTGGTCAACTGGCACTTCTATCCGGCCGTACTGGGGCTGCAGGCCATGCGCGGTGTGCAGTTCACCACGGCGATAGGCATCCTCGCCGAGTTGGGCGATCTCTCGCGCTTTGTCCATCCGCGCCAACTGATGGCCTGGCTCGGGGTGACACCCGCTGAACACTCATCGGGAGAAAAACGACGGCGGGGCAGCATCACCAAGAACGGCAATAGCTATGCAAGAAAGCTACTGATCGAAGCCGCTTGGAGTTACTGGCACCCCGCACGCGTGAGCCCCGAGATTCAGCGCCGGCACGAAGGCATCCCTAAGGCCATCGTTGACCGGTCCTGGGACGCCCAGACTCGACTGTGCCGGCGCTATCGGAAACTTGCCACACGCGGCAAGAACCCGAACATTGCGGTGGTCGCGGTGGCCCGCGAACTGAGCGGGTTCATCTGGGACATCAGCCGGCTTGCGATGTCGCTTGCCGAACCGAACGAGGCAACGTAACCCAGCACCTAGCAACATCTCAGTTTCCTGAAGGCGGCGTAGCCCGGCACCACGAGCAACCCGCGCTCCAGCTAGGCAACGGACTTCATCCGACTTGCGGCATTAGATAGCGGCAGGCTCATTGGGCGGACCTCTGTAATGCGGTAGCCAACCCGCGGATATCAGCCTGATCCACCGTCGAGACTTACTGCTACGTCGCCCTCAGGAAATTGGGCCCCCTCAATATGGAACTGTGAAACTGAACCAAACCAATCTCGATTGACACCGGGAGTCATATCAGCTGGCTGGGTCTTCGGCCTGGTCGCGGACTTTGGAATGCTGTTTGCTCAGTTCGGCACTGGTAGCGGCGATGTGAGAGCGGTGAACCGAGGAAGGCGAGGGCGTCTCGAATTCACACGTCTGCCAATTCACTTCTGCAGGCTGTTCGCGCCATTGCGCCAAGTCAGGAAACTGAGCGCCGTCAGCAATACGGCTGGCAGCATTACACACCAGAGCGAAAGCATCGAATAGCCAAGGGCGCCGAGAGCGGCGCCCGATGCGAAACCCGCGAGCGCCGGTACCATCTTTTTGAGCCGACCGCGTATGGCTTTGTCTTCCGCCTCAGATGCGGATGGCAGGTCCACCAGGTCGATGATAATTTGCGTCGTATTTCCGGTCATGATCGTGGTGGGGCCGAGGTCTGACAAGGACGTCCGGGACAGTGAGTTCTGAATACCCATGGCCACTACGGCAAGCATGCCGGCGCCGACGGCTGCAGGCGTACTTGGATCGGAAATGGGAGAGGCGTGGAACCCTGCAACTATGAAGAGAACCAGCGCCAAGGCCTCGGCAAACAGCAACAGCGAGGGTGCCGATTGTTTGTCCCGTACGATGCGTGACTCGGTCAGCCTGGCGGCGGCAACCGCCAAGGCAAAAGTCGGAAGCGCAAGCAGTTTTGCGAGCAGGCCCGCAGAATCACCGGCGATGTCGACGCCGATCATCACGAAGTTTCCTGTCACGTGCGCAGTAAACAGGCCGAATAGTGAAATGAACCCGACCACGTCTACATAGCCGGCGACGAAGGCCAGGATGCAGCCGAACGCCGGTCCTGAAAGATCCGCGCGGCGACCGGCGTCAGGAAGCTGTGTGGGTGTCAATGCGGTCTCTCACGTTGGTTGGTCAGCGGACGGTCAGAAGCTGTGCCGCATCGCAATGGCGAACGTCTGCGGGTCTGCGCCAGCCTTGATACCGAGGTTGTTGATGGCGAAGTCATAGTTCGCATTGCTGCGGTTGTTGATGCGGCTGTAGTAGGCGTATAGCGCGGTTCGCTTGGAAAGGGGGTAGTCATAGCCGACGGTCACCTGAAATGCGCCGGTATCCGAACCACTTCGGACGGATCCAATCGTTTCCATAGCTGTGCCGGTGCCATCGCCGACAAAGGCGAAGCCGGCGCGTATGCTGCCGGGGCCAAACTCCTGTATCAGCGAGACATAGTAGCCATTGCGCGTAAGGTCTCCGGTGGCGGTACGATAGTGCAGGCGTTCATACAGGGCACTGATGCGCGTCGATGGGAACTGGTAGGAAACTCCTGCCTTGATTGCGTCGTCGTTGCGTCCGCTGGTCTGATAGTGCTGGTGGATTTCATAGGCAAGCGTCAGGTTCAGGTTGCCGTGACCATAGGCCGTGGCAAAGGAATACAACGCTGGATTGCGCGGCACCGTGGTCTTTTCCTCCGGCAATCCCCAGGCAATGGCGCCGCTCAAGCCGTGCCACGTCGGCGACTGGTAGTGCAGCGAGTTCTTCTGCCGTCGATCAAATGAGCTGGTGTTCTGGACATTGTCGCTGGTAGACGCAGCGCCATTGCCTATCAGCGCCATGTAACCCGCAGTGGTGGCGTAATACGGGTCGTAGCTCTTGGTTGCACTTGTGTATGGCGTGTCCCAGTTGCCCATGAAGAGGGTGCCGTACGGGCTCTGAAGGCCGAGCCGGGTATCCCGCGCGGCGATTTGCCCAGCGCCGTTGTCAACCGACAGGGCGCTTTCGATTTGCCAGATCGCCTTGATCCCATTGGCCAACTGTTCCTCGCCCCGCATGCCGAACACAGAGCGGTTATTCGTGAGGCGCGCCGTATTGCCCAATCTGGTGCCGTCGGTTGCGGTGGTCACGGTCACATACTCGATTGCCGTGTTCAGCCGACCATAGATCGCGACGTTGTTGTCCGCCACGGCAGGTGCCGCGGCCGCGGACAAAGACGCTGCCAGGGCGACGTGAATGCGCCGGGGCGCGATTGCGTTAGTACGGCTGGCAAGTGCTTCGGGCTGCTTTCGGGAGCGACTCATGCTGTTATTGGTTCCCTTCCTTGCTACGCGCGGGGAGGGATGCCGACGGTTCAACGGCCGTGTCCGCATTGGGCGGTGTACCCGTAATCTTCGGGACGCATTCGCCGCGGAACCATGCAATGGTGACTGGCTCGCCGGCCAGCATGCGCTTGACCGGCGGCACAACCTGCTCGCCAATCAGCATGCCCAGCAGCCCGATCAAAGCAATTGCGGGCGGCGCAGGCGAGCGGACCTGCATCAGTGCATAGATAATGCCGACCAGGATGCCGGCGCCAAGGGAGATGAGATAGAGCTTCATATGTGACAAGGTTGGAGAGGGGGAAATCGGTGCGACGTCACGCCGGCGGCAAGCCCAGGCCGAGCAGGTGTCTTACGTGGGGCGGCTCGGCGCCCACGTGGAAGCTGGCTACGTCGCGCTGCACATCGGCATCGGCATGCGGTACGCGCTGGTGCTGGCGCAGGTGCTCGGCCCACGACTCGACCAGGAACCATTCGGTCAGCAGTTCGGGATTGGCCGGATCTTCCATCACGCCCCAGCTGAACGCACCGTCACGCAAACGCTCTTCCGACAGCTTGTGGACCGCATGCAGGAACGCATCGCGGTTGGCGGGCGGGATGCAGTATTCGATCAGGATCATCACCGGACCACGGTCCTGCGCGATCTCGCCGGCCATCTCCGGTTCGGGCCAGTGACGTGCGGGACCGAGGTCTTCATCGCCGCCCGGCAGCCGCATGCGGTGCAGGATCAGCGCGGTAACGACCAGCCCCGCCGCGGCGATCAGCAGCGCGTGCGGTGTGCCCAGTGCCTGCGCCACAAAGCCCCAGACCAGGCTGCCACCGGCCAGCGCGCCGTTGAACACCATCTGGTAGACCGCCAGCGCGCGGCCGCGAACCCAGTTCGGCAGGATCGCCTGCGCCGCGCCGCCGAGCGTGGTCAGCGCCATGATCCATGCCGCGCCAAGCAGCAATAGCAGCGGCAATGCCAGCCATATGGGTGGTGCGCTCGACAGCGCCGCCATGACGACCGCCGTGACGATCGCGGACAACAGCACCATGCCATCTGCATCGAGCCGCTGCTGCAGTCTGGACATCGTCAGCGCGCCAAGGATCGCGCCAGCGCCCACTGCGCCCAGTAACACACCATAGAGGCCGGCGCCGCCATGCAACAGCTGACGGGCCACCAGCGGCAACAACGCCCATACGCCGCTGCCGAAGGCAAAATGCACGGCGGCGCGCGCCAATACTACGTGCAGCTTGCTGTGCGCGCGCGTGAAGCGTAAGCCTGCTCTGAAAGCGCTGAAGAAGTGTTCGCGCAGTGGATCGCTTGGCTTTTCGGGACGCTTCCACCAGATCAGCGCAGCGATGACGAACACATAGCTGAGCAGGTCTGCGCTATACGTGGCAGCCGCGCCGAATGCCGCGAGCAGCAGACCCCCGGTAGCCGGTCCAATCGCACGGGCGACGTTCACGCCCAGCGAGTTCAGCGCCACGGCCTGTCGCAGCGTGCTCGGCGGCACGAGCTCGGGCACGATCGACTGCCACGTGGGCCCCATCATCGCCGCACCCACACCGCCGACGAACGCCAGCGCAATCAGGATTTCGATCGTCAGCGCCTGGCGCCACGCCAGCAGCATCAGCGTGCCGCTGACCATGGCCAGTCCGATCTGGATCACGATCAGGAAGCGGCGCCGGTCGAGGATGTCGGAGAGCACACCGGCCGGAATCGCTAGCAGGAAGACGGGCAGCGTGGCAGCCGCCTGGATCGTGGCGACCGCTGCCGGTGAAGTGGAAAGATCGGTTGCCAGCCATGCGCTGGCCACATCCCGCATGAAGCTGCCGATGTTACCGAGGATCGTGGCCACCCACAGTACCGCAAACGTGCGCTGGGCCAGCGGGGCAAACGTGCCTCCCGATGCAGGCTTGGCCGCCGAGATGGCAGATTGCGTCATGGTTGTCTCCGCGTGCGAAGGTCATCCCACGCCACGAGCAGGAACCCACCCACCAGGCCCAGATGTTCGAAGAACGCGTTAGCCATCATGAACTGCGCCTCGGGCGGTGCGCTCCAAAACCGGTTGGCCAGGAACGTGGCCATCAGCGTGAACGCCGCCAGCGCCAGTGCGCCTAGCCAGCGCCAGAAGCCGGTCAGGATCATTGCCGACGCACCAAGCTCCAGCGCAATCGTCGCCGCAGCCAGCGGCACGGCGGGCGACAGGCCGAAGTGCTGCATCTCTGTCACTGCGCTGGAGAAGTCGAACAGCTTGACCAATCCGCCCTGCAGGTAGGCTGCGCACAGCAAAAGCAGGGCGATCCAGCGCAGCCAGCGGGGCAGCCGGTGCGTGTTGTTGCCGGCCGTGGCTAGCGGGGGCGTCGAGATGGTCATGGCCGCTCTCCGATGTGGTCAACGTAGATCAGAATGCCCAGCACGAGCAGCCCAGCGCGCCCCAGAACGTGCTTTCGTCCGACGTCGGCACGCTCGAGGTCCACGCATTGGCATGTGCATGGCCATGCACGCCGCACGAACTGGCGCAGCCGCACGCGGTGTTCAGCGCCAGTGCGCGCGCCTGGGCCTGCGGGCGCGGCTGGTACTGGCTGCCATGGCGGGCCGGTGACCAGTCGGGCATCGCGGGCGGGATTTCGGGCGAATGCTTGCCGAATTCGCTGTCGCCATAGACCACCTTGCCGCCGAGCACGGTCAGCACCGACGTGATGTCCTGGATGTCGTCGCCGGGCACCGAGTAGTAGTCGGCCGACAACACGGCCAGGTCGGCCAGCTGGCCCACCTTGATCTGGCCCTTCTTGCCCACTTCGGATGAGAACCACGTGTTGGCCTCGGTCCACAGGCGCAGCGCCGTTTCGCGATCGAGCAGGTTGGCCTGTGGATACATCGACATGCCGCCGACGGTCTTGCCCGTGGTCAGCCAGTACAGCGAGACCCACGGGTTGTACGAGGCCACGCGCGTGGCATCGGTGCCGGCGCCGACCTTGACGCCCTTCTCCAGCATCTTCTTGATCGGCGGCGTGGCTTCGGCGGCCTTGGCACCGTAGCGCTCGACAAAGTACTCGCCCTGGTACGCCATGCGGTGCTGCACGGCGATACCGCCACCGAGCGCGGCGATGCGGTCGATATTGCGGTCGGAAATCGTCTCGGCGTGGTCGAAGAACCAGTTCAGGCCGTTGAACGGGATGTCCTTGGCGACCTTCTCGTAGACGTCGAGCGCGCGCGTGATGGTCTGGTCATAGGTCGCATGCAGGCGCCACGGCCAGCGCTTTTCGGCCAGCAGGCGGATAACCGGCTCCAGATCGGCTTCCATCGACGGCGCCATGTCGGGGCGCTCGACACGGAAGTCCTCGAAGTCGGCCGCCGTGTAGACCAGCATTTCGCCGGCGCCATTGTGGCGATAGAGGTCATCGCCCTGGCCTGGCTTCACGGTCGACGTCCAGGTCTTGAAGTCGCTCAGCTCTTCCTTGGGCTTCTGCGTGAACAGGTTGTAGGCCAGGCGCACCGTGAGGTGGCCTTCCTTGTGCAGTTCCTCGATGATGCTGTAGTCCTCGGGATAGTTCTGGTAGCCGCCGCCCGCATCGATCACGCCGGTCACGCCCAGGCGATTCACCTCGCGCATGAAGTGGCGCGTCGAGTTCTTCTGGTACTCGGGCGGTAGCTTCGGGCCCTTGGCCAGCGTGGCGTAGAGGATCGTCGCGTTGGGCTTGGCCAGCAGCAGGCCGGTGGGATTGCCGCGTGCATCGCGCACGATCTCGCCGCCCGGAGGGTTCGGCGTGTCCTTGGTGTAGCCAACGGCACGCAGTGCGGCGCCATTCAGAATGGCGCGGTCGTAGAGGTGCAGGATGAACAGGGGAGTGTCGGGCGCCACGGCGTTCAGTTCGTCGATGGTCGGCAGGCGCTTTTCCACGAACTGGTGCTCAGTGAAGCCGCCCACCACGCGCACCCATTGCGGTGCGGGGGTGCGTGCCACTTGATCCTTGAGCATGCGCATCGCATCGGCCAGCGAACGCACACCGTCCCAGCGCAACTCCATGTTGTAGTTCAGGCCGCCGCGGATGATGTGCATGTGGCTGTCAATCAGCCCGGGAATGGCCCGCCGGCCGTTCAGGTCGATCACCCTGGTCTGCGTTCCTGCCAGCTTCATGATGTCCTGGCGCGTACCCACCCCGACGAAGCGGCCGTCCTGGATGGCCACGGCGTCGGCCTGCGGATTGGCACGGTCGAGCGTGGCGAACTTGCCGTTTACGAGAATGAGGTCGGGAGTCGGGTTCGGTGACATGGCGAATAGTTCCGAAGAGGCTGCCGCACCGAGGGCGGCAGCCGAGGCGATGAAGTGCCGGCGGGTAATGGACATCTCGGCTTATGCGTTCAGGAAGGCCAGCAGGTCGGCATTGACCTGGTCGGCGTTGATCACGCACATGCCATGCGATGCACCTGGATATACCTTGAGCGTGGCGTTCTTGACGATCTTGGCCGACAGGCGGGCCGAATTGTCGATGGGCACGATCTGGTCGTCGTCACCATGCAGGATCAGCGTCGGCACGGTGATCTTCTTCAGGTCCCCGGTGTAGTCCACTTCCGAGAATTCCTTGATGCAGGCGTACTGGCCCAGGAGGCCACCGGTCATGCCCTGTGCCCAGAACGCATCGATGGTGCCTTGCGAAACCTTGGCGCCGGGCCGGTTGAAGCCGAAGAACGGCGTGGTCAGGTCCTTGTAGAATTGCGAGCGGTTTTCCGCCACGCCCTTGCGGATGCCGTCGAACACTTCCATCGGCAGGCCGTTCGGATTGGCCGCGGTCTTGAGCATGATAGGCGGCACCGCGCCGATCAGCACCGCCTTGGCCACGCGCTTCGTGCCATGACGGCCGATGTAGTGCGCCACTTCGCCGCCGCCGGTGGAGTGGCCGACCAGCGTGGCGCCCTTGATGTCGAGGGCGTCCAGCAGCGCGGCCAGGTCGTCGGCGTAGGTGTCCATGTTGTTGCCCTGCGCGGGCTGGTCCGAACGGCCATGGCCGCGACGGTCATGGGCGATCACCCGGAATCCCTTCTGGACCAGAAAGAGCATCTGGGCGTCCCAGGCGTCGGCATTGAGCGGCCAGCCGTGCGAGAACACCACCGGGCTGCCCGTGCCCCAGTCCTTGTAGAAGATGCGCGTGCCGTCTTTGGTCGTGACGTAGTGGCCCTGATTCGTGGCGCGGCTGCTGGCCGGCGCGGCTTCCGCGGCCGTGGGCGTCAGTGCGGCAAGCGACGCCACCGATGCGGCCGCGGCGCCAACAGTGCTGCCTACCAGCAGTTGCCGGCGCGATGCATCGATGTTGTGACCTTGTTCCTGGGTGTGTTCTATTTGCATGGTTAGGGCTAGCTGAAAGTTGGCTCGAAATCCTGGATGAATGAGATCGCTGGTTGCATCGGCCTATGCACGGAAATCGTGCGTAGGCCGATGACTATCTTCTTCCTGATCAGCTGTTTAGCGTGCGGGCACCGGGGCGATGGATTCGTGCCCCGTAGCCGTGCGCTGGGCGGCCTTGTGGACCATCGTGTAGGCGTAGTCGACACCCATGCCATAGGCGCCGGAGTGTTCCTTCACCAGCTTCATCACGGCGTCATACGTGTCGCGGTGGGCCCAGTCGCGTTGCCATTCCAGCAGCACCTGCTGCCAGGTCACCGGCACGGCGCCGGCCTGCACCATGCGTTGCATGGCGTAGTCGTGGGCTTCCTTGCTGGTGCCGCCCGAAGCGTCGGCCACCATGTAGATCTCATAGTTGCCTTCGAGCATGGCGCACAGCGCGAAGGTGGTGTTGCAGACCTCGGTCCACAGGCCGGCCACGATCACCTTGTTGCGGCCGTTGGCCTTGAGCGCATCGCGCACCTTCTGGTCGTCCCACGAGTTCATCGAGGTGCGCTCCAGCGTCTTCTGGTCCGGGAACACGTCGAGCAGTTCCGGATAGGTGAAGCCAGAGAACGACTCGCTCTCGACGGTGGTGATCGTCGTCGGGATATTGAAGATCTTTGCCGCCTTGGCCAGGCCGACGACGTTGTTCTTCATCGCCTGGCGGTCCATCGACTGGACGCCGAACGCCATCTGCGGTTGGTGGTCGATGAAGATCAGCTGGCTGTTTTGCGGGGTGAGGACTTCAAGCTTGGGGTTCGACATTGCGTTGCTCCTGTTTGGGGGGGCGAGAGTAAGGCTGCCGTGGCATCACCGCCAGGGCAGAGCCGCGTCGGGGCGGCTTGGCACAAGGGCCGCGACCGGCGTTTGTGTCCGGAACGCAACCTGAGGGAAGAATAGTCGGCGCTGTCGGCCGTCGCTATTGTCGATTCGTATTAGCCGTCCGCTGCCTTGGTTTCATCGCGAAGCCGCCAGGCTGTGCTACAGCAAATAGGGAGTGGCTTCGCCAACCCTTTGGGGCGTAGGAAGGCATTGGGGCTGCGTGCGGGTTCGTTAGCCTGCAAACTGGCCGGCCGCCGGGGCAGCCGCCTACAGTCACACTGAACTAACCCCATGGTATAAGTAGTCCATGATCCCGGTTATGTGATGTAATGGAGAGTTTTGCGGGGTCAGGTCATGGTGGCGAGAGTGGGCCTGCCCAGACCCCGCGCACCGATGAGTGCACTGGAGATAGACTTTGACAATCAACAGCTTCGTAACCGCGGACACCAGTGCGAGGGATGAAGCGATGGTGCTGATCGTTGATGACGACGCGATGCTTCGCGGCGCGTTGGAGAACCTCTTCCGATCAGTCGGGATGCGCGTCGCACTGTTCGCATCCGCTGCCGAACTGCTAGCATTCGCGTTCCCGGACGCGCCCACTTGCCTTCTGCTCGACGTCAGGCTCCGCGGGCAGAGTGGCCTGGACCTGCAGGCCCGGCTGTCCCAAATGGGCATCCAGGTCCCAATCATTTTTATGACTGGTTACGGCGACATCCCCATGACCGTTGCCGCTATGAAGGCTGGTGCTGAGGATTTTCTGGCGAAGCCATTCCGCGAGCAGGACCTGCTCGATGCCGTGGCCGCCGCCTTGCAAAAGGATCAGCATCGCCGCCATGGCATGCGTAAGCTGGATGAACTGCGAGCCAGCTACCAGAGCCTGACGCCGCGTGAGGCCGAGGTCATGCGCATGGTGGTGGCCGGTCTGCTGAATAAGCAGATCGCCAGCGAGCTAAGTATCAGCGAGGTCACAGTGAAAATTCATCGCGGCCAGGCCATGCGCAAGATGAAGGCGCGCACCTTTGCCGAGCTTGTATTGATGGCACAGCAACTCGGCATTTGCGAGGCGCCGCATTGAGCCCCTGTAGCCTCCCGCGGTCTAGTCTTGAGGCGGCAGGGTGAACTGAAACACGGCCCCGCAAGGCACATTGGGGCTCGCCCACAGCCGCCCTCTGTGTGCCTCGACGATCAACCGGCAGATCGCCAGGCCCATGCCCAGACCCTCCGCCTTGGTAGTGAAGAAGGTCTGGAAAACCCGCTCCAGATCTTGCGGCTCCAGCCCGATGCCAGCATCCTGAACGGCAACCAGCACAGCCCCCGATGCGTCGAGGCGCGACCGAATCAGCAGTTCCCGCGGCCGCTCTGCCACCTCTTTCATTGCCTCGATGCTATTCATCATCAGGTTCAGGAGCACCTGCTGCAACTGCACCCGGTCACCCACAACCGGCGGCAGGTCAGGCGCCAGCTCCGTCCGGAGCAGGACTTGATGGCGGCCTACCTCTCCCTGGATGAGGGCAATCGTGTCTTCGATAAGGGTGTTCATGTCAAGGCGCGCCGTGACGGCGGCCGTCTTCTTAAGCAGCGCACGCATGCCTCCAATCACTGCGCCAGCCCGATGGCCATCCTGAACGATGCGCCCCAACGTCTCTCGCACCTCGGCGAGATCGGGCGGCTGGCGAGCGAGCCAGCGCAGGGCCGCATTGGCGTTGGTGACGATGGCGGCCAGTGGCTGGTTGACCTCGTGCGCGATCGACGCGGTCAGCGCGTTCAACGTCGTCACGCGGGTAACGTGTGCCAGTTCGGCCTGTGCCTGGTGCAGCGCCTCCTCGGCGCGCTTGCGCTCGGTTAGATCAAGTATGTAGGAGACACCTTGGTCCCCACCCTCTTCGAATGTCGCGCACCCTAGCAGGACGAGCACGCGGCTTCCATCCTTGCGGAAGAACTCTTTTTCGAACGGCGGCAAGGTCCCGCTGATCCGAAGGTCCTGGAGCAACCGTGCGTCACGCTCGCGCCAATCCGGGGGCGTCAGGTCCGTCCAGCGCAAGGGGGCCGAGGCGAGGTCCTCGCGATCGTAGCCCAGCATGCGGAGGAACGCGTCATTGGCCTCGAGGATTCGGCCGTCCAGGTGCCAGATGCAGATCCCGATGATGTTGGCCTCAACCAGGCGCTGGATCTTCGCTTCGCGTTGTGCGAGATCCCGATACAAACAAGTAATCTCCAGGGCGATCGCGGCCTGCGAGGCGAGCATCTTCAGTACGGCGGTTCGGCTCGGCGCGAAGACGCGTGGCGAGAGGTTGTTCTCGAGGTAGAGCACCCCGATGAGCTTGGCCTGTGTGAGCAATGGCAGGCAAAGAATCGATCGGGCATGATGCTGCAGAATGTATGGATCGGCGGAAAACGGGTTCTGTGTCGCGGCATTGTCGAGAATGATGTTCTCGCGGGTGCGCAAGACATAGTGGAGCATCGATACCGGCAGCGCAGTCGCAGTCACGCTCTCGTCGCGCAGCTGCACCGTGACAATATCGCCACTGGTCGTAGCCTCTGCTGCGATGCGCTGCTCGGCCCCTCGGGGCAGGATCAGCAGTCCCCGTACCGCGCCGGCCTGTTCAATCGCGGTGCGCATGAGTGTGTCGAGTAATTTGTCCAGGACGATCTCGCCGGACACGGCTTGCGACACGGCAATCACGGTGGCGAGATCCAGGTGTTCGACCGGCGCCCCGATCGTCGTCGGTGCGGGTGCTCGCTCTTCCCCCCGGAGGTGCGGATACAATGCATCGAGTTGCCGCACCTTGCCGCCGGCGCCCCAGCGGAGATAGCCATGGCGGGCATCCTCCAAATAGACGCGGGCAATTTTCTCGAAGCCACGCGCAGCATAGAATCGCGCGGCCAGCTCGTTGGCGAGTGCCTGGTTATGGATGAAATCATTGTCCTGCGCGGAGCGGATGGCCTGCTCGTAGAGGCGCATTGCATCAACTTCGCGCCCATCGAGGCGGGCGATTTCCGCGCCAACCAATGCGGCTCTGTTCTCGAAATTCTCCGGACAATGCTCGGACCAGACAAGGAGCTGGCGATGATGGGCGGCCAATGCCTCCAGGTGCCGGGTCCGTTCTGGCGCGGCGGCCGTGCCGCAACATGCGGCCCGCGCCAACGCTGCGTAGAAGTGGTATTCCGCCTGCTCGAAGAACGATGGCGATGTCCAGAGGAGACGTTCCGCCTTGTCCGCCGCCGCTATGGCGGCTGCGTGGTCGTCGGCGAGGAAGCGTGCCTGCAGTTTTCGGATCCAGTACCAGCAGGTGGCGAGGGCGGGGCCCGGAGCCTCATCGAGATACCGCTCAAACTGCTCCTCGTTGAAATCATCATCATCGAAGACGCCGAACACCGGGGTCAGTCCGCGCAGAGTTCGCGCTAGCTGGAGCTGGGGGGTGACCCGGTCGACGGCGAGACCGAAGCTCGCGCGGCGTGCGAAGCCGATCGTGGCCTCAGCTTCATTCTGCACCTCGGCAAGCGGATCGCCGCAGGCGAGCAACTGCGTAATGAGGTTGTTGCGTGCGAAGGACGCGTAGGTAAGGTCACCAAGCTTGCTGGCCACGTCGAAAGCGCGCCGCACCAGGCTGCGCGCGGCACGGATGGGTTGCGTCCATTGCATCACGTGGCCGCCGAAAGCCTGGTAGACGCGGGCCCTGAAGCGGTCCAGCCCGCGCTGCTCGACCAGGTTCAGGCCGAGCTGGCCGAAGCGGAATGCCGCCTTGTAGTCGCCGGACCGAGGCCCCAGGAGCATGCCGAGCCAGGTATAGGCGAGGCACGACGCGTCGCTGTTGCCATGCTCGAGGCTGAGGTTTGCCATCCGCCCGATGATGAGGGAGCCCAGGTTCACGTCGGTGTACCAGGCCGGCAGCATCAGCGCGGTCAGGACATCCATGGTCTCGCACGCGACCGCATTGGTCATCATCGGCAGGTCGAGCAGCGCCTCGATCGGGCGGTCGCCAAGTTGCCGCCACATCCGGTCGTATTCCTGCAGAACCTCCTCATCTGTCGGGTGTGCCGAACACTGGACGCCGGCGCGGTACAGGTAGTCGAGGCCCACCTCGACGGCGCGCTCGCGCTGGCCGAGGGCCAGAAACAGCTCCAGCCGCAGCTGGGTGACGGAGGCCAGATCGGGGAGGCTGGCGGCACGGCACGCAAGCTCGGCCAGGCGCGCGTCCGCCGCGGCCGGCGCGCCGGTCAGAAATTCGCATTCGGCGAGGTGGAACTCGAGCGCGAAAGCAAACTTGGGCCGGCGCTTCCAGGCGTCCTCCTGCATGAGCGCTGCACCGGCGGTGAGATAGGTCAGCGCCGAGGCGTAGGCCGTGGACGCCTTGGCGCGCTGGCCGGCGAGCAGATTCAGCTCGGCCACTTGCTCTCGCTCCTCGGCCGCGGTGATAAGGTCGGCGCCACGGTTGAGCTGGCCGACGATCTCGAAGACACGCTCTGCTATTGCCTCAGGCGGCGTGCCCGCAGCGAGCCGTCTGCCAATAGCGAGGTGCGCTGCCGGCCGCGCGTCTTCAGGAATCAGCGCGTAGGCCGCCTCCTGGATACGATCGTGCAGGAATCGGTAGGTATTTCCCAAACGCAACACAAGTCCGGCGCGTACTGCCGGCCACAGAGCCGCGTCCAGCACCGCCTCGCTGGCATCCTGGACCATGGCCAGGGTAGCGATCGCCGCGTCATTACCGAGACACGCCAACTGCTTCAGGGCGCTACGGGTCGCCGCTGGAAGGCGCCTCAGCTTGGCGAGCATGAGATCGACCACATTGTCGGTGAAGCCCTTGGACCGAATCTGCTCAAGGTCCCAAGACCAGCGCGCGCCACGATGATCGAAAACAAGCAGCCCCTCTTCGGTCAGGGCGGTAAGGAACTGGATGGCGAAAAATGGGTTACCGCCAGTCTTCTCCTGCACCAGGCGGGCCAGAGGTGCGGCGTCCCCAGGTGCGCAATGCAAGGCATCGACGATGAGTCTGCTTACATCTTCGAACCCAAGGGGGGAAAGTGCGATGTCATTTACCCGCCCCCCGGCCTGGCGGATTGCCGACAATCGCAGTAGCAACGGATGTCCGGGCTTGACGTCGTCATTCCGATAGGCTCCGATCAGCAGCACGTGGCGTACCTCCGGCTGGGTCGCCAGATACTCGAGCAGATCGAGTGTTGCCGCGTCCAGCCACTGCAGGTCGTCGAGAAAGAGTGCCAGCGGATGCGCGGGTTGGGCAAAGACGGCAAGCAGGCGCTGGAAAACCATCTGGAATCGGTGCTGCTCGTCGCGCGGCGGCAGCTCCGGAACCGGCGCCTGCGGCCCCAGAATCAGCCCGAGCTCGGGTATGAGCGGCACCATGAGGCCGCCATTCGGGCCCAGCGCCTGCGCCAGTGCGGCGCGCCAGGGCGCCAAGTCGGCCTCGCTCTTGCCCAGCAGTGGGCGGATCAGATTCTGGAAAGCCTGTGCCAACGTCGCATACGGGATGTCGCGCTTGTACTGATCGAACTTGCCCGAGGCAAAGAGGCCATTCCTGAGAGCCAGTGCGCTGCGCAACGCAAGCACGACCGAGGTCTTCCCGATACCGGCGTAGCCGGAGACCAGCACAATCTCCGGCGTGCCCTGGGTTACTACCCTGTCGAAGGCAGCGAGCAAGGTCTCAATCTCGCGCTCCCGTCCGTAGAGCCGTTCCGGAATCAACGGCCGATCAGGCAGGTCATGCTCGCCAAGCGGGAAGGTGTCAACGCGTCCCAGGCTTTCCCATGCGGTCAGGCTGCGCCGTAGATCGGCCTCCAGTCCGGCTGCCGCCTGGTAGCGTTCCTCCGCCGTCTTGGCGAGCAGCTTCATCACGATGGCGGAGAGCAAGGCCGGGATCGACGGTACCCGCTCCGCCGGCGGTACTGGCCGCCGGGCGAGATGGCTATGCAGCAGATCCATCGGGTCGTCGGCGGCAAAGGGCAGCGCGCCCGTGAGCATTTGGTAGAGCGTGACGCCGAGCGAATACAGGTCGCTGCGCGCGTCGATTGGCCGGTTCATGCGTCCGGTCTGCTCGGGGGCCATGTAGGCCAGCGTGCCGGCGATCTCTTCCGGTGGCGCCAGTCCCTGGCGCTCGCGCGACAGGCGCGTGGCAATGCCGAAGCCTGTCAGCCGCGCCTCGCCAAGGGCATCATTCACCAGGATATGGGCCGGCTTGAGGTCCTTGTGAATAAGACCTCGCTGGTGGAGCTGGTCCAGGGCCGCGGCGATGCTGATCGCCTGGCGCAAAAAACGACCTATCTCCATGGGGGCGCCCAGTAGCCCGGCAAGTGGCTCGCCGCCGGGGTCCTCAAGCAGCAAAACAGTCCGACCATGTTCCCGCACAAGCGCTAGCGGCCGCACCGCCCAACTGCCGTCCAGCTCACCCTTCAAGCCGTATTCGTGTGCGAGGCGAGCGAGGGTAGAGGGGGGCGGGTGCTCGGCTGCGGGCCACACAGCCAGCATAGCCTTCGGCTCGCCTTCCGGACCGAGGAGCCAGCCTCGACCGACAACGCGATCGCCGTCCTCCCATGCGACCTGGAAGCCGACGCCCGTCTCAGTGCCGAAGGAAAACAATGAGTTCATCTGCCGTGTTCCGCTCTCAAGTCGATAACTGCCGGTGTTTCCGGACCGGATGCATCGAACCAATGTCTCCGCAACTGTCGTACCAGTGAGCTGGTCACGGCGGCCGAGTGAAGCAATTTTGCCACGTGGACGCCTTAACGGTTCGCGTGTCTGCCTTGCGCCACATGTCTTCCACCAGGCACGCCACGAAGCCAGATTCACAAAGAGTGCGAGCTGCTGCACCTTCTGCCGCAATGGCAGGCGGAGCCTTTGCCAATGTACTTGATCTATCCCTATGCCCGCTTCTCCCAGCAAGACTTCGGCTCTTTGTCGACGCAGTGCGCCAGG
The DNA here is from genome assembly GCF_058782875.1 of Cupriavidus sp. FW305-F7. Taxonomy (NCBI): domain Bacteria; kingdom Pseudomonadati; phylum Pseudomonadota; class Betaproteobacteria; order Burkholderiales; family Burkholderiaceae; genus Cupriavidus; species Cupriavidus sp. FW305-F7. Next base: position 233,449 of record NZ_JBYSYC010000001.1, on the reverse strand, counting down.
GAATATCCGGCATGGGCGTTGTCGACCTGCCGAGCGCGAGGCGTCACGGCGGCGGGCGGACTCGCCGGCCCGGGCAGTAGCTGAAAGATACCCGGTAGCGCGCGTTCCCTGCGTGGGCAGGCATCCCACGCAGGCCTGGCTCAGGTAGCACTCGGATAGTCGATGTAGCCACTGGCCCCGCCGCCAAAGAAGGAAGCGGTGTCGGGCGTATTCAGCGGCAAGCCGTTCCGGAAGCGCGCTGGCAAGTCAGGGTTGGCAATGAACGGACGGCCAAAGGCGATGATGTCCGCACGTCCGTCGGCAAGCGCCTGTTCCGCGCTGTCGCGGTCGTAGCCGCCAGCGAGCATCAGCACGCCGCGGTATTCCGTGCGCAGTTGCCGAATGATCGCGTCCCAGCGCGGATCGGTGTCATCGTCCTTGTCGGTTCCGACCATGGCCGGCTCGACCAGATGCAAGTAGGCCATGCGCCGCTCGCTCAGCGCGCGCACAATGTGGCCGAAGGTGGCCTCTGGGGTGTCATCGCCCATGCCCATGAAGCGGCCCATTGGCGTCAGCCGCACGGCAACCCGCGAAGCCCCGATTTCCGCAATGACGGCGTCGACGACTTCGAGCAGCAGACGAGACCGGTTCTCGATGCTGCCGCCATAGGCGTCAGTACGCGTGTTGCTGTTGGAGTTGATGAACTGGTCGAGGAGGTAACCGTTGCCGGCGTGGATCTCGACCCCGTCCATGCCTGCCCTGATGGCGTTGCGGGCGGAACGCCGGTAGTCCTCCACGATGTCGCGAATGCCCGAGGTGGTCAACGGCTGGGGAACCGGTACGTCGCCCCAGACACCGTTGCCGCTTTCGTCCAGAATGAACGTCTTTCCAGGCACAGGCAGCGCACTGGGTGCCACGGGCAGCGCACCATCAGGCTGGAAGACCGGGTGAGATACGCGACCGACGTGCCAGAGTTGCAGAAAGATGGTGCCGCCGCCCTCATGCACGGCATCACTGATGGCACGCCAGCCCTGCACCTGTTCTTCGGAGTGGATCCCCGGCGTCCAGGCGTAGCCCTGGCCTTGCTGTGAGATTTGCGTTGCTTCCGTGACGATCAGTGCTGCGCTGGCGCGTTGGCGGTAATACTCGACATTCATCGCGGTTGGAACGTTGCCCGGTTGGCCTGCCCGGGAGCGCGTCAACGGCGCCATCGCGACGCGGTGCGAGAGCGTATGGTTACCAATGCGAACGGGGGTCATCAGATGCTTGGTCACGGTGAATCTCCATCAAGTCGGTACGATCAGTGCGGGGCGGCAGGGCGATGCCTGGCGTGCCCTGATCTCGGAAGAGATGGTTCACAGAGTAGGGGCCGGTGCATCCGGGGAGAATCGGTCTGCCGCGCAAAGAAGCATTGCGTGGGCGGCAAGGTGAGGTTGCGTTGGTTGGTACCCCGGCTGCCGGATGAGTGCTTGACGGCGCACGATGGTTCAGGCGCCGGGTACGGGTACCATCACAGGATTCCGTGCCACCATGGCCAGTGTTTCGCACTGGCAGTGGCGGGGGACTACCGTGCGGTATTGCCCCGATAAGTCGGCCCGGGAATCTCGCCAAGAAAGTCGAGAAACGCGCCAATACGCCTTGACCCGCGCTGGTTGGGCAGGAAGAGTGCTGAGATGGCGGAAGTGGCGCGGTTCGGGTTGACGGACCAGTCATCGAAGAGCGACGTCAGGTTTCCGCGTTGGATGTCTTCTGCGACAAGCCAGTCCGGCAACAGCGCGATACCTGCTTCGGACATCACTAGCTCGCGCAGTACCTCGGAATTGTTGCTTCTGAAGTTGCCACGAACGGGGACTTGCATCTCTTCGCCGTCACGGACAAAGGTCCAGACTTGCTGCCCCACGTCATAGCTGAACCGCAAGCACTCGTGCCCCGCCAGGTCCAGTGGTGCTGCGGGCAGGCTGTGGCGCAGGAGATAGCCCGGGCTGGCTACTACCTTGCGGCGGAACGTGCCGATCTGGCGCGCAACCACATCATCCAACGATGCCGCACTGCCAAGCCGGATGGACAAGTCAATACGCTCGCTAAGCAAGTCCACGATCTCGTCCGTCAGCGTCACTTCCAGCTCGAGCTTGGGATAACGTGCCAGCAGACCGCCCAGAAAAGGCGCGATGCAACGCCGCCCGAACGCAACCGGCAGCGAGACGCGCAGTTGGCCGACTGGCGTGTCGCCGCGGTCGGCGATCTGGGCGTCCGCTTCCGCAACGGCATCCAGGATCTTTCGCGCGCGCTGGTAGTAGGCGGCACCGGCTGCGGATACCGTGACCTGCCGGGTCGACCGGTTCAATAGGACCGCACCGAGATCTTCCTCGAGACTGTCCATCATGCGCGTCACGGACGAGGTGGCAAGGCTCAACCGTCTGGCCGCAGAAGAGAAGCCCTTGGCGTCGACAGTCTCGACAAAAACTCTCAATGCCAGCAGCTTGTCCATGTCAGAGCACTCCGGGTGGCAGGGATCGGCGTGGACCCTCAGGAAAGCGTATCACGCCGCCTGTCGCCGTTGACAAGATCCTGCCTCCCGTCTCGTTGATGGTGGGCTGCACGAAGCGTTGGTCTGACGGGAGGGCGTTCAGGCGGTTCAGACATCCGCACTGGCAATGCGCTTACGCTATGCGGCATGCGACGGCATCAGGCGACCGGACGCCGAAGGCTCAGCATGACGGCGGGCGCGCCCTGCAGAAAAATATCGACCTTCTGGCGCACAACGCCGCCCAGGTCAGCCGGGACCTTGAGCCCGTAGACCCATTTGCGCACGCCCAGATAGAAGATGGCGGCGTGCAGACTCCAGATCATCTCGACCTCGGCATCAAGCTCGGCGGCGCTGCGCGGTTCCGGGATACCGTACTCTGCCCGGACTTCGGCCAGCACGGGCAGGAAGACCTTGCTGCGAAGCTTGCTGAGGTATTTGTTGTTGATGCCTTCGCGCGTCAGGCCGGCGAAAATGAAGATCCTGATCCACTCCTCGCGCAAGATCACTGACGCATAGTCGAGGTAGAAGGCGTAGAGCCGCTGCGCCAGCGGAGTAGACCGGTCGGCGATTTGCCGCTCCCAATCTGGCCGCCATTGGAAGACCTCATTGTAGACGCGCTCAATCAGGGCATCTTTGCTCTCGAAATAGCGGTAAAGCAGCGGCTGCGTAACGCCGATCTGCTTCGCCAGCTCCCTGGTGCTGCCGGAGAAACCATTCCGGGTGAAATGCTCGATGGCCTTCTGGACAATCTGCTGTTCCCGCTCTTCCGGGAGCAGCCGTTTGCCGGGCTTGGCCGGTATGCCGTGCTTGGCTGTGGTGGCGCCTCGTTCCATTTGTTCACCTGTGCAGAGCCCCGGATGGGGGTTGCCGCTTCCATTGTACCAATCAAGTGATAAATTGGAATATGCCGAATCAGCCCGGGCGTGCACGGCTAGCCCTCCGCCGCGGTGATGGGAGTCCGGCGGAACTGGCGCCGGACACTCCGCCGCAGCCCCCGCTTATTGACGCTTGATCAAGCCCAGCTCGCAATCCACCAGCTGATTGCGGAAGGCACCGCGCTCCCGCGCGCCGCGAGCGGATTTGTCAGTCACAGAGAAGACGTAAATTCCCGCAAACGCGACCAGCATCGAGAACAGCGCCGGATATTCGTAGGGATAGATCGCCTTCGCGTGTCCCAGCACCTGGACCCAGACCGTCGGGCTCAGCACCGTCAGCAGCACCGCAGTCAACAAGCCGAGCGAGCCGCCGACGACGGCACCCCGCGTGGTCAGCCCGCGCCAGTAAATGGAGAGCAGCAGCACGGGAAAGTTAGAACTGGCGGCGATGGAGAACGTCAGGCTGACGATGAAAGCGATGGTCTGCTTCTCAAAAAGGATGCCCAGCAGGATCGACAACACCCCGAGCACCAGTGTCGTCATGCGCGACACCCGCATTTCGTCCTTGTCCGTCGCCGTGCCCTGGCGCAGCACCTTGGCATAAAGGTCATGGGAGATGGCCGATGAGCCAGCCAGCGTCAGGCCCGCAACCACCGCCAGGATGGTAGAGAATGCCACCGCGCAGATGAAGCCAAGGAAGACGTTGCCACCTACGGCATGCGCCAGATGCACGGCGACCATGTTGACGCCGCCGATTACCGCGCCCGAGGCGTTGTGATACAGCGGGTCGTTGGCAACGAGCGCAATCGTGCCGAAGCCGATGATGATGATCAGCGCGTAGCCACTCCCGACGATGCCGGTCGCATACAGGATGCTCTTGCGCGCCGCCTTGACGTCAGCGACCGTAAAGAAGCGCATCAGGATATGCGGTAGTCCCGCTGTGCCGAAGATTAGCGCGAGCCCGAGGGAGACGGCCGAGACCGGATCGGAGACAAGGCCTCCCGGACTCATGATCGCGGCGTGCTTGCCGTGGGCCGCGATAGCCTCGGCGAACAAGGTATTGAGGCTGAAGCCAAAGCGGCCCAGCACCATGAACGCCATGAATCCCGCGCCTGCCAGCAGGAGGACAGCCTTGATGATCTGGATCCACGTCGTCGCCAGCATGCCGCCGAAAAAGACATAGATGACCATCAGCACACCGACCAGCACTACTGCCGCCGTGTAGTTGAAGCCGAACAGCAGCTCCACCAGCTTGCCCGCGCCCACCATTTGCGAAACCAGGTAAAGCAGCACGATGACGATCGAGCTCGACGCCGAGAACGCGCGGATCGGGCGTTGCTGCAAGCGGTAGGAGACCACGTCGGCCAGGGTAAACCGGCCCAGGTTGCGCAGTGGCTCTGCAATCAGGAACAGGATAATGGGCCAGCTTGCCAGAAAGCCGATCGAATAGATCAGACCATCATAGCCGCTGGTGAAGACAAGTGCGGAGATGCCGAGCAGGGACGCGGCGGACATATAGTCGCCGGCGATGGCCCAGCCGTTTTGCATGGCGGTGATCTTGCCCCCCGCGGCGTAGTGATCTGCAACGCTGTGGGTGTTCCTGGCGGCCCAGCGCGTAATCAGCAGCGTTGAGGCGACGAAGACCAGAAACATCACGATGGCGATGACGTTCAGCCCCTGGCCGACCGTCGGTGTGGCGGCGATGGCTGGCAAGGTGGCCGAAAACAATGCAATGAACAGTGAGAGTCGCTTCATTTTTCCGCCCCTTCGCGAATCGCGTGAATCATCGCGTCATGCACGGTGTTGGCACGATGGACATACAGGGCGACGAGGAAGAAGGTGATCGCGAACATGCCGAATCCGATCGGAATGCCGATGGACATTGGCTGTCCCGGCGTCAATGGACGTCCGAGCAGCGCCGGGTTGAAGGCGAGCGTGAGGATGTACCCGAAGTACACCGCCAGCATGAGAGTCGTAAGCGTATACGCGAAGCTGCGGCGCGCGCGGACCAGCGCCTGGAATGCCGGGTTGCTGAGCACCGGATTGGGTGGGGGAAGCGGCGTCGATGTTGCCTCATCACCGCTTGGCGGATACGTTGCGGCAAGGTGTTCCATGCTTGTCTCCATTTGGACGGATCTTCTCTATTGTTGGCGGCAGCGTAACTGGCTGGCAGAGCACCGCCGCCGGGGATAGCGGTATGCGGTAATGCGATCAGAATCGCGTCGACACCGCCGTCTCGCGCATGACTGCTTCCGGCGTGCGATAGCGCTCGGCCATCTGGCGATCGGTCTCGTCCTTGAGCTGGGCCTGCATGTAGGCGCCGAGGTGGCGGGCGTGCTGGACGATCGCCGCCCCCACCTGAACGCGCTCAGCGCTGTAGCCTTCGAGCGCCGCCGGCACGGTGTCGTGAGCCCGCAGCGCCTTCACCAGTGCCATGGCATCGCCTGCAGCCTTGGTCACACCCATACCGCAGTGGGGTCGCGCCACGAAGGCGGCATCGCCCAACAGCGCGACGCGATCGAACGCCATGCGCGGGACTTCAAGATCAAAGATTGGCTGGAACAGCGGTTGCGCGGCCTTTGTCACGACTTCGCCAAACTGGGGCGCGAGCAGGGTCAGCGCCGCTTCTTCCATGTCCGCGAGCACCTCGGGGCGGATCAGCGTAGGGGGAATACCACCCGACCAGCGCTTGCCGCTGGCGTCGGTCAGCAGATTGGGCAGATCGATGTCCTCGCTGGTGGCGCGATACCACACGAAGTTATAGCGTCGCTCGCCGGGCTGGGTGCTGTTGTCTTGGCCGGCCACCGGGTAGCCGAGAATCTGCTCGTGCGGTGGGAGGCAAAACGCGAACTTTTCGAACAGCGCATCCCGCGTGGACTCGCTGAGCGCCATTTCGTCCACCAGGCCGCGCCACGCAATGTAGCCCGCGTACTGGAGCTGGACATGAGGCAGCAGACGCTCGCGCAGCGCGGAGCGAAAACCGTCGGCGGCAATGACAAGATCGGCAGAATGCGCGGAGCCATCATCGAGGGTCACGACGGCACGACCCGGCTCGCTCTCGACGGAAACCACGTTTCCCCCCGGTCGATAGCAACCCAATTGGAAGGCTGCGCGCAGCACCTGATACATCTTGCCCCACGCCGTCAGCGTCTGAGGCATTTCTCGCTGCGAGAGCACTGAACCGTCCTGTGACAGCGTCAGGCGCGACTGCACGCGCACACCGATCGAATCGTCGACCTGGACACCTGCCGCGGCCAGCGCTTCGAACAACTCGGGGTGCGTGACAATGCCGGCACCGCGGCCTGCGAGCGCTTCAGGAACACGCTCGAAGACTTCGACGTCCCAGCCGTCGCGAGACAGAAGATTGGCCGCAAAGAGCCCGCCCAGCGAGCCACCCACTACGATCGCCTTGGGCTGCCTGGAAAACATTGTCATGATCATTCTCCTGTCACTGCCATGCTGTGCGCAGTCGCGCTGCCACCTGGGATGTCAAGGCCCGCGACTTCTGCGGCGGGGTAATTCAGCTCGATGGTGACGCCAGACGGGTCTTCGATGAACACCTGGTGCAGGCCGAGGCTCGGCACCGTGCGGTCGCGCCAGGCCATGCCTTCGGCTTTCAGCTTCGCCCACATTTCCTGAACACCGGTGGCAAGGAAGGCGATGTGGTCGACGGTGCCGGTGCCGGAAACCGGGAGATGACGGTCACCCAGATAGGCACTCAGGCCGCCGAGGTTGTCTGGATCGACGCCGATGATGTGCACCACGCCGAACTCGCTTTCGTCATCTCCCAGGTACAGCCAGGTGCCGGGGAAATCGAACGGCGGGCGATATCCCTGACGGAAACCAAGAATGCGTTGATAGAAGGCGCACGACCGGTCGAGGTCCGTGGTGCGGATCGAGTAGTGCGCTAGTTTCGTAATTGCCATGGTTGCCTCTGCTATTTATCGATCGATAAGTGATCGGTAGATAAATTGTAGGCGAGCTGGTTCGGAGGGCCAAGCGTGATGCGTGTGAGGATTTACCCTAGGTGCTATCGGCTGGTGTGCGACCAAGAGAGCGTAGCTGGACTCTTATCGGGCCGCGTCCTGGCGCCGATCCCCGCCGCCGGCGCACATCGAGCCGCGACAATAGGGTAATCCCCGATCTTTCTGCGCTTTCTGATTGGAGCCCACCGTCCTACACTGCCACGCAAATAATCATTCGATAAATTGACTGGCGTTGTACTCCGCGTATGCATGGTCAGCGCCCTCCAAGTCGCGCTGGCCACACGCCGGAATAGGCCGGATGAAGGCAAGTGGTGCTTGAAACTTCAACAATAAAAGGAGACAGAGACATGGATTGTCCTTGCTGCGTATCGCCCAACCGGCGTCGACTGCTTGGTTCGGTGAGTGCAATCGCCGCGGGCATGATGGCAGGATTGCCAGCGTTGGCTTCGCAGCCGTCCACGGCCGCTGCGAGCACCGGCAAACCGCTTTCGATCGACATACACGCGCACTATTATTCCGAAAGCTTCCTGGGGCTTCTGGGTGGTGAAGGGAAGCAGTTCGGCGGCCACTTTTTCCGCAACGACGACTCCTTCACGTTCCAGACGCCTGCCGGCGGACTGGGGCCCCTGCCCATGAAATTTATCGACGTGGAGCAACGCGTCCGGGACATGGACAATTCAGGGGTCGACGTCCAGGCCATCTCCCTGAGTGTGCCAATGGTCTACTGGGCCGATCGCACACTCAATGCAAAGCTCGCCAGAGCATGGAACACCGCGGCCTCCGATGTCCACCGGAAGCATCCCACCAGGTTTGTCGTACTGGCAACGCTGCCGATGCTGAATGCGAACGACGCGATCGATGAACTTGAATTTGCGGCGGGATTACCGGGCGTGCGCGGCATCTACATGGGAACGAACATCAACAATCGTGACCTCGATGCCCCGTTGTTTTCGCCGATATTCAAGCGCATCGAGCAGCTGAATCTGCCGATCTTTCTTCATCCCCAGCAAACAGTCGGCGGCGCGCGACTGGCCGACTTCTATTTGAGCAACTTGCTCGGCAATCCGTTTGATACCGCGATCGCTGCGTCCCATCTGATTCTGGGCGGGGTGTTGGACAAGTATCCCGCGTTGCACTTCTCTCTGCCTCACGCGGGTGGCGCTCTGCCAATCCTTGTCGGGCGGATAGATGCGGGCTGGTCGATGCGTTCGGAAACGAAGCGCCTGGCACAGAAGCCCAGCAGCTACCTGCGCCGGTTTAGCTACGATACGATCTCGCACTCCGGCCCAACCCTTGACTTTCTCATTCGGAACATTGGGGCGGACCGCCTCGTGCTGGGCAGCGACTATTGCTTCGACATGGGCTATGAGCAACCCGTGCGCTTCCTGGATCGTCTCGCTCTGCCTGATGACCAGAAGCGCATGGTCGTTGGGGGCAACGCGGCACGTCTGCTGAACCTTTGAGTTCTCAGGCATAGCCACTGGCTGAATGTAGTCCATGCTGGCGGCACGCTCACGCGGTCGCCGGATTGCACCAATGACGAGCCGTTGCATGGTGGTAGGCTCAGGCTAAGCGCCCCGTCTACTGGCCATCGTGTGGCCCGCTACCTGCTACAACCCCATGATCGTGCTGCCCAACGACATGCCCCATTGGGCCATGCGCTTGCCCTCTGCCCACTGGCTTTGCTGCCAAGTCGCGAGGCCTATATCTATGTCCGTTCCTGTATCACGCAGCGCCTTGCCGAGTGCCAGGGCATTGGCGGCTGCCTTGCCCGCACCGGCCCCGGTATGGGGCCGGGCGACGAAGGCTGCGTCGCCAAGCAGGATCGCGCGTCCAAAGACCATCTTTGGAGCCTGATAATCCTGGATGACCTGCATGAAGGGCTCCTTTGTCGACAGCAGCAGTCGCTGGAAGACGGGCGCCAGACTCAGGCTTGCTGCCTTCCTCAACGCGTCGCCATGGAGATATTTCAGCGCGCCCGGCGGGATGGAGTGGGAGCGCCGACGGCCGTCCCGGTCCGTCAGGGCCGCATCCAGCATCGCCCTGCGGCCAGGTTGCGGTACCACACCCAGTTCAGGCGCCGCTCGCCCGGGCGTATGGAGCCGTCTTCGCCTGGAATGAGGTAGGTCAGCATTTGATGATCCGGGCCTTGCTGAAATGCAAACGCATTGGTAAGGCGTGCTGTAACCTCCCGATCGAGGCTTCCCTCAGGCAGCAGCCCGCGCCACGCGACATAGCCCGCATAGGCCGGCGCATCGCCCCGTGACAACCATTGCCGTACGGTGGAACGGGGCCCGTCGGCACCTACCAGGAGGTCAGCACGCTCCACCCGGCCACTCGCAAAGGTTGCCAGCATCTCATCTCCAAGCTGCTCGAGACGGACAAGTGCCTCGCCAGCATGAACCAGGCCGGGATGCAGCGATTCCTTGAGAAGACTGTACAGGATGCTCCATGCAGTCTGCGTTTGCGGCATAAGCAGCCGCTCGACAATCTCGCCATGAGGGTCCAGGAAGATTCGATACTTCGACCGAACTCCCATTTCCGGCGGCCTCCGGACGCCGCCAAATCGAAACGCTTCCAGTACGTCCGGTTGCAGGACCAATCCGCCGCCCCGGCTTTCCAGCTGCCCGGGAGAGCGCTCGAATACGGCCACTTCCCACCCGATCGCCTGCAGCACAGATGCAGTGAACAGTCCCCCCAGCGAGCCGCCGATCACAATGGCCCGTCGACGCTTGTGCGAAGTCATAGCACGGACCTCACCGCGCCGGCACTGAAGCGAAAGCCAGCGCGTATGCGAGTCAAGCTCGCGAGCGCGCCTGGGGGCCATGGGCATATCAGATCGTCGGTCATGTCAAATCTCATCCAGAAAGTCGGCTGCCCCTGACAAGGGAGTGTGGGGGCAAGCATAGGCATGGTCATGACAGATCGGAAGAGGGTGCCCGCGCAACCGAGCTTTGCGTGCCAAGCAATGCTTTGCAGCCGCGGTGCGCTACTAGAATGGCTGAAAGCTCGCTCGGGAGGCGCGCCCAGGGTTGTGTCAGGCGAGCGGGTGTCTGAGGCGCCCGTCCTCCCTTTGAGCGACAGCGCGTATCGTTGCTGGCCCATGGCGGGCACATCGGGGGTGCTGCCGGCAAATTGACATCGAGTGAAGTGTTGATCTCCAATGGTGCAGCGATGAGAAAGAGGAATCTGCTAATAGCTGCACTGAGCGCCACGGTGGTGGCCTGCAGTGCTGCAGCAGTAAACATGTGGGAGCCGACCCTTGCCAGCGTGCCTGCACCGCCGGTCAGTTCATGGGACAGTCAGACGAGGATTTATGGCGCTCGGGTCGTCGCACTTGGTGATTGCTTCGTTTGCCATACCGCCAAGGGCGGGAAACCGTTTGCTGGTGGCTTGCCGCTGGAGACGCCCTTTGGCACGATCTATTCGACCAACATCACCCCTGACGCCGCCACGGGCATTGGCTCGTGGTCCCTGGAGGCATTTACGCGAGCGATGCGTCGTGGCATAGCGCGCGATGGTCATCAACTTTATCCGGCATTCCCATACACTCACTTCACCAGGATGTCGGACGGCGACATTGCCGCAGCCTATGCCTACCTGATGAGCCTGGATCCGGTTGAAGCAAAAGCTCCGGACAATGATCTGATCTTTCCCCTTAACTTTCGGCCGTTTGTGGCCTTCTGGAACGTCCTGTTCCTGAAACCAGGGGAACAAAAGCCCGAGCCATCCGAGAGCGCAGAGTGGAACCGGGGGCGCATGCTGGTCGACGGCACCGGACATTGCGCGGCGTGCCATTCGCCCCTCAACCTGATTGGTGGCGAGAAGTCCGGAAAGGCCTTCGGGGGAGGGCTGGTCGACGGTTGGGAGGCACCGGCGCTGGATGCGCTGGGCAGTGCGGTAGTCCCCTGGACCAAGGCGCAGCTCGTGACTTACCTTCGCACCGGCCGCGCCAGCGAGCATGGTGCCGCAGCAGGTCCAATGCTCCCGGTGACGCAGGAGCTCGCCACTGTGCCCGTGAGCGATGTCGAAGCAATCGCGACCTACATCCTTTCTATTCAAAAGCCCGGCACTGTGGCCGCCATGCAGCCAGTCTCCAATGTGGGAAGGCCGCCGGAAGGCGATAGCGTGCGTCGCGGCGAAGCGCTCTTCAATGCTGCATGCGCCGCCTGTCATGGCAATGGCGCACCGATGCAGGCGATTGGCGGACGTCCAGGGCTTGCCTCCAGCACGGCCGTGAATGCGCGAAGCCCACGCAATGTCATTCAGATGTTGATGAACGGCGTCCCTTGGCAAGGCGCGGGGTCAATCCATTTCATGCCCCCGTTCTCTGAGTCCTTGCGTGATGACCAGCTTGCTGATCTTGCGGGCTATCTGCGTGCCGCCTATTCTCAGGAGCCGGCATGGACGGAAGTCGCGAAAACGGTGTCCGAGATCAGAATGGAGAACAATTCGAGATGATTAATATCACCGTAAACGGGGTTCGGCACGATCTCGACATCGATCCGTCCACGCCGCTGCTCTACGCCCTGCGTAATGAACTGCAACTCCATGGTGCGAAGTTCGGCTGTGGCCTTGGCCAATGCGGCGCATGCACTGTGATCGTGGGCGACCGTCCGGTCTTTTCCTGCCTGATGCCCGTTTCCGCCATTGGCAGCCGGCCGGTGCGAACCATTGAAAGCCTCGGCACCAAAGAGAAGCCCGGGCCGTTGCAAAAGGCCTTTATTGATCATCAGGCAGCGCAGTGCGGCTACTGTATCGCGGGCATGATCATGCGCGCACAGGCACTGCTCGAGCAGAACCCCAGGCCGACGGAAGCGGAGTTGCGGGCGCATATGGAACCGAACCTTTGTCGTTGCGGCACGCATATGCGGATTCTGGCGGCGATCCGAGCCGCTGTGAACACGCAGGGGAAGGGGCGTCACGGCAAGGTGGGAGGCGCGTGATGAGTACCGACGACAACGATTTCGATCAAAGTCGGCGGAGCTTCCTGATCTCGGGGTCGCTGGTTGTCGGCTTCAGTCTCCTGCCGGGCGCTAATTCCAGGGCTCAGAAAGTCATTGCCGACGAAGGCGCGGCGGTGTACGTATCCAGAGAACTGGAGACGCTGGCCGGGAGCCTGAAGACCAATCCGTTCCTCGATGCGTGGATCAAGATCGCGCCGGACAACAAGGTGACCGTATACACAGGAAAGGTCGAGCTTGGTACCGGGGTGCGCACGGCACTGCTTCAGGTCGCCGCGGAAGAGCTGAATATGGCGCCATCCTTGATCACCTTCCTGACGGCAGACACTGGCGCCTCCCCAGACGAGGGACTGACAGCTGGCAGCCATACGATGGCCGACAGTGGCAGCGCGCTGCTGAATGCCGCGGCCCAGGTGCGGGGACTGCTTGTCGAGGCTGCATCCAGGCGGCTTCGCGTGGACCGGGCCAGGTTGACCGTGGCGGATGCCAGGGTCAGCGCCCCGGACGGACGCTCACTCACTTTCGGTGAACTCGTGCAGACCGTGAACCTGCACCGGAAGGCCACCAGGACATCGCCGCTAAGGGACCCTTCGACGTTTCGGGTGATAGGCACGTCCGTGCAACGACTGGATATCCCCGGTAAGGTCACCGGGGCTGCCAGTTACGTCCAGGATATGCAAATGGACAACATGATCCATGCCCGTGCCGTGCTGCCGCCTTCCTATGGATCCAGATTGCTCGGGATAAACGAAGACGAGGTAATGCGCCTGCCTGGTGTGCTCAAAATCGTCAGGGACGGCGATCTGCTGGCGGTGGTGGCAAAAGGCGAATGGCAGGCCGTGGAGGCGCAGCGGAAGCTGTCTGCGGGCAGCCGTTGGAGTCCCGGTCGGAAGCTTCCCGACCCTTCCACCGTGCATCAAGAGCTCAAGTCAATTGCAACCGAAAGGATAGAGGTCGCCAACACAAAGTCGCCATCTCCCCCGACGGCAAAAACCCTTAGCGCCAGGTTTGCCAAGCGTTACCTGATGCATGGCTCGATCGGGCCGTCCTGCTCCATTGCGCGCTTCGAGAACGGTCGTATGACCGTATGGACGCACTCGCAAGGCGTCTATCCGTTGCGCGACGCGCTAGCCGAGATGCTTTCCATGCCGAAGGACAAAGTGCGCTGCATCCATGTGGAGGGACCCGGCTGCTATGGGCACAATGGCGCCGATGATGCGGCGGCGCATGCCGCGCTGCTCGCCCGCGAATTGCCCGGCAGGGCGGTGCGTCTCCAGTGGATGAGAGACCAGGAGCATATGTGGGACCACTTCACACCGGCGATGGTCAGTGAGTTAAGCGCATCGATTGACGCCAGTGGTGCGATCGTAAACTGGACGTATGCGCTTTGGAGCAGTTCCCACAACGAGCGTATAGTGAATGCCGGACGTCTGGTCCCGGCGCGGTTGCTTGCCAGGCCTTTTGTCTCGGCGCCTTCCGTGCCGATGCGTCAGCCGGAAGGGGGAGGGGACAGAAATGCGATACCCCTTTACAAGCTCCCGAACATTCAGGTAGTCAACAATTTCTCGCCGACCATGCCCCTCAACACGTCGGCGATGCGATCACTCGGGGCGCATACCAACGTGTTCGCCATCGAAAGCTTCATGGATGAGCTTGCCTCAGCGGCGCACATCGATCCGGTGGCATTTCGCCTGAAGCATCTCGACGATTCACGGGCACAGGATGTCATTCGTCTCGCGGCAGCAAAGTTCGGATGGCCTCGCCCACCACGCAAGCCTGGATACGGGGTTGGATTCGGCTTTGCGAAGTACAAGAATCTGATGGGCTATGTCGCGATTGCTGTCGAAGTCTACGTTGAGAAGGCCACCGGCGATGTGCGACTCGAGCGTGCGGAGGTGGCGGTCGATTGCGGCCAGATCGTCAATCCGGACGGCATCCACAACCAGATCGAGGGCGGTATTATTCAGTCCGCCAGCTGGACGCTCTATGAGGAGCTGAAATACGATCAGGAAAAAATCAGAAGCTTTGACTGGAGCAGCTACCCGATCATGCGCTTCTCGGCCGTGCCCGCGAGCATTAACACTCATCTGATCGACCGGTCGGGTAGTCCGTTCCTGGGCGTCGCCGAGGCGGCAATGGGGCCGACCAGCGGTGCCATCGCCAATGCGATTTTTGATGCGACGGGCAAGCGGCTTCACGAAATGCCACTGGCCGGAGAGAGTCTGCGCAGGTTAATTTTGGATTCAGACCACTGAATCAATGCGGCACGGCTATTCTCGCACCGGTTTGGCTCGAACGTTCCTGCCTGACGCATGAACTTCTACCTGTCAGCGCGCCACGGCGGTGCGGGTGCGCAGAACCTCTTCTTCCTGTCGTTGTTCTTCCTGTCCGCCAGCAGGTTATTCCTCTCGGTGGGCGCAGCCGGCCTGCGTATCGGAAACCTGATGTACTTTGCTATCGCAGCAATCGGGGTTCTGCTTGGCGCTCGCTTGGAAAGATAGGGCGGACGGCTTTTTCCAACGGATTGCGCAAGGGAGTCTCGGGCCCCCTTACTCTGGCGAGCGGCGTGTCGGTTCTTTTACATGGATGAAGGAGGCACGCGCGGCGATGCGGGCGCCCCGGCATCAGGCCATCCTAGCGATCACCCCCCGCCTGCGACAGCACCCACAGCATTGCCCCAACGGCTTCCGCTTGGGATCGCGTGTTTGTCTTGTCGAAAATCGCCCGCAACTGCGTACGCACGGTGGCGAGCGAGACCCTGGCGCTGGCGGCGTACTCGTCAGGGGTCTTGCCGCAAATCAACGCTTCAGCCACAGCCGCCTCGGCCGCTGACAGCCTGAAGGCCCCCTGCAACTGTCTTGCGGTTACCAGCGGCGCCGTGCCGCGCCGCCTGGCTGTAACCAGGAGGGTTGCATCGCCAAACGCCGCGCGCGTGTCCTGGCCGGGAACGCATGCGATGTTGAGGAATATTTCGGGAGAGGCTCCCGATGCGGCCCGCAACGCCGGGCTTTCGCCCTTGCGCGTCTTTCCCACGCGCGCCATGGCCGCCTGCAGGCCATCATTCTCGGCGGCTGTGGCCGCGGCCAGGCGCCCATGCTCCAGTTTCAAACAGGCGCTTGCGCGCAGCATCGTTTCGGCAGCCTGGTTGGCAAAGACCAGCCGAAAACGCCTGTCCAGCGTGAACACCGCAAGGCCCAGCTGCTCCATCAGTTCATTGCCAAGCGCGGCGTCGCGATGCAGGATCCTGGCGTCCTGCCAGAGGTTGATGGAGCGCTGCAGGTGCCCGACCAGGCCCGCCGCCGCGGCGCGCTCTTCCAGTGTGTATGGCGGCCTGTCTTTCGCTCGCAGCAAGCCCAGCAGAATGTCATCACTGCCGGCGCGAGCCAGGCGTACGCCCTGCAGATAGCGCAACCCTGACGGAAGCTGGTAGTCCTGGAAAAACTCGCTGCGCGCAACGTCTTGCTCGGTAAGGCGGTCCTGGCAGCAGACAAATTCGCCTAGGGCCGCGGATTCGACAAAGCTGCGCCGTGGATCCAATGCGCCGTAGTACTGATCGTAACTCTCGACGATGGCATCCCAGTCCCTGTCGGGCGTGTAGATGGACAGACGCGGGGCGTTGCGCAGTGCATCCCAGCTGAACATATGGAATACATTGGCGCCCAATGATTCGGCGACTGTCTGAAACACCTCCAGAAAGCCGTCCTCCCGGACTGCGGCCTCATAGAGGTCCCCGATGAGATGATCCCTTGGCAATTCCCCTTCTCCCCAAAGCTCTCTAATTCAGCGATTGCCTGATTGTCGCGACGCTGACGGTCTCTTACGGACCCGCCTAGCTTGCCCAAGCTGTCAGGGGATTTATGCCCCTCTCATTGGGGGTATCTGCAGATTTTCATCTGAATGAATGATGCGCGTCGCTCTGCGTTCTTCGCAGAATCGCCCCCGGGTGGTTTCGATCGCCCACAGGGAACGGGTGAGGCAACGAGCTTGCATTCATTCATACGACAGGGGGAAATCAAAACCATGAAAATCAGACTTCTAATATCCGCTATTGCAGCGGCAGCACTGACCGCGTGCGGAGGCGGGTCCTCGGACACCCAGTCGTCGGCGCCATCGACGCCGTCGACGCCTGGCACACCGGCCACCACCATCGCGGGAACGGCCGCCGTGGGTTCCGCGTTGCCCAATGCCACGGTCCAGGCCAAGTGCGCCAACGGCAGTGGTACCGCCACCACAGCCGCCGACGGGACGTTTACCATCAGCATTCCCGACGCCACGCGTCCGTGCGTGCTCAGCGTAACGACCCCCGACGGCACGATCCTTCACTCCGTCGTGGAAGCTGGAACCGGCACGACTGCCGCCGCCAATATCACGCCTCTCACCGAACTGATCACTGCGTCGATCGCAGGCGGCAGCACCCAGGACTTCTTCAACAGCTTTGACGCTCAGGCACAGGCGAAGCTGACCACGGACGGTGTAGCCACTGCGGTGGAGTCCGTCAAACTGATCCTTTCCGGGACGGTCGATCTCGCTGGCGTGGACCCGCTCAAGGGCACGCTGGTCGCCGCGCACGGCGACACGCCGGGCAATGCGCTTGACCAGAAGCTCGATACGCTCGGCGCCGCGCTCGAGTCGTCGCAAACCTCCCTTTCCCAGCTGTCTGCTGCTGTCGCGTCCAATAGCGGCTCGGCAGCCGGCGTGCAAACCATTCTCCAGCCCGCGTCGGCAACCTGCGCGACGTTCCGCAGCGGCAAGTACCAGAAGGTTGGCCTCACTGCCAACAGCGTGCAGAGGTTCACAATCGATGCGGTCAAGCTGACGCAGACGAACGATACGACCGGGGCGGTCGAACAATTCCAGGCGAACGACACGCAGGCCTGCCGCTTCGGCAACACCGACGCCAGGCTGCTGGTCTCCAAGTCCGGTATCGGCCTTGAGCGCCGCAACGGCCCATCCAGCCTGGTGATTCCTGACCAGACCATTCCGCTGAGCGAAATCACCGGAGACTGGATCGCCATGGGCTTCGAACGGCCCGAGGGCGGCGGCACGCTCGCGCCGGGGCTGATCAAGTTCACCGTGGACAGCACTGGAAAGTTCGCCAGCGGTGCCGACTGCGGGTTGAGCGGCTGCTCGCCCTGGCCTGCGGAAGACCTTCCGGTCGTGTCAGTCAACGCGGATGGCGGATTCAATGTCACGGATTCGACAGGAACGGCCCGAGCGTTCGCCTTCAAGGGCGTCGATGGCGGCGTCGCGGTTGTGATCGTGCACCAGGGCGGCTTCATGATCGCAAAGCGGCCGACGCCGCGTGGTCTGCCGGCCGTGGGGGCCGTCAACGCCTACTGGGATGCTGTGATCAATATCAACGGGGGGACCGAAATCTCGGAGTATTCGAACACGGTGACGTCCGTCGACACGGCAGCAAATACCTATACTCGTCAACGTAACGACGGTCGCGTCGATCTTTGGCATACCAACATGCCGTCGGATGGGCTGCGTTATCGCCCTGCCGCACCAAATGCCGCTGAGGTTATCGGCATGAACGTGGCAAACACAGGCCTGACCGTGGCGATCAGCGTCAATCCGGCCAATAGTTTCTACGATATTTCGGTTGACCGGCCGTAAGGCGACTTGCCTGCAGTTCCGTCTGGCCCCACATAACCCGTGGGGCCTTTTTATTTCTCCGGAGCGCAAGAGTTTTCGTGCTGGGTTCGCCGCAGCTCTATAAGTAGTGCGCGGCCGTTGCAGGCAGTCCGTGGCCGCATGAACGGCTTACGCGAGCACGTGGAACGGGCGTTGGAAGGCTACGGACCCGGCGTCTTGCCCGGGCGGGGCTTCCGCAGCGGACGGAAGCTCCAGTAGCGCGCGCACGTCCCGTTCGACCGTTGCGAGCGAAGCGGACCTGGATAGGGAGCGGGCAAATCGGTCGTCGAGGCCTGGCGGCAGACGCAGCCACATATTATCCGAGACCAGCAGCAGGCGCCTTGGCTTCAGCACCAGGCTGGCCAGGCGCAGCAGGTGCCAGCCGTCGGCAAGATCCGGCGGCATGCCGAACACGAGCAATGCCGGAGCCGGCAGGCGCGCATTGCGTGCCGCCAGCGCATCCGTCTCCACGAGTTCGACCCGGCCAATGCCCGGCATTTCCCCGAGCAGCCGCATGACTCCGTGCCGGTACACCGGCATGTCATCGATCACCACGGCATGTGCCTCGCGGCTGCGCCCCAGGACTTGCTCCCAGGCGGCCGCTCCACGGTTCGTCCAGCTCATCCTTGTCTCCTCCGGTTTGCCGGCGTTGGCTTCGTGGCCAGCGCCCTGCACCAGAACCAGCAAGGGCAATGCCAACTCTGGCAAGGCAGCCTCGTGCCATCGCGCGCAAGCGCGGGAGCCAGGCCCGCTGCGGGTTTCCGGGAGGCTGACGCAGACCTGCCGGCCTTTGCGGGCGACTGGCAGCCGCGGGGGAGGCGTTACGTGTAACGTAACGTGTTACGCGACCGACCCCGGCCGGAAGTTGGCGGCCGTCGAAACCCTCGTGCCGCGCAGAGCACGACGCCAATGAGCGAAAGCTGGTGCTCAATTGCGATTGGTCTCAATTCGCTTTAACCTGTCACGAAGCCCCAACCTGGAGCCGCGTGATGCAAGCACATCCCTTACGCCTCTCTCCCGGCGACGATCTGCGTGCCGCACTCGAAGACGTGCTGAGTCAGCTCAAGCTGCATGCGGCCTTCGTCATCCAGGGCATCGGGAGCCTCAGCGTTGCCCAATTGCGATTTGCCGGGGCGGAAGGCCCTACCGAACTGCGTGGCAATCTGGAAGTCCTGACGCTCGCCGGATCCCTGTCATCGGATGGAGCGCACCTGCATATGTCGGTTGCGGACTCGCGCGGGCGAGTGTTCGGTGGTCATGTGGCACGCGGTTGCACGGTCCGTACAACCGCGGAGATATTGCTGGCGCTGCTTCCCGAACATCGTTTTGCCCGGGAGTACGACCAGAACTCAGGGTTCATGGAACTGGTGGTACGGACTGAACAGCCCATGGAGTAGCCTCGAAACAACACCCGGGCAGCGTAGATGAATGAGGTCGTTCGACCCGTTTCAGCCAGTCGGTGCGAGTGTCCGGGCGATCGCCTTACGCATAAGGCCTATGCCCTGGCTCACTTGATGACCGTGTAGAGCGTGCGAGTGGTGATGTCCTTTCCGAACGAGCGTTCGAGCAGGCGCATGAACACCGGGCCTTTCTTCGGGTCGGGCACGTAGGCGCTGAAGACCTCCGTGGCACCGGCCTTGACGATGCTTGCGCCGTCGCGCTCGATGGGCAGCTTCACGTCTGGCGGCACCGGGCTGCGGAGAAAGGTGCCAATCCGCTTGGCCGAAGGCGCAAGGCTGAGCTCGGCGAAAGGGTCCGAGTCGATGAGGTCCTGGAGATAGCGGGCCGGCCGGACGAAGGTGTCGAAGCTGTGGCCCAGTTCAGACTGAATCGCCTTCTCGGCGCGTCGCTCCAGGCTGGCCAGTGACCACGATCGCGCGTCGAACACGACGTTGCCGCTGGAGAGCAAGGTTTTCACTTCGGAGAAGCCCGCGGCCTCGAGCAGCGCTTGAGTTCGGGCATCCGGGCGTTCATCGGGCTGACGCCGCGAAGAAAGGCAACGTATCGGGGCATGGCTATCTCGTAATTGCTGGCGAACCGCTACACGGCTTGCGGTCAACGGTAAATGCAGGGTGATGTTGATAGTAAGGCGTTCGCTGGCCAATTGGCCAGCGCAGCGGCTCGTCAATGGAGCTATGTCCGCAGTAGTTACGAGGTCCCCGCTGCCCATCAATCCTGCAGGCCGCGGCGGCAAGGCTTACCTGGACCGGGGCGTCACCCAAGACGCCGTCGGCACCGTCAGTGGTTTGCGGCCTGTGCGGCCCGTGGGACGATCAGTCAAGCAACTGACCCGATTCGTCAAATGGATGTGTGGGCCAATTGATACAATCGCGAGCCCTATGCAGGCTGGTCCCCCGGCTGGTCGCGCCACCCCGATTCATTCATTGTGCCGCTGAGCGAGCGAAGGCATTTCTCGCCTCAAGGCCGGACCATCCATTGCAGGCTGTAGTAGCAGATACCCTCCCGGAGCCGATCCGGGGTGTGGAGAATTAACGCGCATGCCACCACGTACCATCTCCGCCGTGATCGCGGACGATCACCCGGTGATTCAACTCGCCGTCAAGACCACCCTGAGCGAGATCCCGAATGTCCAGGTTTCTGCGATGTGCGCTTCCGGCAGGGAGCTTTTCGCTGCGCTGGAGGCGCACCGGCCCGATCTCATTGTTACGGATTTCACAATGGGACGTTCCGAAGAGAGCGATGACGGACTTCGCCTGATCCGGCGACTCAAGCAGTCCAGCCCCGACACGCCGATCGTCGTCTTTACGATGCTGACCAACGGCGGTCTGCTCACGCGCATCCAGGAGACCGGTATCGCCGGCATCGTGGGCAAGAACGAGGACCCAGGCATCCTGCGGCAGATCTGCATTGATGCGATCGGCGGCCAGGGCCTGCGTTTGTCGCCGGGGATATCGGCCAGGATGTCGAGCGCCGGCGCGCTGGCAGGCGCAAGCGCCAGCGCGCTGTCTCCGAAGGAGATCGAAGTCGTGCGGATGTTCGCCGCGGGAAGCACCGTCACCGCAATCGCCGGATACCTCCACCGCACGCTGGCAACCGTGGCGACACAGAAGCGCTCGGCCATGCGCAAGCTGAACATCACCAGCAACGCGGACCTCGTCGCGTACGCGCGCGACAACGGTCTGACCTGATGCAGGGCACGTTCGAGCCGTCGCCCGACCTCCGCGCGGTTGAGCGGAATCTGCAGCGGGAACGCCGGGTCTTCTCGCTGGTGATTGTGTTGCTGGGGCTGCTTGCCGTGGCAATCGCCTCCACGGGCGTGTTCGTTCAGCTAAATGGCTCGCTGCGCGCCCAGGAGCAGGTGGCCCGCCTGTATGAGCAGGGTGTCGTCGATGCCGTCCTCGAACGCCGGAGTACACTGGCCGCGAGCAACCTGATCCTGGAACTGCGTGCCAATGGCACGCTTGCGCTCTCACCGGGCAGTCAGGGCGGCCTCTGCACGCAGGTTTTTCCGTCCGCGCCGGCCGACGACGTGCTGCAGCAGAGCTGCGACCAGTCGGTCGGCACGCTGATTGCCGCCAGCCAGAGGCCGTCGATCGAAATGATCTCGATCGCCAGCGGTGCGACGTATCGTTATGGATCGCCCGATGCATCGGGATCGGCGGCGCGGTCGATACCGCCGCCGATGCCGCCGGCACTCATCACCAGGACGATCCTCGATCGCTTCCGGAGCCGCGATATCGATGTTCTGCAGGCCGCGAGGGAAAAACGCGTCGAATGGCTGGGCGTCCCGGCCAGTGCGGCAGGCACCGATCCGGAGATGGTTGGCGCATCGCTGGTCGCGAAGGGAGACACGCTTTACGCGGTCGTGCTGACACGCATCCCGCTGCACGAGCTACTGCGGCCTGCCGGGCCCAACCTGTCGATCCCCGAACCGATCGTGTTCGACAGCCTTGGCACTCCGCTGGTCGCGGCCGGCGCACGGGCCAACGCGCAACACCTGAATGCCAGGCTGGAAGCGCGGCCGGACGGATTATTCCACTGGGTCCCGGACTATGGCTGGGCAGTGCGCCGCCCGCCACTCGTGGCAGATTTCGGGCACCTGATCTTCGCGCTCCCGATCGGGCATCAGATTCGGGGGATGACGGAGGAACTGATTGTCATCGGCGCAATCACAGCCGTGCTGATTGCATTGCTGTTCGCGATGTACCGCTACTGGAACTATCGCTTCCTGACCGGCACTTATGCGGAAGCGGCACGTGCACAGCGGCTCCTGCATGAAGCCCGGCTCGCGACCGAAGCGGCCGCCAGGGCCAGGGTGGCCTTCTTCGCGTCGATGAGCCACGAGATTCGCACGCCGCTTGCCTCGCTGCTGGGTAACATGGAACTCGTCGCAATGGGGCCTCTGGGGCCGGAGCAGCGGATGAGGGTGGGCGCGATGCAGGTGTCGGCGGAGGGACTGCTGCAGATCGTCAACGACGTGCTCGATTTCTCGAAGATCGACGTGGGCGCATTGAGCATCGAGGTACAGCCCGTATCCGTCACGGAGCTTCTCGGCCGCATCGCGATCGCCCATGCCCCGCTTGCCGCGCAGCGCGGACTGAGCTTCCTGGCGGTGTACAGCAGCCGCATTCCCTCGCAGCTCGATCTCGATCCCGTGCGCCTGACCCAGATCGTCAACAACCTGCTTGGCAACGCGTTCAAGTTCACCCAGGCGGGCAAGATCGTCCTGCGCGCGCAATGGCTGGAATGGAATCTGGAGATCGTCATCGCCGATACCGGCATCGGCATACCGGATGAGTACCAGGACCGGCTCTTCCAGCCGTTCTCCCAGGTCGCCGACAATCGGATCGCCCAGGCGCGGGGAACCGGGCTGGGCCTGTCGATCTGCATGCGGCTGGTGGAACGGATGGGTGGCCGCATCATGCTGGACAGCACCCTGGGCGTGGGAACGCGCGTCACGGTTCGTCTGCCGCTGGGCGTGTCCGACGCGGTGCCGCCCCCGGTGCGCCCAGGCTTGCCGCCGAACCGGACGCTGGTGCTGTCCCGCGAACCCGAGTGCATCGGGGGATTGTTGAACCACTTCGACTGGGGCGCGTGCCAGCCGTCGGCGCGCTCAAACCTGGATGAGCCCGTGGATGCAGACAGCTATGACTGCCTGCTGGTGACCGAGGCATTTGATCCTGGGCACGTCATGGCCTGGTGGCCGAAGCCGGCCTCGGTCGTCTGGCTGAAGCAGTTGGGGCCGCTGGTTGCGACGACACGGCCGGATGGCGGCCGCGAGGTTTCCAGCTATAGCCTCGCAGGCATCCATGCAGCAGCGCTGGCGGTCATCACCGGAGCACAGCCACCGAAGCGGAGCGAGGAAGGCCTTGTCGGGCGCCCCACATCGCCGCTTGTGGGCCACGCCGTGCTGATCGCGGAAGACAACTTGCTGAACCGGAATCTGCTGCGCGACCAGCTTCGCGCGCTGGGCGCGAGAGTCATCGTCGCGGGCAATGGCATCGAGGCCATGGCGGCACTGAGGGGGAATCGCATGAACGCGGTCCTGACCGATATCGACATGCCCGTCATGAACGGCTTCGACCTGCTTCGGGAAATGAGGCACGCCGGCATCGACATCCCCGTCTATGCCGTGAGCGCAAGCGCACGGCCCGAGGATGTCGCCGAAGGGCGGGCGAGGGGATTCACTGGCTATCTGACCAAGCCGATGTCTCTCGCCGCGCTGGCGTCGGTTCTTGCACGCGGTGACGATGGCGTCGGCCATGAGGACGTGGAGCAGACAGCCGCATCGCCCGGTGACGATGCTCTCCCCGAGTTGCCACGGATTCCTGCCGGATATGTCGAAGCATTCCTCGCCCAGACCGGAGCGGATCTCGACAAGTACGACGCGATTCGGGCCGGACGGGACATGACTGGGCTGGCGCAACTGCTGCACCGTATCGCGGGCGGCCTGGCGGTCGTCGGGCCGTCAGAACTGGCCGAGCTGTGCGAAGACCTGCGCGACTACGCCGCGGATGCGGACGGCTGGGACGACGAGATCGAGCTTCAGTCCGCGTATATCGCACAAAGCCTCAGGCAGTTGTGCCAGTGCCTGTGCGCTGGCTAGCAGCATTGCCGGCACGCCGGCCCGCCTCTTTCTAATTCCTGTGATTGCGAACGCACCCCTGCGCAGTCAGCATTGAGGGGACGGGTACTGACCGTCTTGCAGGCACCCGTCTTGGGTATTTCCCCAGGCAAGACCTCGCAGTTTGCCCGCCTCCCCGGCGGGCATTTCTTCCTTGGCCAGGGACAAGCGGCGCAGCGTCGGCTGCCACCGCCGGATGCCGTCACGCCTGGGCGTGCGCCGGTATCACCGGGGCATGACGGACCGACGCCCGTGGGTGCCCCGGACCTGGCACCTCATCAGGAGAGCTTATGAGCAATCGTCCAGACTTTGCGCTTGCCGCGTGTACGGCATTCGTTCTGATGTCGGGCGCGGTACCCGGCACGGCCGCAACGGCGCGGGCTCAGACCATGCTGCAGAAGCCCTACGCCTATCCGGCGCGAGGGCAATCGGCGTATCAGCAGACCAATGACGATGGCGCCTGCTACGGCTGGGCCAGACAGCAGACCGGCATCAATCCGTACCGGGTGGCAAGCACGCCGGTTCCGGTCATCGTGCCCGGTGGTGAGCGTATACGCGGCGCGGCGGGCGGGGCTGCTGCTGGCGCCGTGGCGGGCGCGATCGGCGGCGACGCAGGCAAGGGCGCCGCGGCGGGCGCGGCAGTCGGAACCATCGCGGGTGGCGTGGCGCATCGCCAGCAACGCCGCCAGGCCGTTGCCGCCAGTGCACAGGTGCAAGCCAGCAATGACTGGGCCATGACGTCGTACTGGCAAGCCTGGCGGGCCTGCATGACGGGCCGCGGCTACTCGGTGCAGTAAGCGCTGTTGTCAGGTGGACCGTGCTGAAATGGCCGGTCCACGGTGGCTCAGTGCGCCAGCCTGTGGAGCCCTGCAATCCTGCAATCGCGATCCGCTACAGAACAGCGCAGGCTTGCGCGCTGGCGGTGACGGTCAGGCTCACTCGCGCATCATTGCGCAACAGCACGCACAGGTAGCCGCCTGTCAAGTCCTCGGGGCGGGGATCTTCTGGCCACAGGGGCGGAAGCGGCACCGTGGAGGCGTGTTGCGCACCGGCGCCGGCATCGTTCCAGGTGATTGCAATGGGCCGCTCGGGCTTCTTGCCGAGGAAGCAGAACGAAGGCGCGGATTGCGATTGCCGCAACGAGGGCCCGGTCTCGCAATGGCCGGCGCGCACCGCCAGCACATCGTGATCGGTCCGATTGACGGCGACGAGCTTCGTCCATGGCCACGGCTCCTGGAACGGGCTCAAGGTCTCGGCGGTTGGGATTGCGCACCCGGACAGGGCGCTGGCGGCTGCGACGGCGACGAGGCCCGCAACGATAGGGGAAACAGCATTCATTGGGCTCTGCGGGTCGGGCGAGCCTGGACTACACCCGAGCGATGTACGACGGGGAACAGGGTAGGTCGGTCACGCCGTGGGGGCTATCAAAGGAATTCGAAAAGCGCCGCCGTACCGAAAGCGGATCCATGCCGCGCACCCGGACTTTCGAAGTTCTTTGATAGCCGCGACCGGCCCGCTGCCATAAGGTGTGGGCCTCATCGAGACGTGACCGGCTGCGCCGGTGCACGTCGTCGGCATCCGAATCCAATCGAAGGAACCTGCAGACATGATCAACAACTGCCGCCCGGCCGTCCGGGCCTTTGGCATTGCGCTGCTGATCGCGGGCGCCGGGCAAGCGTATGCGCAGCTCCCGCGCGGACTGGAGTCAAAGGGTCTGCGAGATCAGCCCGATGCGTGCGCGCAAGCCGGACTTGCCTCGAAGCCCGCGGTCTGCCGCGCTGCCGGCGAGCCCGCCAGCAGCAAGTACAACCTTCTGTACGCCGACGCTGCGTCAGCGGACGAAGGCGAGGACGAATCACCATCCCACCGGCACGCGGGACACGCGCGCGATGACGCCTACCGGGGCGGCCCGCGCAACGAGGCAACCGGCTCTTGACCGGCCCGTGCATTGTGCAACCGAGCGCCAACGCTCCATCTCAAAAAAATTCGATGAAACTGCGCCCCTATCTACTGGCGGGCATCGGCCTGCTGGCATCGAGCGAACCTGCTTTCGCATCCGTACTCAGTGGCAAGGCCCTGGAGACCGCGGCCAATGCCATCTCCTGGGTGGTTCTGTTCTTCGTGCCGGTGGCAGGGGTCTACCTGTTCTGGATGCTGCATATCTGGCCCGAGAAGATCGCACATCGCAAGCGCCATCCGCAAAAGGAGGCCATCCATTCGCTATGCCTGCTGTCGCTCTTCTTTGGGGGCTTGCTGTGGCCACTGGCCTGGCTCTGGGCGCACACGAAACCCGTGTTCTACCGGGCCGCGTACGGCACCGACAAGGCACCGGAAGACGATGACGCGCCAGGCCATGACAAGGTGCCGTCGACGCAGGTAGCTGGGCATGGAGTCTCTTACGGGCCGAGGAACATCGTCACCTTGCGGGCATCCACGGCGATGGACATCGCCAGCGGCAAGCACGCCGGAAAGGAGCAGATCTGAATGGATGCGCTGCTGCTTGGTGTCTACGCGCTCGCCGTCTGGCTGATTTTCTTCAAGTTCAGATGGCTGCCTTGGAACACGACGTCGATGGTCATCGTGTTTACGATTCCCGTGGTTGCGATGACGATGCTGGTCCTTACGCTCAACGTGGTGGCCCCGTCTTCCCATGACGTGCGGGTGGTGGGCAAGGTCCTGCAGGTGGTGCCACAGGTCCGCGGCCGCATCGTCGAACTGCCGGCCGAAGGCAACCGGCGCTACAAGAAGGGCGATGTCCTGCTGCGGATCGATCCGACTCCCTATCAGGCCTCGGTCAGGCAGCTCGAAGGCAGGCTGATGGCCGACGATGCCGCGCTGGCTGAAGCCGAGGCATCGGCGCGCCAGCTCAGCGAATCGGTGCGCGGCGCGGCTGGACGGGTCAGCACTGTGCAGGCCAGGCTGTCGCTCGCCCGCCAGCGGGCCAAGGAGCATGACGCGCTGCTTGCGGCGGGGGCCGGGTCAAAGTTCGACCGGGAAGATGCACTGACCCGCCAGCGTGAACTGGAAGGCGAGCTGGTCAGCGCGCAGGCCACCGAGGATGAGGCCCGGCAGAAGCTGTCGGCCAGAAGCCAGGGGGAGTTTGCCGCCATTGCAACGGCACGCGCGAAGCGGGCGGAAACCGAAGTCATGCTCGAGAACGCCCGATGGGAGCTTGAGCAGACCTTCTACCGGGCGCCCTCCGATGGCAAGGTCGTGAACCTGCAGGTGCGCGTGGGCACCATGCTCGTGCCGTTCCCGTTCTCGCCGGCGTTCAGTTTTGTCGAGGATTCGCAGGAGGTTGTTGCCTTCTACAACCAGAACGAGCTTTACAACGTCAAGGAGGGCGATCGCGCCGAGATCTATCTGCCGACGAATCCGGGCGAGATCATCAAGGCGAAAGTCAATTCGATCGTCTGGGCACAATCGCAAGGCCAGATTGCGCAGGGCGGCATGATCCCGAACACCGGGGCCACCGAGGTGGTGCCGAACCGGTTCGCGGTCAAGCTCGATCTGCGCGACCAATCTAGCGGGCTGATGCTTCCGGTTGGGGCAGTCGGAGCGGGCGCAATCTATACGGAGCATATGGAGATGTTTCACATTATCCGCATGGTCTTCCTGCGCGTCAGTTCCAAGCTGAACTACCTGGTGTTCAAGCTTCACTAGGCTCACTCGATTCGATTTGCCAGAGATTTGGAAGAGGGAAGTCCGTGTCGTCGTTTCAACTGAAGAAGACCTTGCTGCTGGCGCTTCCGGTCGCCATGCTTTGCGGCTGCGCCCTGCAGACACCGCCCGAGGGCGCGGCCCTTCGACGCCAGGCCGTGCCGGCGCTCGAAGGACAGGCCACGTGGGCGAACGCGGCAACGGCCGGCGCCGCCGCAAATGGCTGGCTCGCGACCTTCGACGATGCCGAGCTGCAGCGGCTGGTGCGGGAGGCCATTGCGTACAACGGCGATCTCCGGCTGGCCGCGGTGCGCGTGCATCAGGCGCAGGCGCTGGTCGCCATCCAGCGCAGCGGTATGCTCCCGAGCGCAGGCGTGAAGGGCAGGGCGGGCAATTCGGAAACGCAGATCCTATCGATCGGCGCGAGCTGGGAGATCGACCTCTGGGGACGCATCCGCGCCCAGTCGCGCGCTGCGGAATCGCAATATGCGGCCACGAGGGACGATTATCTCTGGGCCCAGCGCGTGGTCGCGGCGACCACTGCCAGGGCATGGTTCACGCTGATCCAGAACGCGACGCTGGAGGATCGACTGCGGCAGATCGCCGCCATTCAGGATGAACTGGTGCGGATCACCGGCCAGCGCGTCGAGATCGGGATAGCACCGGAGACCGAGCTGCTGGAAGCGCGGAATGCGCTCCGCGCGCAACGCGACGCAATCGGGAAAGCCGAACTGGCCAGAAGCCAGGCCGCGCAAGCGCTGGAACTGCTGCTGGGCCGCTATCCCGCCGGAGAAATCGCGACCGGGCCGGAACTGCCGGCCATGCCCCCGGCCCCGGCTGCGGGCTTGCCGGCGAACCTGGTCGAGCGTCGGCCCGACCTGACGGCGTCGGCGCACCGTGTTGCGGCGGCCTTCGATATGCGGCAGTCGGCGGAGGCAGCGCGCCTGCCGGGCATTTCCATCAGCGCAGCCATCACCGGCATCCGGAGCGACGTGTTCCTGCTCAACCAGGCCGGCAGCCCGATCAAGGGACTCAGTGGTTCGTTCTTCGCACCGATCTTCACGGGTGGAGAGCTCAAGGCCAGGGCGGACTACTACAGCGCCGAAGAGAAAGCCGCCCTGATCGCCTATGGCAACACCGCGCTGCAGGCACTGAGCGAGGTGGAGGCGGGACTGCAGGCCGAATCCGGTTATGACGAGCGCACCAGGCAACTGCGGGAGCGGGTGGATGAAAGCCGTGGACTGGTGCTGCGAGAGGAGGCGCGCGCGGGTATCGGCGCCTCGGATACGCGGAGCGTGCTGAAGCAGCGGCAGGCACTCGTGGCCGCCGAGATGGATCTTATCAACGTGCAGGCCAACCATCTTAACCAGCGCATTGCGCTATTGTTGGCGTTGGGTGGTGATTGGAAGGACGAGGCGGGTGCCGGTGCATGAAGGGCTTGTGCTTGCCTCCAGACGAAAATTCTTGCACCAGAGGATGGGCCGGGGCCTGGCTGTAGCCGAACGAAGTCGGCCGCGATATTTTCCCAAGCGCTTGCCGAAGCCATGACTGCGGTGAAGAGAAATCGTTGAGCAAATTTCAACGCCACGGACATTCGCACCTCGCATTCCGAGGCGATGGCGCGCACGCACTGACGGACGTCTCTACGATCGGGCTTGCCCACGTCGGGGTGCTGGCCATCAGCCCCCATCTCTACACGAGTGTTGGCTACGATTCGCTCAACGACTTTGCACCGGGTCGCGCAGATCAGTGAGTACGAGAAAATCCTGTTGATCAACACCGCCCCATACGTGGACAAGTAGAGTCGGCAGTGGCTACGCCTTGATGGCCTCGCTTGCAGCCTCGTCGATCAAGGCCGCGACTTCTGCTGCCTTGGACGCCAGCGAAGCATGGCTTGCCGCCAGAGTCACGACTTTCCTGGCATTGAGCCGGGCCGCCATCTTCTGCTGGTTCTCCGGGGCGATCATCCGGTCTTCGCTGGAGACCTGGTACCAGGACGGCTTTTTCTTCCACGC
The DNA here is from genome assembly GCF_058782875.1 of Cupriavidus sp. FW305-F7. Lineage (NCBI taxonomy): Bacteria > Pseudomonadati > Pseudomonadota > Betaproteobacteria > Burkholderiales > Burkholderiaceae > Cupriavidus > Cupriavidus sp. FW305-F7. The sequence continues at coordinate 203,721 of NZ_JBYSYC010000001.1, read as the reverse complement.
CGGCGCAGTGATGGTATCGCCAAAGGTGCTGGCAAGCGGCGCCTTCTGCGTCACCGCCATCACCAGGGCTTCGTCGGGCGACAGATCCCGGCAGAAGCTCTCGTGGAACTTGTCGGGGTTGAGCCACAGGTAGCCATCGCTGTCGGGCACCAGGTTCGGCGCTGCGGCAGGAAGATGCTGCTGCGTGATTGCGCCGGGGCTCTCTCCCGCGTCGGGAGCAAAGGCGGCGATATAGACAAGCCCGATCACATTCGGCTGGTCACCCACCTGGGTAATCACGGCGCCGCCGTATGAATGCCCCACCAGCAGGACAGGGCCTGCCTGCTGGGCAATCATCTTGCGGGTACGCTCGGCATCGTCAGCCAGCGAGGTCAACGGGAGCTCCACGGCGCGCAGGGACGTATAGCCCTTGCGTGCCAGCTCAATGATGACGTTGCGCCAATGCGCGGCGCCGCCCCAGAACCCGTGCACCAACACAACCGTAGGCTTGTTGCTCATGACCTGGACTCCTGTTCGTGGATGAATACGGCTCGCCGATCATGGCGGCACGCCGTGGGTCTTTCGGCGGCGCGGCCCGTGCTTCAACCGATGCCACGAAGGCTCGGCCTGGCGCCCCATACGACTATAGAAACAATGGCGCAGCGGAGCGAGCCATGATCGCGAGCGTTGACGTATGCGGAATACGGCGCCCCTGGCAGGGGGTAGCTCATGATGGCCTGTCAGGCGGCAGCGATTGCCGTGGGCTGGGTCTCCCGTACCGCGGCCAGTGTCTGGCGGATACCCTCGACATATGGTGTCTTGCGAATTGGCCCGACCAGCCGCTGCAGCGCGGAGTCGTCCATGACCAGCGGGTCCGTCATCAGGTAATGCATCTCGACCAGCTCGCGCATGAACGGGTTGAACAGGCCCAGCAGGCGCAGCATCGTCTTGCCGGCGACGCGCAGCTTCAGCGTGCGCCCGGTCTGCCGTTCCATTTCCGAGACCAGCTCGCGCTGCGTCGTGACACCGGCGCCCGCCAGGTGCCAGATCTTGCCGAAGGCCGCCGGCGTGTCGATCAGCCGCGCCACCACTGGCCCCACGTCGGGCACATAGACGAATTCGTGCGGCTGGTCGAGCGGCCCGATCATGTCAGCCGTGCCACCATTCACGGCCGCCTGCGCGGCGCGGTGCAGCAGGCTGGCTTGCACGCCCGGGCCATAGAAGTCAGGCAGCCGCAGCACCGTGGCGCGGATCCGCCCGCTGGCATCGGCCTGCATCAGCAGATCCTCCTGGGCCTTGCGCATGCGGCCTTTGAACGTGTGCGGCTCGGGCGGATGGTCTTCGCGGACCGGGTTGCCGGTCTGGACCCGGCCGTAGGGATAGACGGTGCCGATCAGGATGAAGTACTTGACGCCAGCGGCCACGGCGCCATCCAGGGTCTTGCGCATCAGCTCGGGGTGCAGCTGGAACTGCCAGTAGTTGACGCCGACCATGTAGATCAGCGTCTCGATGCCGCTGGCGGCGGCTTGCACCGACTCGGGCGAATCGGGATTCCAGGTGACGACCTCGGCGAGCGGGTCCGTCCCGAAGGCTGTGCGCAGGCTGCCCGCGCTGCGGCCGACCACGCGATAGGGCCGGCCCTTGCTGCGCAGCGCGGCGGCCACGCTTTGCCCGATCGCGCCGGCTGCGCCGAAAAGAGCGACTTTGGACATGACGAATCTCCTTTTGAGTTGGCACCAGTGCTGAAAGCGGCTTCAGTCTGCAAGCTCGTGGGCTAAAAGGAAATTGCCTATAATCGGCTGGTCACTATAAATAAATGCATAGCCATGCCCAAGCGCGAACCAGACTGGGAGCTCGAAGCCGCCCTCGGGCTGAAGCTGTTCACCCGCTCATTCGACGGATTCGCGCCGACCGACGCGGCGCATGAGCTGAAGCCCTATGCCGCCGGCATTGCCGCGATGGCCGCGGCGATGCGGCGGGTCGCCAGCGGCCACGGCGCGGGCGTGCGTGGCACGGTGCGCCTGTCGGCAAGCGAAGTCATCGGCGTCGAAGTGTTGCCGCCGATACTGGCGGCGCTGCACAACGAGCATCCGGAACTGGAAATCGAACTGGTGCTGTCGAACCAGGCCGACGACCTGCTGCGCCGCGACGCGGATATCGCGGTCCGGATGTTCCGGCCCGAGCAGGCAGCGCTGGTGGCCACGCGCGTCGGCGGGATCGAACTGGGTCTGCATGCCCACGAAAGTTATCTGGCATCCCATGGCGTGCCGAAGTCGCTGGCGGATCTGTCCCGTTTTGCGGCGATCGGCTTCGATCAGGAGAACGCCTTTATCCGCCGCTTGCAGGCCAGGTTCAAGGCCTTCTCGCGCGACGCCCTGGCTTTCCGTGCCGATAGCGACCTGGCCCAGCTGGGCGCGATACGCGCGGGATTTGGCATCGGCGTGTGCCAGTCAGCGCTGGCGGCGCGGGACCCGCGGCTGGTCAGGGTTCTGCCCAACCAGTTCTCGATGACCATGGATACCTGGGTGGCGATGCACGAGGACCTGCGCGAGAGCGCGCGATGCGCGGTGACGTTTGCCGCGCTGGCTGCGGGGCTGCGCGCCTACGCCGAAGGGGCGTAGGCGCATCGGCAAGCTCAGCCCGCAGCGTTCTCCTGCGCCGCGTCGTATTGCCCCAGGCAGGCCATGGCATTCAGCCGTGAGCGCTGCAGCAGCGCCCGTTGCGCTTGCGCCGCGTTGGCGGCATCGCCACGCCAGGCCAGCAGGGGCGGTTCCTGTAAGGCGCGCCCGTAGGAGAAGGACAGCCGCCAGGGCAGCGGGGCAAGCCGGTTCATGGCGTCCAGATTGACGGTGGCCTCGGTGGGAGTCTGTCCGCCGGACAGGAAGAAGATGCCCGGCACCGCTGCCGGCACCGTGCGCTTGAGCACCTGGACGGTCTGCATGGCGACCTCGGCCGGCGGCGCGTGCCCGGCGTCCTTGCCGGGCAGCACCATGCTTGGCTTCAGCAGCATGTGTTCCAGCACCACCGCATGCCGGTGCAAGGCATGAAAGACTGCATGCAGCACGGCCTCGGTGACCTCGGCACAACGGGCCATGGAGTGCGCGCCATCCATCAGCACCTCGGGCTCGACGATGGGTACCACGCCCGCTTCCTGGCAGATCGCGGCATAGCGCGCCAGTGCTTCCGCATTGGCCTGCACGGCAGCCCACCCCGGCAACTTGTCCGACACGTTGTAGACCGCACGCCACTTGGCAAAGCGCGCGCCCTGCTGGCGATAGCCGGCAAGCCGCTTGGCCAGCCCGTCGAGACCTTCGGTGACCTCGTCCCCGGGTGCCAGGGCCAGCGCGATCTTGCCCTTGTCCACCTTGATGCCGGGCACGATGCCCTGGCGCGCCGCCAGTTCCGGCAGCGGCGTGCCATCGTCGGCTCGCTGGCCCAGGGTTTCCTCGTACAGGATCACGCCGCTGATGAACTCGCCAAGACCCGGGGTCGACAAGAGCAGGTTGCGCCACGCGCGGCGGTTTTCCTCGCTCGACTCCACCCCGATGCGTTCGAACCGCTTGGCGATGGTCGGGCCGCTCTCGTCGGCTGCCAGCAACCCTCTGCCCGCTTGTGCCAGGGCGTCCACGGTGGCTTGCAGTTCGCTTTTTCTGTCCATGATCAGGCTCCGTGCAGGTGACATAGGAACAAGCATTGGCGCGAAAATGCCGTCGCGCAAGCAAGGCGGGGCGCGCAGTGCCCGCTCAAGGTGGCCGCCCGAACGCTTCGCGCAGCTTGCCCTTGGCCTTTTCCAGCGTGGCGCGACGCGCCTTTGGCAGATGACGGCCGGCGCGATTGATGTAGAAATTGAGCATCGACATTGCCGACTGGAACGCCGTGCCCTTGCGGCGCCGGCTGCTCACGGCGGAACGCTTGAGCGAAGCGGCAATTTCCTCGGGATTGTCCGAAGCGAAGAGGTGCGGTTCGAGGTCCAGCGCGTCGCTGTGCTCGGTTACCTGCTGTGACCAGCGCCGTCCCTTGCTGGTGCCAGCTTTGGCGCGGCCCTTTGCCGGCCGGCGGGTGGATTTCGTGGCAGCCATGTCCGGTCCTCCCACAGCGTTATCGGGATCCGTCTAGCCTAGGCAACTTCTCGCCGTCAGTGGGGGCTCAGGCGGGACAGGTGCGTGGTGGCAAGACAGCCCCGGCGGTGTGGGATAATTGCCCCTTTGCCCAGGGCGCAGCTCAAGAGGTTGTTCGCACGGGCGCGCAAGGGCCCTTATTCCCGTGGCCCGCTTCCTTTCTGCGATATTTCTTCAGCAATAAAATGCCCACATACCGTTCCAAAACCTCCACCGCCGGCCGCAACATGGCGGGGGCGCGCTCCCTGTGGCGCGCCACCGGCATGAAAGACGAAGATTTCTCCAAGCCCATCGTTGCGGTGGTCAATTCCTTCACCCAGTTCGTGCCCGGGCACGTGCACCTGAAGGACCTGGGCCAGCTGGTCGCGCGCGAGATCGAAGCCGCGGGCGGCGTGGCCAAGGAGTTCAACACCATCGCGGTCGATGACGGCATCGCCATGGGCCACGATGGCATGCTGTATTCGCTGCCCAGCCGCGACATCATCGCGGACTCGGTGGAATACATGGTCAACGCGCACTGCGCCGACGCCATGGTGTGCATCTCCAACTGCGACAAGATCACCCCCGGCATGCTGATGGCCGCCATGCGGCTCAACATCCCGGTGATCTTCGTCTCCGGCGGCCCGATGGAAGCCGGCAAGACGCGCCTGGCCAACCCCGTCACCAAGGCCATGGAGTTCAAGAAGCTCGACCTGGTGGACGCCATGGTGATCGCCGCCGACAGCGCCTATTCCGACGCTGATGTGGCCGAGGTGGAGCGCTCCGCCTGCCCCACCTGCGGTTCGTGCTCGGGCATGTTCACCGCCAACTCCATGAACTGCCTGACCGAGGCGCTGGGCCTGTCGCTGCCCGGCAACGGCACGGTGGTGGCCACCCACGCGGACCGCGAGCAGCTGTTCAAGCGCGCTGGCAGCCGCATCGTGGAACTGGCCCGCCAGTACTACGAGCAGGAAGACGCGCGCGTCCTGCCGCGCTCGGTAGGCTTCAAGGCGTTCGAGAACGCCATGACGCTGGACATCGCCATGGGCGGCTCCACCAACACCATCCTGCACCTGCTGGCGATCGCGAGCGAGGCGGGCATCGACTTCAGCATGACCGATATCGACCGTCTCTCGCGCGTCGTGCCGCAACTGTGCAAGGTGGCGCCCAACACCAACAAGTACCACATCGAAGACGTGCACCGCGCGGGCGGCATCATGGCCATCCTGGGCGAGCTGGAGCGCGCCGGCAAGCTGCACACCGACGTGCCCACGGTGCATGCCCCCACGCTCAAGGACGCGCTGGAGCAGTGGGACATCAGCCGCACCCAGGACGAAGCCGTCAGGAACTTCTACCTGGCCGGCCCGGCGGGCATTCCCACCCAGGTGGCGTTCAGCCAGAACACGCGCTGGCCCAGCCTGGACCTGGATCGCGCCGAGGGCTGCATCCGCTCCTACGAGCACGCCTTCTCCAAGGAAGGCGGCCTGGCGGTGCTGACGGGCAATATCGCGCTCGACGGCTGCGTGGTGAAGACCGCCGGCGTGGACGAGAGCATCCTCGTGTTCGAAGGCACGGCCCACGTCACCGAATCGCAGGACGAGGCGGTGGAGAACATCCTCAACGACAAGGTCAAGGCCGGCGACGTGGTGATCGTGCGCTACGAAGGCCCCAAGGGCGGCCCCGGCATGCAGGAAATGCTCTACCCCACCAGCTACATCAAGTCCAAGGGCCTGGGCAAGGCCTGCGCGCTGCTGACTGACGGCCGCTTCTCCGGCGGCACCTCGGGTTTGTCCATCGGCCACTGCTCGCCCGAAGCTGCGGCCGGCGGCGCCATCGGCCTGGTGCGCGATGGGGACAAGATCCGCATCGACATTCCCAATCGCACCATCAACGTGCTGCTGCCCGACGAGGAACTGGCGAGCCGCCGCGAGGCGCAGAACGCCAAGGGGTGGAAGCCGGCCAAGCAGCGTCCGCGCAAGGTGTCTGCTGCGCTGAAGGCCTACGCCAAGCTGGTGATGTCGGCGGACAAGGGTGCGGTGCGGGACTTGTCGTTGCTGGATGACTGATCCCGGGGTGAAGCGCTAGTCCGTTTGCCGAGAAGGCCGCTCTTAGGAGCGGCTTTTTTTTGTTCTTCGCCGATCTGCGCGGTGGGATCTGGCAATTTTTCCAGGCGCGAGCGGCATGGATTCCTGGACGCAGGAAGTAACCGCAAGCGTCGCCGGCGCTCTTCACGAATGCCAGCCAGCCCTCATGATCGCGCTGGCTGTGTCGACCACGGCCGCCAGGGCAAGCATGGCGATGATCACCGTGCAAGCCTGGGGCAGATGGAACAGGGACAGCTCGAAATACAGCATCTGCCCAAGCCCGCCGGCGCCGACAAAGCCAAGGATTGCCGCCACGCGGATATTCGTTTCCCAGCGGTACAGGATGTAGGCCAGGAACTGGGGCCATACGCAGGGCAGCGTCCCATACATGAAGACCAGCACGGCAGGAGTGCCCCCTTCCGTCAGCGCGCGCGCGGGTGCGCGCGGCGCATTCTCCAGCGCCTCGGCGAACAGGCGACCGAGCACGCCCGCGGTATGCAGTGCCAGGGCGAGGGTGCCGGCAAACGGTCCAAGGCCGACGGCGAGCACGGTCAGGGCTGCCCATACCAGCTCGGGAATCGAGCGCAACACGTTCAGTAGCAAGCGCGACAACGTGCGCAGCGCATCGCCGTAGAGCCCGGAAGCCGGTAGTGCCAGGCCAAAACCCAGCACCGCCGCACACAGCGTGCCCACGGCGGAAACCGCGAGCGTTTCGAGCATGCCGCCAGCGGTTCTGGCCAAAAAAGCGGATGACAGCTCCGGCGGGAAGAACGTCAGCAGGAAACGCCCCATCTCGGCTGCAGCGTCCGCGGAAAAGAGCTGGCTCAGGTCGAGCGACAGATACGCGAAGCTGCCCGAAACCGCGGCGGCCAACGCGATCAGGGTGAGCAGGCAGCGCATGCAGAATTGAGCGGCCTTGACCTTGTGCGCCATGATTCAGTCGATCAGCTTGCGCAGGCGCGCGCTGAGCGCGTCCGCCAGCAGAACCAGCAGCAGGAACACCAGCAGGATGGTCGCGGCTTCCCCGCCGTTGAGCAGTTTCACGGCCTGGTCCATCAACTGCCCAAGCCCGCCGGCGCCAACGAAACCCATAACCACGGAAGCCCGGATGGCACATTCCCAGCGGTAGACGGTGTACGAGACCAGCTCCTGCGCGGCATGGGGAAGCAGCCCATAGAACAGTGCCGCCAGGCGCCCGCTTCCGCTGCCAAACAGGGCATCCACGGCGCGTTTGTCGCTGGATTCTAGGATTTCCGCATAGACCTTTGCCAGCATGCCGCCATAGGTGATGGCCAGAGCGAGCACGCCCGCCGCCGCCCCCAGGCCGAGAGCACGCACGAAGACCAGCGCCCACACCAGTTCCGGCACCCCGCGCAGCAGCAGCACCAGGGTGCGCACGCCAGCGCGAACCGCCATGCGCGGCTTGCGTCCCCGGCCGGGGCCGATGCGCGACACCGACAGGCTGCCCGTCATGGCCACGGCCAGAGGTGTTGCGATCACAAAGGCGAGCGCAATGCCCGCGGTGGCGATCGCCAGCGTTTCCAGCGTGGCGTTGACCACAAGCCCGAGGAATCCGGGCGAAACCTCGGGCGGAAGGAAGTTGCGCACGAAGGCGCCCATCACCTTGAGGTTTTCGGTGTCGAACAAGGCTGAAGGGCTGAACCGGGACAGCCGCAACAATGGCCACAGCAGAAGCAGCGCGAGCACCAGGCCGCTTGCGCGCTGCAGCGCCTGAGGATCGCGCGGGTGGGTGGTCATCGGCACGCCGGCCTGGATGGGGTATCGCCATCGATGGCGGCGCTCGCACCTGCCGCGATGCTCATCAGGGCCTGGCTGCCTTGTACCGGGGGTGACGCGCTTTCGGAGGCATAGAGTTCGCGCAGCAGCGTGTCGGTCACGCGCTCGGCCGGCAGGTCGAAGGCGATCTCGCCCGCCTTCAAGCCGACGATGCGGGGAAACCAGCGCAGCGCCAGATCCACTGCGTGCAGGCTGGCGACCAGGGGCACCGCGCGTGTATCCGCTTCCCTGCGCAGCTCGCCCAGGGTAAGGTTGGCCAGCACCGGGTCCATTGCCGAGACCGGTTCGTCCGCCAGGATCAATTCCGGGCGCTGGTAAAGCACGCGGGCGACGCCCACGCGCTGCAGTTGGCCGCCCGAGAGCTGGTCGCACCGGTCGAACAGGCGGTCGGCCAGCTCAAGGCGGGCGAGCTGTTCACCGGCACCATCGATGTCTGCCGGATAGACCAGCGACAGCAAGGATTTCCAGCCGGGCCAGACGCCCAGGCGGCCGGCAAGGATGGCGGTGATCACCCGCTGGCGCGGCGGCATCGGCGGCGCCTGGTGCACCATGCCGATGCGGCAGCGCAATTGCCGCAGGCGTGCGGCGGACACCGCCCAGGGGCTTTGCTCCAGCACCTCCACACGGCCCTCGCTTGGCCGCAGCGACGTTGCCAGCAAGCGCAGCAAGGAGCTCTTGCCGGCTCCCGACGGACCGATGACGGCGATGGGCTCGCCGCGGCTGGCCGCCAGTGTGATCTGGCTGAGCGCACGCTGTCCGTTGGCGTAGCTGACGCTGGCGGCGTCCAGGCGGAAGCTCATCAGACCGGCATCATTGGATAAGGCCCGCGGCGCGGGCTGCGGCCTCGATGCCGGCGTAGTTTTCCGGTCGGGTGGGGATGTACCTGGCGGTTCGCTGCAATGCCATGATTTCCCGCTGCTCGGGATTGGCCGGGTCAAGTCGCAGGAACGCTTCGGTCAGCTTCTTGCGCAAGGCCGGATCGAGCCCGCCGCGCACGGTCCAGTTGTAGTCGTAGTAGGGCGGTGTGACGGCAAATACCCTGACCTTGGCGGGATCCACCTTATGCTGCTCAACCAGCTTGTCCCACACCGAGGCATTGAGCACGCCGGCGTCGGCCCTGCCGGCCTGCACGAAAGCCACCGTCGCATCGTGGGCGCCCGAATAGGCGACCGTCTTGAAGTCCTTGTCCGGGTCGATGCCGGCCTGCAGCAGGAAGTGCCGTGGCATCAGGTGGCCGGAGGTAGAGGACGGCGCGCCGAAGACGAAGGTGTGGCCTTTGAGGTCGGCCAGCGACTTGATCGCGCTGTTGGCGGTGATGAACTTGCTGGTGAACGCGGCATCTTCTTGGCGCTGGACGATGGGGATGGTGGCTCCCTTCGTCCGGATCTTGCTCTGCACATAGGTAAAGCCGCCCAGCCACGCCATGTCGATCTTGCCGGTGGCCAGCGATTCGACCACCGCAGCGTAGTCCGTGACGGGCACGAACTTCACCTTCATGCCGGTTTCCTTCTCCAGGTAGTTGCCGAGCGGCGCGAACTTGCGCTGCAGCTCGGTGGGGGACTCGTCGGGAATGGCCGAGACCTTCAGGACAGCCTGGGCACCGGCGAGGCCGGCAAAGCCCAGCAGGGTCAGCGCGGCAAGGCGCTTAAGCAACGGCAACACGGGCGGCTCCTTGCGTCATTTCACCGATCACCGCAGCGTCTGCGAAGCCGTCCCGGCGAAAGATCTCCAGGATCTCGTCCACGGCTTCCGGTGCGCACGACACCAGCAAGCCGCCGCTGGTCTGGGGATCGGTCAGTAGTGCCTTCTGGCTTGGCGTGACCGACGTGGACAGGTCCACCTCGCTGCCGTAGCTGACCCAGTTGCGCCCCGATGCGCCGGTCACCAGCCCTTCGGCGGCCATGCGCTCAACCCGCGGCAGCAGCGGAATCCGCCCCATGTCCAGCCGGGCGCCGACGCCCGCGCCACGACACAGTTCCAGCAGGTGGCCGAGCAGGCCGAAGCCGGTCACGTCGGTCAGCGCGTGGACACCCGGCACTTCGGCCAGCAGTCGGCCGGGCGTGTTGAGTTTGGTGGTGCAGGCAATCAGGTCTTGATAGCCGGCCGCGTCGAGCTTGTCCTTCTTCACCGCGGCGGACAACACGCCCACGCCCAACGGCTTGCCGAGGATCAGCTTGTCGCCCGCCTCGGCGCCGCTGTTCTTCTTGACCCGATTCGGGTGCACCAGACCAAGGACCACCAGCCCGTAGATCGGCTCAAGGGAATCGATGGTGTGGCCGCCCGCGACCGGGATGCCCGCCTGGGCGCAGATCGATTCCCCGCCTTCGAGGATCTTGCCGATGACCTCAGGCGGCAGCTTCTCGATAGGCATGCCGACCAGCGCCAGCGCCATGATCGGGGTTCCGCCCATGGCGTAGACGTCGGAGATGGCGTTGGTGGCGGCGATACGCCCGAAATCGTACGGATCGTCCACCACCGGCATGAAGAAGTCCGTGGTGGCGATCAGGGCCTGGCTGTCATTGAGCTGGTAGACCGCCGCGTCGTCGCTGGTTTCCTTGCCGACCAGCAGTGCTGCCGGAGCAGGGAAGCCGACCGAATTCCTGAGGATTTCGGAAAGCACACCGGGGGCGATCTTGCACCCACACCCGCCGCCGTGGGAGAAGGCGGTGAGCTTGATCTTTGCGTTGTTTGGCTGGTCCACTGCGGGGCTCCGGGTCATTCTGGTTTCAAGGCGTCGGCGACAAGTTTACTCACTTCCGCCCGTTCCCGCGCCGGCGCAAACAGCGGTGCGCGAAGTGCGCATTGCTGCCGCAGGCGGTTCAGGAACCCGGCGTCCCGGCTGGTGCGTTCCAGCACCAGCGCCAATTGCGCGGCGTCACCCAACGGAAAATAGCCTTCGTAGTCACGGCCCAGCATGCCGAAGTTGCCCGGGATGCGGCTGGCCAGCACCGGCACGCCGCTGGCGACGGCCTCGGTGATCACGTTGGCGCCGCCTTCCATGGCGCTGGAGATCACCATGGCCTGTGCTTGTCGGATGTGCTGCCGGGTTTGGTCATGGGGCAGGTTTCTGAGCCAGACATAGCGCCGCACGCCGGGCCAGGCTTGTGCTTCCAGCGCCAGGGCCGCCTGCTGATATGCGTCATCCAGCGCGCCACCGATATGGATCAGGCGCACGCGCGAATCGTGGGGAAGCAGCGAAAGGGCGCGCATGGGCGTCAGCGGGTCTTTTTCCGCCCGCATGTGGCCGACCAGCACGACGTCGAAGTGATCCTGGCTGGGCGCCGCGGGTGCGCATGCCGGGGCAGACTGATAGATCACCCGGCACCGGGCGCGATGCGCGGCCGCCAGTTCGGCGAGCCCTTCGTCCTGCAGCACCACCAGATGGGTGGCGAGTGCGAGCGAGCGCTGGGCTGATGCATCGGTGCGGATGTCGCGGTACAGATCGGTGCCGGTCAGCACGACGATTAGCGGACGATCCGGACAAGCCTCGGCGAACCTGGCGATGGACTCGGCCGAGCGTCGGGCGTGCAGGGCGATCAGGCAGTCGGGCAGGGCGCCGCCCTGGCTGGCCGTCGACCATTCAGCGGCCAGTGTGACATCGTAGTCCCCCTGCAGGAACCGGGCCCAGCGATTGGCGGTTTGCCAGTTGCCATTGTTGGCTTTGCGCAGCGCCGGACTGATAATTGCGACGGTGGCCTTGGGAGGACGCATGACGATAGGTTCTGAGGGGGCAGCAGCAAGAAGGATAAACAAGTTCGAGCTGGATGCGGCGTTTGCCGAGGCGCACCGGCGCACGTGGGGCCTGCTTCAGGAGCTATCGCCGTCCCAATGGCAGGTTCCTTACGATGCAGGAATCAATCCGCCCTTGTGGGAGTATGCCCATATCGCCTGGTTCACGGAGCTATGGGTGCTGCGGGAGCCGCGTGCCGGTCAGGACGGCCGCTGGGTGGCCAGCCTCCCGTCCATGCTGGCGGACGCCGACCGCCTCTTCGATTCCATGCGCGTCGCCCACCGGGATCGATGGCATCTTGCGCTGCCCCGGCTCCCCGAGATTCGCGACTACGCAGCCGCCGTGCTGGAGCACGTTCGCGCCAGGCTCGCCACGTCGGACGATACCGACGCTGCGCTCTATTTTTTCCGGCTCGCCTTGTTCCACGAAGACATGCATGCGGAGGCGCTGACCTATATGCGCCAGACGCTCGATTATCCGCTGCATGCCCCGCTCGGCATGCCTTCCATTGCGCCAGGCGCCGGCTCGGCAGCCGCAGGCGGCGACACGTTCCAGATGGGGTCACCCATCGGAGGCGACGGGTTCGTCTTCGACAATGAGAAGTGGTCCCACCCGGTCCACATCGCCCCGTTCCGCATCGATCGCACTTGCGAAAGCAATGCCGCATTTGCGGAATTCGTGGCCGCAGGCGGCTACCGCGACCGTCAATGGTGGTCCGACGACGGACGCGCATGGCTGCAACAGAGCGGGCTGGCGCATCCGCTGCGCTGGCGCCGGACAGCCGGCGGCATCGCGGGGCAATGGGCGTTGCGCTGGTTCGGGCAGTGGGTGCCGCTGCCGCCCGAACAGCCGGTGTGTCATATCAATGCCTACGAGGCGGAAGCCTATTGCCGCTGGGCCGGCAAGCGCTTGCCCACGGAAGCCGAATGGGAGTATGCGGCAACGCATGACCTGATCCGCTGGGGTAGCGCCGTGTGGGAATGGACGGCTGATCCTTTCGTGCCCTATGCAGGGTTCTCGCCCGACCCCTACCAGGAATATTCCGCCCCCTGGTTTCACACGCATCGCTCCGTTCGCGGCGGATCGTTCGCCACCCATGCCCGCATGCAGCATCCTCGCTACCGGAACTTCTACCTGCCGCACCGCGGCGACCTCTTTGTCGGATTCCGCTGCTGCGGTTGAGGAGGGAGGGCGTCTCCACGGTGATATCAATGCTTGCGCTGAGCGCTACGGTCTCACGTTGCGTCGCCAATTCCGTTCGGTTTCGTACATACCATGAAGGCTTTGGCGAAAAGACTCTCCGCAATTGACGGCTTCGCCGCTGCCAGGCCGACGCAGGGACCAAGACATGCATCACGTTAGCGAATCGCTGTATATGAAAGTCCGCTGGGACTAGATGGGATACCCATCTCCGAAAATCCGAAATAATTTCGAGGAGACGTCATGCACTACAAGCATTTGGCCATGTTCGGCGCCGTGGCATTGATGGCAGCTAGCGCGCTGGCGCAGAGTTCGGGCCTGACCCGCACCTTGGTCGGACGGGCCGACGTATCCGTGCCAGGTCGCGAAGCCGTGGTCGCGCGCGTGGAGGTGGCGCCAGGCGCCTATGCCGGGCGTCATACGCATCCCGGAGACGAGATCAGCTACGTTATGGAAGGCGAGGCGCAACTCCTGATCGACGGCCAGTCGCCACGCACGGTGAAGGCCGGTGAATCGTTCGTAGTGCCTGCCGGCGTGGTGCATGACGCCCACAACAGCGGTAGCACGGCGACGCGGGTGCTTGGCGTGTACGTGGTCGAGAAGGGGAAGCCGCTGGCATCGCCGGCGCCGTGAGTCAGATGTCGGTGGATTCGATGTTGAGCCCGCGCACCGGCCCGGGCCGGACATTCTGGTTCAGACGAAAGAAGTTGGCCGGGTCGTATTTGTTCTTGATCTCGACGAGCCTTTGGTAGTTTTCCCCATAGGCGGCCCGTACCCTGTCCTCTCCCTCCCCGCCCAGATTATTCGCATAAACCGCGCCCGTCGAGAACGGCCGGATAGCGTCCCACGTTTCGCGCGCCCACCGTACATTCGCTTCATCGTCTGCCGGATCGTCCCAGATCGAGATGGGGAAGCAGTCGTAGAGCGCATCGCGGTTTACGTAGGGTGTCTCCGTCCTCGGGACCCGGGCGATCGCCCCGCCAACCTGCTTCAAAACCAGCAGTGGCATGCCGCCAGGCGCGTTCGCGTAGGCATAACAGGTCCGCGTTCTCGGTGGCACTGGCTCTGAGCATGCGGCCATCGGCCAGCACGATCTCGGCCGCGATCAGGTTATCGCATGCCAGGCCATGCTTGCGGCCTAGCCTGCCGAAGCCGCCGCCAAGCGTCAGCCCGGCGATACCAGTATCGCTGTTGACCCCCATCGTCGTCGCCAGCCCGTGCGACTGGGTTGCGCGGTCGAATTCGCCCAGGCTCAGGCCTGCACCCGCACGCGCAATGCGGTGTACCGGATCGATTTCGATCCGTTTCAGGCGCGCCAGATCGATCACGATGCCGTCGTCGCAGACGGGCAAGCCGGCGACGTTATGGCCTCCGCTGCACACCGCCACCAGATAGCCGCCAGACCGGGCAAACGTCACGGCACGGCTGACATCGGCGGCATCGGCGCAATAGACGATCATCGCCGGCCCCACTACTGCGTTGCTATGGCTAGCAAGTCTCAGGCGACGGCACCTGGCGGCGCATGGCGTGCCAGGAAGCGGTCCAATTGGCCAGCGAACGCCTTGCTATCCTGCGGAGCGTACGGTGCCGGTCCGCCGGTATCCACGCCCGAGCTGCGGAGTTGTTCCATCACCTCGCGCATCGTCAGGCGCTCCTGGATATTCTCACGGCTAAACCAGCTCCCTCGCGGGTCGAGCACATAGGCGCCCTTGTCAAGGGCGGCGGCGGCAAGAACGATGTCCGCGGTGATCACGAGGTCCCCGCTGCTCACCAGTTCGACGATACGGTCATCGGCGACGTCGAAGCCCGCAGGCACTTGCAGTGCCTTGATAAAGCGCGAAGGCGGCGTGCGCATGTACTGGTTGGCAACCAGCGTGACGCACACTTCGACACGTTGTGCGGCCCGATACAACATTTCCTTGACGACAACCGGGCAGGCGTCTGCGTCAACCAGTACTTGCATCACGGTACTTCCAATGGAGGGAGGGAACGCTCATATTACTGCCTGCGCGCGTCTCGATGGGAAGGAACGTCGGCCTTGATTGCGGCCAGCATTATTTCTCTTCTCGCATCGATGGGGTAAAGGTGATCCCTACCAATAACCCTTCCGGCCCGATGAAACGACTGACGGTCTGGCCCCACGGCTCTTTCTTGTTCCTGACCAGCATTCGGTACCCTCGTGATTCAAGCTCTGCCGTAGCCCTTTCGACGTTATCAACGTCAAACTCAATCCAGGCTTGCGGGATAGGAACGTCACCAGGCCACGAATCGCTGCCATAGCAGGACTGAGCTGCCTCAGAAAGCGGCCACAGGGCGAAGCTGTTCGCTCCTTGCAGAGCCTCCGTATGAAGGTAACCGCCTTTCTCCTCATTGAAGGGGATGCCGAAGGTCTGGCTGTACAGCTTGCGGCTTGCCTCCGCTTCACGAACAATCGGGCCAAAGCCTGCGATGAACAAGACTGTGGTATTTGCGATCTCTTCCATGGCTTCTCCTTTGCCCTGGGAATGAGCGGTTTGGCTCGGAAGCAATGGCCACAAGTACGGGATGCGAGCGGGTGGGTGACCGCAATGGCCGACTACCTGACGAGCATGACTGTCCACGCCGATCGAGCTTTGGCCTGGCATAGAGGCCGGTTCATGGGGGGACTGGTCCTGGATAAGTGTAAGGCCTGTTTCGGTTGACTTGTAGCCGCTACTCCCGCGCGGCGACCGGCGGTCAGGCGGATTCAGGAGCGCTCGCGGCATCGCATGCATGTCGTTTCACTGTGGCCTGGCAGCCGGCTGTCGCCCGCCGCGCTCCCTTCGACGCTAGCGGCGGGCCGACCCGCCAACGCGAAGTGCGTTCACCACCAGCGAAAAGGCTGGCGATGCCTGGCGGCGGCGGGGGTAGTACAGGTGGTAGCCCCCAAACGGAGGGCACCAGTCTTCCAGCACGCGTCCCAGCCGCCCTGCCTCGACGTGGGGTGCGAATTCCTCTTCCGGGAGGAAGGCGACGCCCAGCCCCTCAAGCGCGGCCATCACGATATGCGGCGTGGTGTTGAAAACGACCTGGCAGTCGACGCGCACCTTCAATTGACGGCCACGGCGCTCGAAGTCCCAGACGGACAAGCCTCCGTGCGTTGGAAACCGGAGATTGATGCAGCGGTGCGCTGGCAGATCACGTGGTGTCTTGCGAGCCGGATTCCCGGCGAAGTAAGACGGCGCGGCCACCACGGCCACGCGCAGCCTGGGGCCGATGGGCACGGCGATCATGTCCTTGTCGATGGTGTCGCCCAGCCGCACCCCTGCGTTGAAGCGATCCGCCACGATATCCCTGCCTGCCTTCAATGCAGGCTGAATCGCGCGCAGCCGCCTCTGGCAACGTCCTCAGGCTGTTCAAGAGCCGCGGTGCGGCTCTCGGCATGACTGCCTGCGGCGCCTTCTTCATGGGGCAGTTCGCGTTGTTCACGTATGTGCGGCCGTTCCTTGAAGGCGTGACGCATGTCAGCATGTCCGCGTTGTCGCTCGTTCTGCTGACCATCGGTGTTGCAGGCTTCATCGGCACCACGCTCATTGGTCATGTTCCTGAAGCGGGGGGGTGTACCGCACCCTGATCTCCATCCCACTGTTGATGGCGGTTATCGCCTTGGCGCTGATCCCCTTTGGCGGCTGGTCGCAGCCGTCGCGGCGCTGTTGGGTCTTTGGGGGCTGGCGGCTACTGCGGCTCCGGTTGGCTGGTGGAGCTGGATCGCCCGGACCATGCCGAAGAACGCCGAAGCCGTCGGCGGGTCGATGGTGGCCGTGATTCAGCTGGCCATCGCACTGGGCTCCACCCTTGGCGGCCTGCTGTTCGACATCAGCGGCTACCAGACCACGTTCGTGGCGAGCGCCGCGCTGTTGCTCGTCGCAGCCTTCCTGACTTTCCTTGCCTCGCGCTCGGGCATGGCACAGGCCGCCTGAGTCAGAAGCCGGAGCAGTACTGGACGTCCCTGGCGACGGATGCGCTGTTTCCCGATGAAGTGCTGGCCGGGGGAAGCTTGCGGATCCGGCCACCATAGCTGATCCAGGCGCCCGCATGTATCGCCGATGCCACGCGCATGAAGTACCTTTTACAAAGGCGAGGCGCGCCTGCCGCTGGAAGCCCGGCCGGACTTGTGCCAGGGCCGTGGACCGGTTCTTGCATGGCAGGCTGTGCCTGAGCCGTGACAGGAGCGCGCCATGTCCGAAGCACTTCGATATTCGCTTTGCCGATTCTTCATCGCCTGCTACCTGGGTCTCGCGGCCTGCGGAGGGGGCGGGGACGGCGGGGGTAGTGACAGCGCCACGGGCACCGGCACCGGCACGCTGACGCTCTCCATCTCCGGCCTGCCGTCCGGGACGTCGGCGGCCATCACGGTATCGGGGCCTGGCCAATTCCGCCAGACCGTGACCCAGTCGACTACGCTGTCCAACCTGGCTGCTGGCAGCTACACCATCAGTGCCGCCAGCGTGCTGACGGGCAGCACGCTCCTCAAGCCCCAGCCGCCTTCGCAGACCGTGGCGGTGACCGCGGGCGGCCGTGCTTCGGCAAGCGTGGCCTACGGCTCGCCGGAAACCGTGCAGTTGTCGCTGACGCAGGTTGCCGGCGGGTTATCAGCGCCTATCTTCCTGACCGCGCCCCACGGCGATTCGCGCCTGTTCGTGGTCGAGCGGGCCGGCCGCATCCGGATCGTGCGCAACGGCACATTGGTCGCTACACCGTTTCTCGATATCGCAGCGCTGACGACGACCGACGGCGAGCGCGGGCTGCTGTCGATGGCGTTCGATCCCAACTATGGGACCAACGGCCGCTTCTACGTCTATTACACCGACGCCAATGGCGCCATCACCATCGCCCGCTACAGCGTGTCGGCCGCGAATCCGGATATCGCCAATGCATCCGGCACCGTGCTGCTGTCGATCCCGCACGGCACTTTCTCCAACCACAACGGCGGCCAGCTCGCGTTCGGCCCGGAGGGCATGCTCTATATCGGCACGGGCGACGGCGGCGGCAGTGGCGATCCTTCGGGCAACGCCCAGAACCCGGGAACGCTGCTCGGCAAGATGCTGCGCATCGACGTCAGCGGCGCGTCCGGCTACGGCTTGCCTGCCGGCAATCCGTTCGTCGGCCAGTCCGGCAGCCGCGGCGAAATCTGGGCTCTCGGCCTGCGCAACCCGTGGCGGTTCTCGTTCGACGCCGGCTTGTTGTATATCGCCGATGTCGGCGAGGACCAGCGCGAGGAAGTCGACGTGGCGCCGGCCACCAGCGCGGGCCTGAACTACGGCTGGAACCGGACCGAGGGCACCGCCTGCGTGGGTGCGGCCGGGTGCGACAAGACCGGGCTGACTATGCCGGTCTTCGAATACGGCCATGACGCGGGCGCTTGTGCCATCGTCGGCGGCTATGTGTACCGGGGCAGTGCCAGTCCGGCGCTGCAGGGGCGGTACTTCTATACCGACCTTTGCACGGGCAAGCTGCTGAGCTTCATGTATCGCGACGGCGTTGTCGTCGAACAGGTCGACTGGAAGGTCACTGTCCCAGGCAGTGTGTTCTCCTTTGGCGTGGATGACGGGCAGGCGCTGTACGTGCTGGCCGATCCGGGCACGTCGACGACGAGCGGGCGGGTGTATCGGGTCGATGTGTCGGGCGGCACGCCGTAACGGCGGGGCTTAGGGGAGTACTGCGACTTCGGGCAGGGGTCACGCCGCTGGTTTCCGCCTCGTCGCCCATGAACGCGATAATCGAGCTCGCGCTGAGGCAAGCGCTTGCGCAAGCCACTGGAGCAGTCGAGCTCCAGCACTTATGCATGGGGAACATCCAGGGATGGAATCAATGCACGACCACAAGCCCCAACAGCAGGCATCCTCCCTCAGTCATCCGGATGCCTGCATGGGTGCGAGAGTCAATGCCCCGCCCCCCGGATCGAATCGGGCGAGAAATACGCTTCACTGAACTGCGGACTGCTGTTCAGGCGTACCGGCTTGCCTTCATTGGTCAGCCGGTCCGCCAGATAGGCGCCAGCGGTGAGGTCGTGATAGAACGCCACCGCCGGGTAATAGCGCCGTGCATCGTAGGCGAAAAGCGACGATTGCAGATTGGTCCGCCACAACTGGCCGCGGGCATCGTAGTTGTCGGCAAGCACGGCCATCCAGGTGTCCTCGTCCAGGTACAGCACGCGCTTCGCGTATTGATGCCGGAAGCCTGGCTTCAATTTGGCTTCGAGCACCCAGACGCGGTGCAGTTCGTAGCGGACAAGGTCGGGGGCCGCGTGGTTGGCGCCCAGCAGCTCGGCGTACTTGACGGCGGGATCGGCCAGCTTGTAGTTGTGGTAGGGGATATAGATCTCCCGCTTGCCGACAATCTTCCAGTCGTAGCGCTCACCTAGCCATTGAACAGGCGATCGTCGTCCACGGTGCGGAAGCCGCCCGGACCGAGCGGCTGGTCGAAGCCGAACTCGGGTGCCTGCCGGACCCGGCGCGTGCCGGGATTGTATTGCCAGGTCCTGGCCGTATCCGAACCTTCGCGATCCCAGAAATTGTGGGAGACGATGATATTGCCGCGTTCGCGTAAGGGCAGTTCGGTTTCAACGCGGGCGAAAGTCCGGTTGATCAGGGGCGAGCCTTTTTCGAATGCGGTGCCGTTGACCGGCGACCAGATGTCGTATTTCCACTTGCCCCACGCGATCTTGCCGTCGCGATACACGACTGCCTGGTCATAGACGGCGGCCTCTTCGGCAATGGCGGAAGAGAAGCGAAGGTTCCACATCAGCTCCAGGCCATTCTTGGGAACGGGAAAAGGCGCGGTGGGCGGATAGTCCTTGAGGCCGTTCGCGTCGCTCGTCAGCTGCGTGCCGGGGGCGTGGTGCTGGATCGCCTTGTAGACGGCATCGCCATAGCGAAAGTCGCGATGGCTGGGATAGATCGCCATCTTGAAGGTTGCCGGGTACAGCCTGAACATGGCGAGCTGCCCGTCGCTCAGGCGGGCACGGTACTGCTCCAGGTTCTGGGCCGTGATCGTTGCCAGCGGTTGTTCCGACGCGTAGGGGTCGGGATATGCATCGCCCGGCCGGAACGCCAGGCCTGCGGGCGTGGCCTGCCACTTGCCGCTCCACGCGGGGATGCTGCCATCCTTGTTGGCGGACCGTTCCGCGCCCATGGGCGTGAGGGGACCGTCTAGGCGCTTGACTTCGTCAGGCGTCATCGCGGCCAGGGAAGGTGCGTTGATCTGTGAAACGGCTAGCACCGCACCGGCAAGCGTGCATAGCAGGAGAGCTTTGCTCTTCATTGTCTTTACTCCGTTCGATGGTGTCATGGTCATGCGCCAGCATTGGCTGGCTCGGCGATACGCAGCACCAGCTTGCTTGCCGCCTTGCCCGACTGGACCAGATCGAGTGCGCGCCCGGCCTGCTCCAGTGGCAGGCATTCGATGCGGGGCGGTCGCAGGCGCCCGCTGCCGAGCAGCGCTGCGATCTCGCGCAGCCGCGCGCCGCTGGGCATCTTGCTGAACGCCACGGCGGTGCGGACGCCGCGCTGCGCGGCTGCGGCAGGATCCGGGCCGTTGTCGCCACTGACCAGCGTCAGGATGGCGACAAGGATGCCGCCGGGCCTGAGCAGGTCCATGCCGTTCGGCAGGGTGCCGCAGCCAACCGCGTCCAATACCAGGTCGACGCCAGCCGGCGCCCATGCCCGCATGGCGGCAGCGATGTCGTCGCCCCGGTAGTCGATTGCCAGGTCGCACCCGAGCGCCATTAGTTCGTCGCGGCGTGCCGCGCTGCAGGTGGCTGCGACGGTTGCCCCGGCCGCCTTTGCCAGTTGCACGGCAAACGTGCCGACCGCGCCGGCACCGCCATGGACTAGCACCGTCTGGCCTGGCTTGAGTCCGCCTTCGTCGAAGAGTCCCGTCCAGGCGGCCAGCGCCGGGGTGGGGACGGCCGCGGCTTCGGCAAATCCCAGGTTGTCGGGAATCGGCACCACGCAATCCTGGCTGACCGCAACGTACTCGGCATAGGAACCCCACTTGCCTGCGCCGACCGCGGTCTGCGCGAACACGCGTTGTCCCGGGACAAAGTCCTTGACGCCGCTTCCCACCGCTGCCACGACGCCGCTGGCATCGAAGCCGATCACGAACGGGAAGCTGTACTGCATGAAGTGGCTCAGATAGCCTTCGCGGCATTTCCAGTCAGCGGGATTCACGCCGGCACAGGCCACGCGGACCAGGACTTCGCCGGCAGCGGGTTCCGGCCTCGGGAGGTCTCCAAGCCTGAGTACGTCGGGCCCGCCGGTACGATCAATGACGACAGCGCGCATGCTCTTCTCCATGGCCTCACCTTGCGGACAGTTCGTGGTTCAAACCAGGATGTGCCCAGGACGGAATCACGGGCGGCGGCAGCATGCCCTGGCCATCAAGCGTACGGACGTTCAGCCCGTGCGCCAGGGGGAAGTGCAGGCTATGGGCGATGTGGCCGGTGCGCAGCCGGGCCGGCACGCTGCAGAGTGCAAGCGCCGTTTCCACCAGGTACTCCACTGGCTCGGTGGGATAGCCGTCCGGGATATAGCGCTCGCTGCCTGGCGTGCGGATCGCCGTGCTCGGCGCTACGGAATTGACCGCGATATTGTCGGCCTCCAGTTCCGCTGCCAGGCCCTCGGTGAACCGGTTGATGGCGGCCTTGACCGCGGCGTAGGCCGTGACCCCGCCAGCCCGGTCAAAGTCCTGATATGGGCGAGCAGGCGACAGGGCGGTGACGGAGCCCAGGTTCAGGATCCACCCCGCGCCGCGCGTGCGCATCAGCGGGATCGCTGCACGGCTGAGCACGAAGGGGATGCGCAGGTAGTGCTTGACCGTCCTGTCGAAGATTTCCAGCGGCATCGATTCGATGCGGCTGTATTCCGCCATGCCGGCATTGTTGACCAGGATGTCGAGACCGCCCGCAGCACTTGCCGCCTGCGCCACCAGGTCGTCGCGTTGCGCGGGATCCTCGAGATCCGCCGCCAGCGCGATGGCACTGCCCCCTTGCCGCCGGATCTGGCCAACCGTCTCAGCCAGCGTGCCAGGTTCGTCTTCGGACTCGCCTGCGCGCCGTGCCGTGGCAACCACCAGCGCGCCCTCCGCCGCGAAGCGCTGCGCGATGGCACGACCGATGCCGCGGCTGGCGCCGGTTACCAGCGCAATCTTTCCTGTCAGTTTTCTGTGTGCGGTCATGGCGCGTATTCCTCGGTGCGGTTGTGGTTGGCAATCAGGCTTGTCGCGAGCGGGCAGAAGGCATGGGAGATCGCCTGGACTGTCCATTCGGGAAACTCGGGGTCGAACCATCGGTCGACATGGCCCCAATGAAAGGGGTGCATCAGGTATTCGCCCAGCAGGTCGTCTGTGCTGGCGAACTCCTGCTGCCAGACATGGGTCCAGGTGCCGGGCGACAGGACGCGGGCAAGCCGCCAGTTGAGGATGCCGGGCATGTACTCGGGCATCCGCAGCAGGTCTTGCTCAAGTGCGCGGACCTGCCAGTCCGGCGCTTCAGGCCGGAGCCGGAACATCAGCGTGCGCCAGATCCCGTGGCACAGTGGAGGGGCGCGCAGTCCGTCCGAGATCGGGCGATAGGCGACGCTATCCACCTCTGCCATGCCGTCCAGCGCGGCAACCAGGCCGATGTCGTGACCGGGCGAGCCGGATGCAGTCGGGTCGAATAGAAGGTCGAGCGTGTAGTCGCCAGCGCCCCAGCTTCCCGCCAGGTTCCTGCCAATCGCCACATGGCTCAGGCCCGGCAGCGTTTCAATGCGGGCAAGCAGGGCTTGCTCCTGTGTGCACGTCCCGGAGCAGAAGCCGGCGAGCAATCGCACCTGTGCTGTCTCAAGCCGCATCGCAATGCTCCTTGCGCTGGGGCAGCGTAGCTGTCGCATCGGCCATCACATGGCGGCGGCGCGCTTCACACAGCGTGTCGACTGTCGACCAGAAGGCGAGCACCGGGGCATCGATGCTGGCGCGCATGGCGTAGTAAGCCGGCGCATCCGCCACTTGCCACAGCAGCCACAACGTATTGGGTGCATCTTCCAGCGCCACGGGCGGCGACACGCAGCGCTGCAGCAGCGCCAGGCCCCTGGCGGCGCTGCCGGGCAGGTACTGGCTTTCCAGCAGGCTCAGCACAGTGGGCAGGTGCCCGGGCGCGAGCACGATTTCATCGAGGATGTGGATCATGGTGTGTCTCAAGCGGCGCAGGCAGGGCAGCAGGGCTGCGATGCCGGAGCCGGGGGTTTGCGGGAGAGAAGCGCGGTCATGGGTTGTCCCGTATAGGCATGGTGTTCAGGGCATGGCAACCTCCATCGCCCAGGCCGTGCGCAAGCTGTCGCGCGGGTGGAAGTGCCGGGATGATTATGGGAGGCCAGGCCGCACCGAGTCCCCACCCGAACGATCAACCATCGCTACCGAAGCAATCAGAACCAGCGACCATGAATGCCCACATACCGGGGAATCCCGTACCTGTTCCGCACGGCATGGTGCAGCGCCTGCTGGACGAACTGAAGCGGCAGGGCGTCGAGGTTCCACCTGCCGCCGGCGCATCCGGGCATGCGCCGGCGGCCCGGTTCACCGCGCTCTATCGCGCCGCGATCGAGCGGCTGGAAGCCCTGGTCGCCAAAGGCAACGGCCACCCCCCGATGCGCAAGCAGGAAGTGGACTTGTTGTGCCGTTGCGTATTGAGCAGCCAGACGCTGAGGGAGGCGATCCGCTGCGCGGCCGACTTCTGCGCGATGCTGTATCCGCGCGCCGGGGCGCTCAGCCTCGGGTAAAGCGCAGGGCAGGCGGTGTTCC
The DNA here is from genome assembly GCF_058782875.1 of Cupriavidus sp. FW305-F7. NCBI lineage: Bacteria > Pseudomonadati > Pseudomonadota > Betaproteobacteria > Burkholderiales > Burkholderiaceae > Cupriavidus > Cupriavidus sp. FW305-F7. Next base: position 180,037 of record NZ_JBYSYC010000001.1, on the reverse strand, counting down.
GCATGGATTCGCTGCGGCGTGCGAACTCCTCCGCGGCTTGCCTGGTGGACCTGACCGGGCTCTTCTTCTATATGCTGCTGTTCGGCTGGCTGGTCGGCCAGCCGCTGCGCCCGACCCACGTCTACCTGGCGCATCCCCGGCGCGAGGACGCCATACCTTTCCTGGGCTTGTTCCATGCCGCGGTGACGTCTGGCGCCCAGACCTACGGCTTCGAATTCGATGAGGCCTTGCTCGACCGGCCGGTCGTGCGCCAGGCCGCGGAGCTCGACGCCTTCCTGGAAGATTTTCCTTACCGCCTGATCGGCGCGCCGGTCGAGGTCGTATCAGTGAGCCAGCAGGTGCACGGCATCCTGCACGCAGCGCTGGTGCATGGCGCGCGGCTGCCGACGCTGGCTGAGCTGGCCATGCGCTTTGATGTGAGCGAGCCGACCCTGCGCCGCCGTCTCGCTGCCGACGGCAGCAGCTACCGGGTACTGCGCGAACACAGCCTGCAAGAGTACGCGGAACAATGCCTGTGCACGACCAACTGGTCGGTAGGAAGAATCGCGGAGCAGCTTGGCTTTGCCAGCGAGGAAGCGTTTCGGCGGGCGTTCCAGCGCTGGACCGGGCATGCGCCGACGCGCTTCAGGCGGGAAAGCAGGGGGTGAGGCGGTGAACGGGAGTTGGTGATGCGGTCAATCCAGCTGTCGGCAATAGAGAACAGGCTGCCCGCGCCCGTTACGTGCGACGCGGCAGACGCACGTCAAACGTGGTCCCTGTCTGGTCGGAGCGCGCCTCGATCGATCCCTGATGGGCCTTGGTAATCTCGCTCACTATGTACAGCCCGAGTCCGAGGCCGTCCGCATTTTTGTTCTCCTGATCCGGGCCTCTCCTCAACGGATCAAAAAGGCGCTCCAGCGACAGCGGGTCAATGGCGGGACCACTGTTCCTGACCTCGAGACTGACTTCCGCGTCATGGCCGGTGACTGCAACGCAGACCGGCTCGTCCGGCGCGCCGTACCTTATCGCGTTAAGCACCAGATTGGAAAGCAGTTGCTGCAGGCGCAGGCCGTCCCAAATACCCTGCACGTTGCCCTTCACCTCAAGCTCGATGCGGCGGGTCGGATGAGCTGCACGCAACTGGTCCACGGTATCGGCGACCAATTCAGCCAGATCGACGTCGTAAGGCGTGATGTTGATGCCCAAGCCGAGTTTCGTTCGGTTGAAATCGCACAGATCATCCAGAAGAGAATTCATGCGGGAACCACTTCGAATCAGTCGGGCTGCAGCTTCCGATACCTTCTCCCCAGCGTTCAGCGCCGCCAGATATGAGGCGGTCGTCTGGATGGTCTGCAGTGGGCTGCGCATATCGTGCCCAACCATGCCGAGCAACAGGTCGCGAGCCTGCTCTACCTGCGAATGGAAAAATGCCACGGATTCCGCGACTGCCTGATCGATAGCCTCGTTGAACCGCATCACGTCGTCCAGATAAGGGGCGGCCGGCTGACATTCGTCAATCCACAAACGCAGCACGCTGGCGCGCAGCGCCAGGTACTCAGCGACCAGTTGATTGATGTTGAAGCCACCGCGCGCCCGCAGGAGGGCGTGCGTTTGTGCAGCGGTCTCCGGCGCACCGAGTAGCTTGGGAGCCTGTCCCATGGATTTTTCGCGTTGAGCTTCCCTCGTTTGCGGGGTCAACAAATCCTTCGCCACGGCTTGCAAGATCTGCGGTGCGTGGTCACGCAGCGCGAGGGAGTCCATGTTTCTTGCGGCTGGCAGCAGGGTGGTCGCAAACTCCTCCCACGCCGCCACAATGCGGCCTGTATCCCGCAAGATGAAGTCAGCTAGTCGCATGTCTTCTCCTGGAGAGAGCGAGCCCCGGAAATGCACGCTTGAGAATTTATCTTACGCTAGTAATCGGCGGTTCCAGCAGCGTTGGGAACGGACTTGCATGACCGATTCGGCACAAACGTCGGTTGACCGGCCATGGGGCGAAAGTGGTCTCCCGCAGACCCCTGGCGGCCCCGTTCAGCGCCGCTGCAGGCCGCCCGACTTGTGCTTCCTGACCGCACGCAGCACCAGGCCCGCCAGCACCGCGACGACCGCCAGGATGCCGACGGCGATAAGAAAAGGTAAGGGCCGATCGATTGCCAGGCTTTCCCCGGCGACGACGATACCAAATGCATAGCCCGCTTCGGCAATCGCCATCGCGGCCAGGAATTTGCGGAAGGGGTAATGCATGGAGCCGAACAGATAACCGGGAATTTCCGACGGAACCGCGATACAGAACAGCAGCACCGCCCAGAACTTCATGCGCTGCGACACGTAGTCCCGGTACTTCGCCAGCTTGTCCGCGTAACCACTACCGGGCCAAAGTTTCAAGGTGAGTCTGCAACGCCGGCTGTCCGGCTTCGACGACCACGTAATCAGCATGTATGCACGCGGGATGAGCGTGCGTGAGATTCAGGGCCATTTGCAGGAACTGTATGGGCTGCAGGTCTCGCCTGACCTGATTTCCACCATCACCGACGAAGTGCTGGCCGAGGTCGAACAATGGCAGCAGCGCCCGCTGGAGGCGATGTACCCCATTGTCTACTTCGACGCGCTGCGCCTGAAGATCCGCGACGAAGGCACCGTCAGGAACAAGGCCGTCTACCTCGCGCTGGGCATCCGCGCCGACGGGCGCAAGGAGGTGCTCGGGCTGTGGATCGAGCAGACCGAAGGCGCCAAGTTCTGGCTCAAGGTCTTCAACGAACTGAAGAACCGCGGCCTGGACGACATCCTGATCGCCGTCGTCGATGGCCTGCGCGGCTTCCCCCAGGCGATCGAGGCCGTCTACCCGGCCGCGCAAATCCAGACCTGCATCGTCCACCTGATCCGCAACTCACTGAACCTGGCGAGCTGGAAGGATCGCAAGGGCCTGGCGGCCGCACTCAAGCCGATTTACCAGGCTGCCACGGCCGATGCCGCTGCCACTGCGCTGGATGCCTTTGCCGGCAGCGTCTGGGGCCGCAAATTCCCGACGGTGGCCGACATGTGGCGGCGGCAATGGGAGCAGGTCATCCCGTTCTTTGCCTATCCGCCGGAAGTGCGCAGAATCATCTACACCACTAATGCCATCGAGAGCATGCACATGCAGTTGCGCAAGATCGTCAAGAACCGGGGCCACTTCCCCAGCGACGAAGCCGCCAGCAAGCTGCTGTACCTGGCCTTGCGCAACATCGAGAAAGATTGGAAGATGCCGCCCATCACCTGGAAACAAGCGGCCAACCAGTTCGCCATTCTCTTCGGTGACCGCTTCACCAACGCCCTACGCTGAGATTTATTTAACCGACCTCAGCACACAGAATTCCTGACACCTCCTGCACACATGGTTCCTGGTTGGCAGAAGCGGCCAGACCCCCTAATAAAGTTTGCACGCAAGCTGGGGCAATCCGATCGAACATTGGCTTGCCCGCTACGCCCGTCGTGTGCTGCGCCATGCCAGCCATTACAGCCATACCAGCACCGCACACCTGCGCGAGCGCACCGAGCAGACTATGCGCGAGCGCAATCAGGGGCACGTCCCTTCAAATGGAGTTTCCGGGGCTATTCGCTGCAATCGGCGCATCGTAATCGGGGAACCGACATGCCTGCTTTGGCCACCAAACATTACGCTGCCGAACTGCAGCGTCAACTGCGCGCCCTGCTGGGTCATGACCAGATCGTCACCGCAAGCCAACGGGCGTCACCTGCTGATCAAACGTCTGGACGATCAAGATCCGATCGTTGTGGCTCGCCTGACCGAGATCAACCGCAATCGTTATGGGGCAGCCTTTCGCAGCCATCGTGGGCGATGGGCACCTCTGCCAGGCACGGGTTCGCTCGACGAGATGGTTCAGGTGCGGGCGCTCATCGCCGCCTTCGTAGAAGGCGCGCTATTAGACTCCCTCACTTTGCCCGCTCCCCCTAGCGGCGTTGGTAACGGCACGACGGCCGGGGGAAAGCCGAGAGGCTTGAACTCTTCGCATCCCTGCCCAAAAGAGAGCACGTATGTCTCTCGCTTGGGTGCCGCTTGCGGCCGTGATGCACCTTGAAATATGGCGCTCCGGAATCACACCCAACTCAAGGGCCGCGCCAAAACATACCAACAACTGACGACCAGTAAACGAGGTCATCCAGGCGTCAAGCAGCGATTCGAGGCGCTCAGCATATTGATGCCTATGGCCGGCACACTGCGCAAGAGTGTGCTTGTCCGCTTCGCGGGCGAGCGCGCGCACTTCCCATACCAGATCGCTCAGCCGAGACAGCGGCGTGTCAGACCGGTTCCCCATGTTTTTACCACTGGCCTCTGTCATGACACCGGACAACCGGTAGATTCAAGGAGAAGCTTGCCGAGAACCCGTCCAAGCATTCCACCTGACGTCAGCATCCGCAGGCCGTAGGGCAAGCGCGTGAGCGCGCCTGTGCCGTTTCTCTCCGCTTCTTCGATACACATGCAAACATAGCAACGAGACAAAGCCTTAGCGATACGGTGAGATCGAGGGATGGCCGAGATTCGTCAAAAATCCGCCGAATCCCTCGCCAACTAGCTGATTGTGGGGCGAAGGGCATGAGCACATTGTAGATGGCTCATTGAACTCTCGCGGCAAGACCTGATCTTAGCTACTGCTTTGGCGCGCCCTCTTGCTCACCCTGCATCGCTGCTCGCACCAGTTCCAGTGCCGCCGGATCCTCGATAGTGGTCAGGTCACCCGCATCGCGTCCTTCGGCCACAGCCTGCATCGCCCGGCGCAGTAGCTTGCCGGAGCGTGTCTTCGGCAGCCCATTGATGAAAAACACCCTCGAAGGTCGCGCCACGGCGCCTAGTTGGCGCTCCACTGTCTTCATTACCTCGTTTTCTAGCGCGATCCGGTCGGCCTGCGTTTGCACGCGCTCGGGGTTGCGCGCGATGGCGAACCCCATCGCCACTTGGCCTTTCAACTTGTCCTCAACGCCAATCACCGCTACTTCAGCGATGTCGGGATGGCTGGAAATGCTTTCCTCGATTTCGCGGCTGCCGAGGCGGTGCCCGGCGACGTTGATCACGTCGTCGGTGCGCCCGAGAATAAAGATATAGCCGTCCTCATCGCACACACCCCAGTCGAAGCTGGAATACAGCGGCTTGCCGGAAAAGCTGGACCAGTAGGTGTTCAAATAGCGCGCGTCGTCCCCCCACCCTGTCGCCATGCAGCCCGGCGGCAGCGGGGCTTCGACGGCGACCACACCTTTCATGCCGGCCGTGCAGGGTTCACCGGTTGTCTCGTCCACGATCTTCAGTTTGTAGCCATACGACGGTAGGCCTGGCGAGCCCCATTTCGCCAACAGATCGTCTCCACCTGGCGCACCGCGCGCGATTGCTAGCATCGGCCAGCCGCTCTCATGGCGATCTGCAACACCTGCACCTATATCTGCAGCCCGATAATTATTAAAGCCATTTACGGGATGTTGTACTAGTCGGCGCAGCGAGCCAGATCGAGCAAGACGTAACTAATGCGGGCGCGCGACAAGTAGGGCCAGCACGGTGGCCTGATCGGAAAGGATGATTGAGAAGTGACACGAGACGAGCGAAGGATGAAATGGATGACTGGTGGCCGTTGATGCAGGCCCCCAGTAAGGCTCCGCCGGACCAGCCCCCCTTCTAGCGGGCAAAAAGCGCCTTATGCTGCACCAACAAGGTATGGATGCGAGCGGGCATTACCGCTGAGGCTAGGACCGCTGATGAGACTTGAGATTGCCGCAGAATAGGTCGACGCTGCCATCCCATGGCGCGGTGCGTACCACGAGGGCGTAGTCACCCGATCGAAGTTCTCTGAAATGGATGGGCGCTACCTTGTGCAGCGTCCACGGGCCCCTCACCGTCATACTTTCTGCAACCAGGGTCTCATTCATCTCGTAAGCTGGCTTTGCCGCCAGATTGCCGCATGAGCCGGGATAGATGAAAGTGTAAAACCGAGCCGGGAGGGTGAGGGGCGGCGAGACTCCGCCCACGACGATCACGAAACTCGTGTCCTCGCCCTTCCGCGCTAGGGAAACCGTTGCGACCTCTCCGAGATTTCGGGGCGCTGCCACTAGTGGCACATTGGTCACTTCCCGGGGGGGCCATTTTGTAAGCTTGTCGCGCACCCAAACAAGCATGCCTGCACCGCCAACAGTGTCAGCGTGTAGTCAATGTTCATAGCGCCCCCTTTTTCGGGCCGGAGAGCCATTCACACCACTCCCACTTTAGTACGCGGCGATCCTATGTGCGACCTCGAAGGCGCAGTCCATGATCTCATGGTATTGCTATGCGAAATGGACCTTCGCGTGGCACCGAAGCGGGCTATCTGGGCGGATTGCTGGCATCGGAGGTCCGGGCACACAATGGGCGCTGCCGCCGCCACCCACCCAGGACACCGAGCGCTGGTGGCTGGAGCTGACCGGCTTGCAGATAGAACAGCAACCGGCCCTGGGCCCTTATTGTGCCGACGCGAGCCGGCGCTTTCGCTTAGCTTGGACCTTCCAACGGAATGACTTTCCGATGTGGCGGTACGCACCTCCCCTCTTTGCCTATCCGGCGCCGCCGGACAGGCCACAGAGCGCATCAATGGCCGGACGTGGTCGAGTCCGAACGTGCCGTGGCGACTTGCTCGCGCACGTTGGGCGCGTCCTGCCAACCGCCACCCAGCGCCAGGAACAGACTGATTTGGTCCAACGCCACCTGTCCGTCGGATGCGGCCAGCGCGGCATCGCTATTGGCCAGCGTGCGGTCCGCGTCGAGGCTGCTCAGGTAGGGCGCGCGGCCAACCGTGTAGAGCAGCCGGTTCTGACGCGCGGCTTCATTGGCTTTGTCGCGCGCATCGTGCAGCGACTGGTTGCGCTCCAGTTCGTGCGTGTAGGCGCTGAGCGCGGTCTCGGTCTCACGCAATGCCTTGAGCACGACGCTGTCAAAATGTGCCAGCGCGGCGTCCGCACCGGCCTCCATGCCGTGAATGCGGGCGCGAGTGCCGCTGGTCGGGATGTTCCAGGTAATCAACGGCCCGAAGCTCCAGTGCGCAGTCTGCGGCTGCCCGAGGTGCTCCAGGACGCCGGTAAAGCCGGCCGAGGCACCGATGCTGATGGACGGATAGAGGTCCGCGGTGGCCACGCCTATCCTGGCGGTGGCCGAAGCCAGTACGCGCTCGGCCTGGCGCACGTCGGGACGCCGCTTGAGCAGCGCGGCACCGTCGCCCACCGGCAGCGGCTGGGTCAGCTTCGGAATGGCATGGCACGCGTAGTCGTCCTTGGCCGCTGCGGTGGGCAGCCTGCCCAGCATCACGGCAAGGCGGTAGAGCGCCGCTTCCTGCCCGGCCCGCAGCCTTGGCATCGCGGAGCGAAGCGTGTCGGCCTGCGACTGGGCGCGCAGCAACTCGAGAGGCTGGCCGCGGCCGGCGGCCACCATCTTGCGGGTCAGCTCGACGCCGCGCTCCTGTAGCGCCAGCTGGTGCTCGGCCACGGCGAGTTCGTGCGTGACGGCGCAGCCTTCCACGTAGGAGCGCACCGTCTCGGCGGCGACGACGACGCGGGCCTGATCGAGCGCTGCCTGGCTGGCCTGTGCGGCGCCCAGCGCCGCTTCGTCAGCCCGGGCGAGCTTGCCGAAGAAGTCGATCAGGTAGGAAACACCGAAGCCCACATCGCCGAAGTTCATGACGGGCAACTTCTCCTCCTGCAGAAGAGTCTCGCCGGCAATCAGGCCGCGCTCGGCGCTTGCCTTCACCGCCGCCCGCGGCAGGTTCTCGGCCTCCACCTCATGGTAGGTGGCGACGGCGCGGCGCAGGTTGGCTGCCGCTACACGAAGGTCGGTGTTGGCAGCCAGCGCCTCTTGCACCAGCGCGTCGAGCCTGGGGTCGTCGTAAAGGCGCCACCAGCCGTTAGGCACGGGCGAGATAGAGACGGCAGGATGATCGGTGCCGGCGAACGGGCCATTGGCCTCGGGCGCCTTGACGGCTGCCTGCTCGGGCACACGGTAGTCCGGCCCCACCGTGGTGCAGGCGGCGAACAGCAGCGGCGCCATGGCGGAGATCAGGGCTAGCGTAAAGCGTTTCACCGGACCGACTCCTGCCTGGCGGCCTGGCCCCGCGCGATCATGCGGCCACCCTGGGACGTGAGGCCCGCGGCGGCCGGGGCGGCGCTGGTCTTGCCGCCACGCTGATCTTCCACTGAGACCGTGGCCGTGCGGCCCGCTACCAGGCGGATGTCGACGGGCATGTCGTCCAGCGCGATGCGCACCGGTACGCGCTGCGCCAGCCGCACCCAGTTGAAGGTCGGGTTCACGTTGGGCAGCAGATTCGAGCCGGCGGTGCGGTCACGATCCTCGATACCGGCAGCGATGCTCTGCACGTGGCCGTGTAGCACCTTGGACTCGCCCATGATACGGATCTCGACCGCACTACCGAGATGGATGCCCGCCAGCTTGGTTTCCTCGAAATAGCCTTCCACGTGGAACGACTTCTCATCGACCATCGACATCACCGCCCGGCCTGTGTTGACGTAGTCGCCCAGGCGCGGCAGCCGGTCGTTGACATAGCCGTCGACCGGGCTGACTACACGCGTGCGCTCCAGGTTCAGCTTGGCCAGGTTGACCGCGCTCTCGGCTTGCGCCAGCGCAGCGTCGCCTTGCTGGACCTTGGCCAGCCCTTCTTCGATCACTTCCTTCGCGACGATCTCCGACAGTTGCTGGCTGCGGGCCGCCTCACGCCGCGACTGGGCAAGTGTGGCGCGGATTGCGGCGGCGTTTGCTTCGGCCTGCTGCAGCGCCAGCGCAAAGCGATCACGGTCAATTTCGAACAGCACGTCGCCGCGCTTCACGCGCTGGTTGTCCTTGACCAGCACGTGAGTGACTAGGCCGGAGACGTCCGGGGCAATCTGCACCACGTCGGCCCGCACGTGACCGTCGCGCGTCCACGGCGCGATCGTGTAGTAGTCCCACAAATGCTTGGCAACAACCGCCGCTCCGGCGGTCAGCGCCAGCGTGAGCACGACCGGCCCGATGGATTTCAATCTGAGTTTCATGATTGCAGATGCGCTGCCAGCAACACCATCCCGCCCAGGATGATCGCGTACAGCGACAGGTTGAACAGAGAGCGGTGCCAGACCAGCCGGTAGAAGCCCACGCGCGACATCACCGAGCGCAGGCCCGCCATGATCACGAATGCCACCAGCATCCAGACCAGCAGGCTGGGTACGTAGACACCATAGAGGTTGACTTCACCGCTCATCTTTGCGTCCCGCTCACGGGAGAGGTTGAAAACAATGCCACTTCCATTTCCACCAGCGCGGCCAGCACCGTGCGCGACGCCTGGTCGGACCTGTCGGCCACACCCTTCATCGCGCGTGCCAGGCGCAGCTGCAGGGCGGGCGGCGGTACTTGCACCCTGGCCTCCAGCTTGTCGCGGTAGTAGCCGGCGACGCTGCGCAGCACGCGACGCACCGCATGCCGCCGCTCGGCGGGCAAGGCGGGCAGTTCGCGCTGCAGCGCCAGCGTGCTCAACTCCACCCGTACCTCGGTGAAGCCATCGGATGACTGTTCGCCCTCGCTGGCGGCCAGCCGCGGCACCAGCTGCGCCAGCCGGTCCAGCATGCGGGCCCGCAGGCGGTCGTGCTCGCGTGGTTCGCGGCCGGTCGCGTGGCGCGCGATATCGCCCCAGCTGGCACGCACCAGCCGGCGCACCGCCGCCGCGCTGCCAAAGGGCCGCACCAGCAGCGTCCAGATCAGCGCGAACAGGATGCCCGCGACGCCGGCCACATTGCCGTTGAAGAAGCTGTGGAAATCGGCCTTGTAGCTGGCCTGCAGGCCGATATCGCTGGCCATCACAGTGGTTAAGAGCATCGCGACCAGGTTAAGTCTCGGCTGGACGATCATCACGCCGAACAATAGAAAGGGGATGGCGAACATCGCCACCAGCATCTCAAAGTCGTGCGCGCGCGGCAGAATCATGAACAGGTAGACCATCGCCAGCACCACGCAGACCACGTTCCATGTGAAGAAGGAACGGATCATCGGCGCGGGTTCGTCGAGCGCGGCAAAGAAACAGCACGAGACCGCGCCCAGCGTCACCGCGCCGGCGCCGTCGGCCCAGCCCGTCCAGATCCAGATCATGCCCATGCAGAAGATGGCCAGGGCGGTGGTGGCCGTCGAAAACAGCAGCATGCCGTGGTCATAATGGCGCGCCTCGCGCACGCGCCAGCGGCGGAACGCGGGTTCCCACTCGCCGCCAGACTCGGCGTCGCCGAGGCGGTACTGCAGCGTTACGCAGTCCTGCCACAGCGCGGTCAGCTCGCGCAGTCGGTCGTGGACGGTCGCGGCCAGCGCCGTGTCGAACGAGGACGAGGACGAGGACACCGCGCCATCGTCGGGCATCGGCGCCGAACCGCCAGAGTTGCCGCGGATCCAGTCCGACACGGCCGCCATGCGCGCAGCCAGCTCGGGCGGCACGCCCGCCTCATCGCGCTGCATGGTCTCGACCAGGCTGGCGAGGGAGGACATGACCGGCAGCAGCATGGTCATCCGCCCGCGCAGCTCCTTGGCATCGCGAATGCGCGCAGCCGTCTCGGTATCGTAGGAAAGCTGGCTGATTAGCTGATCGAGCGCCAGGATGTCGGCGGCAAGCCGGTGCCGGCTTTGGTGGCGCAACACGTCCGCGCCGGAGTTGTCTGGCGACAGCATGTCGCCGACCCATTGGGCTGCATCGCCCATCCACGTGGCCAGGCGGTCGTGCAGCACATCGGAGACCTTCGCCGGGAACACCACGGCCCCGACTACGCTCGCGCAGAGGATGCCCAGGCAGATTTCCTCCGCGCGGGCCACGGCCAGGTCGAAGACGCCTTGCGGATGGTCAACCGCCGGCAGCGCGATCATGGGCAGCGTATAGGCGGCTAGCATGAACAGGTAGCTGCGCGGCGTGCGGTCCAGCAGCGCCACGTAGAGCAGCACCGCAACCCAGACGGCGACGCCCGCCATCAGCAGCGGCGGAGCATTGACCAGCGTAGGCACTAGCAACACCGAAGCGGCAGCGCCAAGCAGCGTGCCGAGCATGCGATACGCCGATTTGGACCGGGTCGCGCCAGTCAGAGGATGCGCCACCACATAGACCGTCGCCATGGCCCAGTACGGGCGTGGCAGGCCGACGTAGAGCGCGATGAACAGCGCCAACATGGAAGCCACGAAGGCCTTGGCAGAAAAGATCCAGTCCCTTGCGGAAGGCCAACCACCCATCGCTTTACGCTCCCTACCTCTCGTGGAACCCTAGGGGTTAGGGGTCGATTCCGCGGCGCGCGCCAGGGCGCCCAGCAGGCGCAGCGCACCCTCGAAGTCCTCCGGCGCGACGTCCGCGAAGACATTGGCCCGTAGGCGCTTGAGGTCTGCCTCGATTTTGGCGGCCAGCGCCTCTCCCGCTTCTGTCAGCCACAGCGAGTTGGCGCGGCGGTCACTGGCGTCCACCTCACGGCGGACCAGGCCTGCGGCGCTGAGCTGGTCGAGCAGCCTGACCAGCGAGGCGCCTTCCAGACCGGCATGGTCGGCCAGCGTCACCTGACGCACACCGCCGCCCAGACGGAGGATAAACATGAGCGGGCCAGCGGCCGCGGCGGAGATGCCGTAAGCAGTGACGACAGCGTGGGAAATCTGGCGCCACTGCCTGCCGGCCCGCATCAACTGGCCGGTAAAGGCAAAGCGTAGCGCGTCTAGTGAAGTCATGGGAAAATCATAGTGTTGAAATAATTAGTATGCAAGCTATTTATCTACGAACGAATACAATCCACTGGACCGGATCAGATTCACGCCCCAGCCTAGATGCAGCGCATCTGCACTACCCCCTTTGCGATGAGATGCACTGCGACACAGCCGTCAAGATTTCGTCACCGCTGCAGGCACTCCCCCTGCCGACCCGGGCTCTCTTCGTACACTGCCTCGCCCCAGTACGATCAGCGCGAACGCAGCAATCAGCGCTGGCACAGCCAGCAGACTGAAGATAGACGCAAACGGCCAGCCCAACCCCATCAGGATCGCGCCGCCGAATGCCCCCGCCACCGCGCCGACTCGCCCGACGGCCAGCATCCACGAGACGCCCGTCGCGCGGCTCATCGTAGGATAGAACTCAGCCGCAAGCGGCGCCATAGATCCAGCCGCGCCAGAGAGTCCCACGCCTGTAAGAACAATCAGCGCGGTCAGCCAAGCGTCATGCGCAACGTTGAGACCAATCACCAGGACGATTGCCGCCGTCAGCACGTAGAAGAACGCGACTACGCGAATGGCACTGCAGCGGTCCATGAGCCATCCCGCGAGAATAATTCCGATGCACCCGCCCACATGGAACAGGGACGACGTCATCGCGGATTCGTGGAGCGTGAAGCCCGACGCTTTAAAGAGCGTCGGTAGCCAGTTGGTCAGGAGATAGAAGACGGTCAGGCACATGAAGTAGCTCAGCCATAGCATTATCGTGCCTAACAGATAGTGCCTCGACAAAAGCTGCGATATAGGGGACCTTTTCACGTTATCAGCCGAATCTGCCGCTTCGCAAATGAACACGCTTCCATCAACAGGATAACTTCGATTCAACCGTTGCAAGATTCGAGCGACGCGTTTGGAAGACCGTCCGTTCGCGACCATGAACTTGACGGACTCAGGCAGTAACAGGATCAGCACGCAGGCAAGGACCAGTGGAGCAATGCCACCTGCCAGCAATACACTTCGCCAGCCGAACGCAGGGATCAGCCAGGCTGACAACACGCCGCCCAGCGCGATCCCGGCCGCGAACCCGGTAAACATTGCGTTAACCATGAAGCCTCGGACACGCGCGGGCACATATTCCGACATCAAGGTCACGGCGTTCGGGACAGCAGCCCCCAGCCCTAACCCCGTAATCAACCGCAGAGCGGTGAGTCCCTCCATTGAAGTGGCAAAGGCGGTCGCACAACTTACTGCACCAAAGAAGAATACCGACGCAACCAGCACCGCCTTGCGTCCAACTCTGTCAGCAATCGGACCAACTACCAGCGCACCGATGCCAACGCCCACGAGGGCCGCACTCAGCACCGGACCAAGCGATTCGCGTGGAATCTTCCAATCCTGAACTAGCGACGGCGCAATAAATCCCATTGCACCCGTGTCGAATCCGTCAAGCCCGACAATCAGAAAACACAGAACGAACAACACCCAGTGAAACGCTGAAAGGCGCTGATTGTCGATAAATTCTTGAACGTCGACTGTGCGCCCGCTTTCGATCGCCTTTCTCACCTTTCGCCTCCTGTCGCGCCCATTAGACAGTTCGCGAAATATCCCGACCAAAACCATCGCACACCACAGTTGCACTTACACATTTCCGTTTCATCTCCATTCACATAAATAATTTTATTTTTTTCAAGAGCAGATTAAGACTAACCAACGAACTGCTCATGCGGCCCTTTCCCTGCGGCTCTCTTTCTACACATCCGTCACGTTAGTCGACTAACCAATGGCCGTACCATTGACTACATTTAGCCGTTGACTTGCATTTGCGTCTACCCGGGGGAAACCCTAGCTGTGAGCAACATCCGCGGCGCGCATTGACGACAGAAGCCACCATCATGTAAATTCTCCATGCATTGGTTCAACCAACGACACATTTTCAAGATTGAACAATGTAGCTCATGTTGGCTGCCATCGCCCCTGTCGCCGCCAGGGTGGCCCATGGGACACACAAATAACGAAACGAATCCAGTATTCCGAATTGGAGGAGATGTAATGAAGTCCAAAGTGTGCATTGCAGCCGTTGGTGGGTTGTTATCGATGGCTGCCAACGCGCAATCGAACGTGACGCTATACGGCGTCGTCGACGTTGGCGTGGAATATGCCAATCACCAGGCGGGTGGCGGACACGACGTCATTCGCGAAACGGCAGGCAATATCTCCGGTTCACGGTGGGGTTTGCGCGGCACAGAAGATCTCGGCGCTGGCCTCAAAAGCGTGTTTGTTCTGGAAAGCGGCTTTGATCCGGATACCGGTAAGTCGGGCCAAGGCAACCGGCTGTTCGGCCGGATGGCGTATGTCGGCTTGCAAGGAGGCTGGGGCAGCATTTTGCTAGGCCGGCAGCAAAACCTGCTGTTCGACTTCATTGCCAATTTCGACCCCATGGTCTTGGCCCCAAGGTACTCCATCTTCACCCAGGATCTCGGGTTCGTCGGGCGCGCGGACAATACGGTGAAGTACGTGGGTACCTTCGGCGGATTGAACGCCGCGGCGATGTATAGCTTTGGTGCGGAGAGCGGGACCACTGGGGGCAGCGAAGTTCCCGGCAACCCCAAGCTGGGACGGGAATACGGCGTCCGCTTGGATTACACGACGGGCCCGCTCAGCTTTGGTGGTGTCTATGACGAGATCAATACCGGCACCTTGACCGTCAATCCCAATGCAAAAACCAGACGGGCGACATTTGCGGCAACCTACGCCACTAATGGGGTCCAGGCTTACGCTGGCTACCGGTGGGCGAAGGCATATGATGGTGCGTTGCTTCCCGGCGCGATAGCCGGCGCCGCGAACCAGGGTTCCAATCTTTGGTGGTTGGGCCTCAGATGGCAAGCAACGCCGGCGATTTCCTTGGCAGGTGCCGCCTACTATCAGGATTTCAAGAATACGAACGCGGATCCGTGGCTGTTTGTTGGATTTGCCAACTATGCCTTCTCCAAGCGTACCGATGTGTATCTTTCGGTCGGCTACACGAAGAACCGAGGTACGTCGGCACTGGGCCTGGGCAACGGCGCCTCAGGCTTTGGGAATACCGATCCGGGCATGAACCAGTTCGGCACGACGATCGGCGTGCGTCACAAGTTCTGAGCGTCATAAGTCCTCGCAGGGATCGGCGAGGATGTCGGATAGTCTCAAGCGCGGCGCTTGTCCTGGGCGCCTGTGACAGTTGATCTTCCTTCATGGTGCAAGGGTTCATGGCACTGTTCTGCACGCAGTGCCATGTTTTTTTGGACGCTTGGCCGCGCGGCCAAACCACAACCAGGAGGACGCCGATGTCATCGGACTCACATCCGGAGAACACCATTCCGGAAAAAGATTTCAGCTCGCTCGAGCGCCTGCACGCAGGCCGCTTCAGCTGCCGGGCATTCTTGCCTCATCAAGTGCCTCGCGAAACCATCGAGCGAATCCTTCAACTGGCCCAACGCACGGCATCGTGGTGCAATTCTCAGCCTTGGAAACTGGTCATTGCGAGTGGCGTTGCGGCGGACCGGTTCCGTGAGGCGATGCTTGAGGGAGTCACGCGAGAGCCTGCCGCTCCGGATTTTCTGTGGCCGCGCGAGTACCAGGGGATATACCAGGCGCGCAGGCGCGAATGCGGTCTGGCCTTGTACGCCAGCGTGGGGATCGCAAAGGGGGATAGGGAAGCATCCTCCAGGCAGGCAGCGGAGAACTTCCGGCTGTTCGGCGCTCCACACGTCGCCATTGTCACGACGGATGAGGCGCTCGGCGTGTACGGCGCAATTGACTGCGGCGGCTTCGTCAACAACTTCATGCTTGCCGCACATAGCCTTGGTGTCGCCTGCGTGGCGCAGGCTGCGCTGGCATCCCGACCGGCTTTGGTCCGTCGTCACTTTGGTCTGTCGCCGGAACGGTTGATTGTCTGCGGGATCTCATTTGGCTTTGCAGATCACGCACACGCGGCCAATGGCTTCCGAACGGCACGAGCAGAGTTGCCAGACGTCGCCAGTTGGGTGGACGAATAGCTGCTGCTGCGAAACTCCCCTGTGATCGCCCCTGGCACATTCGATTGTGCGTCCAAGCTGATCGAGCGAACCTTCCTTGTTCTAATCAACATGCGCTGATAAGCAGGCGAAGGTGCGTGCAAAGGAGGGCCCGCAGCCTGGCCTTGTCCGTCGCTCCCCGGCTGGGGCGGCAAATACGCCGTACGCGATGAGTGCCATCCATACCGCCCACCGGCGTACCGCAGCGAAGCGGTACACGCCGGCAAGCGTGGCGCCTTACTCAACAGGCTCGTAGGGCAGCCCGACGTAGTTTTCCGCAATACTCTTCAGCCCGGCCGGCGAGCTTGTGAAGTAGTCGTAGTCGGTCCGCTGCATGCGCTTGTCGAACGGCTCTTTCTCCGGGAATTCATGCAGCAAGTTGGTCATGAACCAAGAGAAGCGCTCTGCCTTCCAGACTCGCCGCAAGGCGATATCCGAGTACTTCTCAAGCAGGTCCGTGCGACCCTTCTGGTAGACCTGCCGCAAGATCCGGTAAAGCGTGCTGACATCGCTTGCCGCAAGGTTCAGGCCCTTTGCACCGGTCGGCGGAACAATGTGCGCGGCATCGCCGACCAGGAAGAGCTTGCCGTATTGCATCGGCTCGACGACATAGCTGCGCAGCGGCGCGATGCTCTTCTCGAGCGAGGGACCGGTCACCAGCTTCTCGGCCACATCTTGCGGCAGGCGCCGCTTCAGCTCTTCCCAGAAGCGATCATCGGACCAGTCCTCGACGCGCTCGGTCAGCGGCACCTGCAGATAGTAGCGGCTGCGTGTATGCGAGCGCTGGCTGCACAGCACGAAACCTCGCTCATGATGCGCATAGATCAGCTCGTGGCTGACCGGCGGTGTGTCGGACAGCAATCCAAGCCAGCCGAACGGATAGATCCGCTCGTAGTGCTTCTGCACCTCAGCCGGAATGGTCTGCCGCGAAACGCCGTGGAAACCGTCGCAGCCGGCAATGTAGTCGCAGTCCAGGCGTACGGTTTCGCCGTCGCAACCGAACGTGACATGGGGCTGCCCGTCCTTCAGTCCATGGAGCTGGACATCCGAAACCTGATAGATCGTGGTCGCACCGGCCGCCCTGCGGGCCTCCATCAGGTCTCGCGTCACTTCGGTCTGGCCATACACCAGCACCGTGCTGCCACCCGTCAGCGTCTTGAGGTCCAGGCGATCGCGTTGTCCCCCATACACCAGCTCGATGCCTTCATGCACGAGCCCCTCTGCGTCCATGCGCTCGCTCACGCCAGCCTCGCGCATCAGGTCGACGGTACCTTGCTCCAGCACTCCGGCGCGGATGCGGCCAAGCACGTACTCGGGTGTCTGGCGTTCCAGGATGACGTTGTCGATCCCTGCGCGGCTCAGCAGCTGCCCAAGCAACAGGCCCGATGGCCCAGCGCCGATAATCGCAACTTGTGTCTTCATCTCGCTTGCTCCCAAATGCCCGTGGCGGGACCGGCCGCATACGGCCGGTCCCGCCACGGCCTTGCCTTACAGATCCATCAGCTTGGCCAGCACATTCCGCTGGATCTCGTTGCTGCCGCCGCCGATCGGGCCGACGCGCGAGTCACGGAAGAACATCTGCATGTCGTACTCCATCGAATAACCTGCACCGCCAAGGACCTGCAGGCCGATGTCAGCGCACTTGAAGTTGTTATCGGTGGCAACGATCTTGGCGATCGAGGTTTCTTGCAGCGCGGGGTGGCCGCCGTCGAGCAGTTCCGCCACTCGGTACACTGCCTGGCGTGCAGTCTCGGACAAAATCAGCATGTCGGCGAGCTTGTGCTGGATGACCTGGAACTTTGAGATCGGCTGGCCAAACTGGATGCGATCCTTGGCGTAGTCGCGCGCGTACTCCGTGATCTTGAAGCAATGACCAGACGAAATTGCCGCCAGTCCCAGGCGTTCGAGGGCGAGGCACTTCATGATGTTCTTCCATGCCATGCCTTCTTCGCCGATCAGGTTGCTGACGGGCACGCGCACATTGTCGAAAAACACCTCGTTGGCGTGCGAAGTCCGGCGACCAAGCATCGACAAGGGCTTGATGGTCACGCCCGGCGCCTTGGCGTCGACGAGCAAGGTGCTGATGCCCTGGTGGCGTGCTGCCCCGGTATCGGTCTTGGTGATCACGACAAGGTAGTCCGCGACGTGAGCGCAGGTAATCCAGACCTTGTTGCCGTTGAGGACAAACTCGTCGCCTTCGCGGCGGGCGCTGGTCTTAATGCCGGCCACGTCGGAGCCTGTTCCCGGCTCGGACATGGCCAGCGCCAGCTTGGTCTTGCCGGCGATAATGCCCGGCACGATAGTCTGCTGAAGTTCCGGCGAGCCGAATTTCGCGATATGCATGCCGGCATAGATAGCCGTGGTGGTCACGGCCTGCGCGATGCCGGTGTAGTAGTAGCCGAGCGTCTCCAGGAAAACAGCAATGTCCTTGAAGCTGCCGCCCATGCCCCCGAGCGATTCGGGATAGAAGATACCTAGGTAACCCGCTTCAGCCAGTGCATTGAAGGCCTCGTGCGGGAACTCGCGCGCCTCATCCATCTTGCGGACCTGGTCCCAGGGCAGGTGCCGCGACAGCAGGTCCAGCACGCCTTCGCGCATCATGCGCTGCTCGTCGGTCAATCCGGCGATATTCATCAACGTCATTGCTTACTCCAGAAGATTGAAGTTAGGTCTGGTGGCTTCGCCCGAACCGGAGGACCGGCGCAGGTTCAAGCCATGGTCATCATCAGTACCGCCTGCACGACAACGTCATGCAGGCTGCATTCGGGCCGGCGGCTCAGTCCGCCGTGATGTTGTGCTTGCGGATCACTTCCGCGAACTGGGCGTGCTCCGCGCGGAGCAGCTTGTCGAACGCCTGCGGGGTGGAAGGCTGGGCTACCGCTGCGTTGGCCAGGAGCTTGGCGCGAATGCCGGGGTCCTTCAGCACCTGCTGGACGGCCTGGTTGAGCTTGTCAATAACAGGCTGCGGCGTCTTTGCCGGCGCCATCAGGCCAAACCAGATCTCCGATTTGAAGCCCGGCAGAACCTCGCTGATCGGCTGCGCGTCGGGTGCCACTTCGGAACGCCCGGCGCTTGCCACGCCCAGCAGCTTCAGAGCGCCCGCCTTGACCTGGCCCAGCATCGTTGCCGACGGGCTGGTAAACAGCACCTGCGCTTCGCCTGAACGCACTGACATCGTGGTGTTCGCCTCCCCCCGGTACGGCACTTGAGTCATGCTCAGGCCGGCTGCCTGCGAAAGCAGGTGGGTGGCAAGGTTGCCGTACGAAGCCGGCCCAGCGGTGGCGTAGTTGAGCGTGTTGGGATGGCCCTTGGCATAGGCGAAGAACTCGCGCAGGTTGTTGGCCGGCATATCCTTGTTCACGACCAGCACCATTGGCATGGTGGTCACCGTCGAGATGGGCGCGAGGTCCTTGAGCGGATCGTAGCCAGCGGCTTTATTGAGCAGTGCCGCAATCAGCAGTCCGTTGTTCGGGTACAGCAAGGTATATCCGTCCGGCACGGCACGTGCCACAAAGGCCGCGCCGATCGCGCCGGATGCTCCTGCCCGGTTGTCGACGATGATGGGCTGCCCGAGTACCGCCGACAGTTTTTGGGAAATGGCGCGTACCTGGATATCGCTGGCTCCGCCAGCCGAGTACGGCACCACAATCGTGATTGGCTTGGCCGGATAGGCGTCCGCAGCGGTGACGGGTACCGAAGCACCCATGCAAGCGAGCGCGCAGGCGAAGCCGGCGGCAACACCGCGCGAGATCCGTGGGATGCGGGGGAGGAACTTCATCTATGTCTCCAGTATGTTTGTCAGGCTGGTCTTGCCGTTTGCCAGCCGTTATCGAAAGCTCGTCGGAATCGTGACGCCTGGCAGAGCGACCGAGCGGATTAAGCGCGTCTCCTGCGCGACAATGAGGTGTTCCGATGCCGCCAGGTACTCAGCGAACCTGGGGTGGGCATCACGTGCGCGCGAACGGCGCTCGTAGTCGGCGTGGTCCCGGTAGCCCCACAGGTGCACGAACTGGTTCTGCGGCCCGACATGGCTGACGTATGCGCCGAGCGGATTGCCCAGTGTTTCCAGCAAGATGGGCATTGCCATCTTGCTGAACACATCCAGGAACTCGTTCAACTTGCGCAGACGGATCGTGTAGATGCGGTGGTCGACGAGGGTGAGTGCGTTGTCAGGCTGCATGTGCCTTCTCCCTGCGCACGGCTTGCGGTGCCCGGCTGCCCGCCTGAGCATTCGCAACGCTGGCGATGTGCCGTCCGGTGATGTAGCCGAATGTCATGATGGGACCGAGCGTAATCCCCGCACCCGGATAGTTGCCGCCCATGATGCTGGCGCGGTCGTTGCCCACGGCGTAGAGACCGGCAATGGTGCTGCCGTCTTCGCGCAGCACGGCTCCCTCCACATTGGTGGCGATCCCGTCAAAGGTGCCGAGATCCCCCATCACTACCTTCAGGGCGTAGTAAGGGCCCTGTGCGATCGGCGCGACGCAGGGATTCGGCTTGTGGTCCGCGTCCCCGAGGTATCGGTTGAACGACGTGGTGCCCCGTCCGAACTGGCGATCCTCACCATGCTGCGCACCCGCGTTGTACTCACGCACAGTCTGCTCCAGCGCCGCGGCATCGATTCCGCATGCCTGCGCGAGCGCGGCCAGCGATCCGCCCCGCTTGAGATAGCCTTTGCGCAGCAATGGGCCGAGGGGCAGCGGCGCCGGCTTGGCGTAGCCCAGACCGTACTTCGAAATGGTGGCCTGGTCGCAGATCAGCCACATTGCGGTTTCCTGCTGGCCTGCACATGCACGGATCAGGGCCGCGCCCACGTCGTGGTATGAGTTCGATTCATTGGTAAACCGCTGACCGTTGCGCAAGACGCCAATTACGCCTGGCTTGTAGCGATCCAGCAGATGCGGAAACGCGACGTAGCGCCCGCCGCCCATCGGCACCTTCGATACCGGCATCCACGCCGCGGCGTCGCAGTAGCGCAGCGGCACCGTGCCGCCCGCCTCTTCCGCCAGGCGTGCGCCGTCGCCGGTGTTGGTGGCCGGCACCGGCGAAAAGTGCTCGCCGCCGCGCGCGACATGCGGGTAGGCCTTGCGCAGACGCTGGATGTCGTGGGAAAAGCCGCCACTGGCAAGCACGACACCGTGGCGGGCCCGGACCTCTACCTCACCGCCGTTACGCTTGACGATCGCGCCCGTCACTGCGCCGTCCTTGGTCACCAACCGGAGCGCGGGCGACGCGGTCCAGATGGGAACGCCGAGGTCCAGCGCCGATTTCGCCAGGCGCGCCGCCAGCGCGTTGCCGCTGGTGACGTTCACGCCGCGCCGATAGAGCACCAGTTCCTTGAGGTGGCTTGCGAGCCGCCTGGCAACATAGAAGAACGACTTCACCGACTTCGTCACGTTGAAGAAGTGCTTCAGGTCGGCATTCGACGAATTGAACATCATGCCGATGAACGTGATGGTCGATAGCGGCGGGCGCAAGCGCGACACGTCCTTGCCCAGTTCGCGAATATCAAAC
Organism: Cupriavidus sp. FW305-F7; assembly: GCF_058782875.1. Classification (NCBI taxonomy): domain Bacteria; kingdom Pseudomonadati; phylum Pseudomonadota; class Betaproteobacteria; order Burkholderiales; family Burkholderiaceae; genus Cupriavidus; species Cupriavidus sp. FW305-F7. Next base: position 158,785 of record NZ_JBYSYC010000001.1, on the reverse strand, counting down.
GGCGCCGCAAGGATGGAGCGGCCGACGTCAACGCCACCGAGCTGCGTGGGGTGGTAATCAGGGTACAGCGTCGGCACGAACTTCACGCTCGTCTCGCGCTCGAACCAATCGACCATCTTCGGGCCGTTGTCCAGGAACGCATCGACGGCGGCGGCATCGAGGGCTGATCCCGTTTCTGCCGCAAGATAGGCGCGCGCAGCTTCGCGAGTGTCCTTCTGGTTTGCACGGCGGGAGACCGGGTTACCGGGAATCCACAGCACACCGCCTGAAAAGGCGGTGGTGCCGCCAAACACGCTGTCTTTCTCCACGACCAAGACATCAAGGCCGTGCTTGCGGGCGGTGACAGCCGTGGAAAGGCCGCCGGCACCGGAACCGATCACCAGCAAATCGCAGTCGACCGTGTCCATGGACGAAGGGGTGTCGCGCATGGCGTAACTCCTGAGACAATGTAGAACAACAAGAACAAGAAACGTTGTGGCAGTGACGACGTTGCAGCGCTGCCGTCGCCAGTCCGGTCATCAGCGCTGGAGGGCGCGGGCGGCAAACAGGTCGCCATCCTGGTAGTGCAGCCTTACCATCTCCACGGCCATGCCGATACTCGGCGCCCCAGCTTCGGCTTCCAGCAGCTTGCAGGCAATGCGTATGCCGCAATCGAGATCAACGATGCAGACGCTGTACGGAGCTTCGTCCGCGAAGACGGTGGGCGCGGCGTGCACGCGGGTCCAGGAATAGATGACCCCGCGCGGGCTGAGATCGGTCCATTCGAGCGATTCGGACCAGCAATGCGGGCAGATGATTTGCGGCGGAAAGCTCTGCTTGCCACAGTCGCAGCATCCAGTGGTAATCCAGCGGCCTTGCGCAAGCGCGCTCCAGAACGGCTCAGTCGCCTTCGATATGCGCGGCGGATAAGCACGCGCGGCGGCGATGTCGACTCTCTCGAGCATCATTGAACTCCTTCGAACACGTGAACCAGCGCTGCGTTGTAGTTGCCCAGTTCCCCGGTTGCAACACCCCAATGGGCTCCCTTCACCTGGCGCTCACCTGCGCGGCCCCGCAACTGTTCCGCGATCTCCACGTAGTTGTAGAGCGACGTGACATAGGATGGATGACCGCGCGAAAGCAGACCACCAGACGTGGAGATAGGAATCCGTCCGCCAAGCGTGGTTTCTCCGTCAAGTGCAGCAATCGATCCCCGGCCACGCGGCACCAGACCGAGCGCCTCGCTGACCAGGATCTCGACAATCGTGCACGGGGCATAGAGCTCCGCCAGGTCAAGGTCCGAAGCCGTGATGCCCGCTTCGGCGTATGCCTGCGCCGAAGCCGCACGCGCCGCCTCGAAGCCGATCATGTCGTTGGGTACGTCGCTGATCTGGTGTGAGCCGTCATGTTGGAAACCCCTGCCCTGAATCAACACATAGGGGCGGCCGGTAGCCAGTGCAACATCCTCGCTTGCGAGCACCAGGCAGGCCGCGCCGTCGCCGCGTGGCGGCACGTCATACAGTCCCAGGGGCTCGACGATCGGGCGCTGTGCCAGCACCTCCTGCGCCGTGAGCGGCTTGCGGTACTGTGCCAGCGGGTTCAACGACGCGTGAAAGCGGTTCTTCACCGCCACGGCGGCCAGCTGCTCCTGCGTGGCGCCATGCTCGTGCATGTAGCGCGCGGCATCCATCGCGTACCACGAGATCGGCGTGAAGCCTGCCGGGACATGGAAGTCGACATCGCCGGTCGTCCGCATGCTGCTCATGGCATGCTCGGCTGCGGAAACCGCCGTTTCCATATTGATGCCGAGTGCCAGTGCGACCTTGGCCCTGCCTAGCAGGATTTCGTTGCATGCCTGGTCCAGCGCCAGGGCGGCCGTCATGCCATTCCCCATCACCTCGTGCACGGTGCCCCGGCATGCCAGCTTGAGCTTGCCGATCATGAACGTGTGCAGGTACTTCTGCCGCGTGTACGGACGCGGCAGCGTGAAGACCAGGCTCTCAATGTCACGCTTATCCACGCCGGCGTCGCGCGTTGCCTCCAGTACCAGCCGCAACAGGACCTCGTGCTCCAGCGTGTGGAGCTGCTCCGCATCAGCTGTCTGGTGGCGTCCAACTGGGATGGCACTCGCGCCGATGATCGCGACGCGTTTGGGCTTGCTCATTGCATTGTCTCCGCTTGCGCCGGCATCAAACCGACGATTCGAGCCGGAACTCATTTAGTCCAATGGTAGAACCAACGAGAGACGCTGTCAAATGAGAGGTTTACCCGCAAGCGTCAGAGATTGGCAATGAGCCCCTTAAGACACTCGTATGCACCGGACCTGCAGCCAAGACGGTTGACTGCCCTATGGCCATACATTACATTGGTTGAGCCATTGACACAAATTGGAGCAGGAGACCATGTTTAGCCAGACCTATATCGAAGAGCTGCCAGTGCGTGAGGCGCCAGCTCAGCCACGTGAGAGTGCCGTGAGCGGACTGAAAGTGGTTGATTTTTCGCACTTCATCGCAGGGCCGTTGGCGACAATGATCCTGGGGGACTTCGGCGCCGATGTGATCAAGATTGAGCGACCTGGGCGCGGGGAGGATTTCCGCTACTACCCGCCACTGGATCCGGCCTTGCCTGCGCAGGGCGGGCCGTACCTCTGGAGCAATCGGAACAAGCGCAGTCTCGCGCTCGACATCAAGACCGAGGAGGGCGTGAAGGTTGCGCTCGAGCTGATCGCCACTGCGGACGTCGTGGTCGAAAACTTTTCGAGCGGTGTCATGGAGCGCCTTGGATTGGGCTACGAGCGCTGCAAGCAGCTCAATCCACGCCTCATCTATTGTTCCATTTCCGCGTACGGGCGTACGGGGCCATATGCGGATCGACTTGGCTTCGACCCTGTCGTGCAGGCTGAGAGCGGTTACATGTCCATGAATGGCTACCCTGACCGTCCCGGCGTGCGCAGCGGGCCGGTGGTCATGGATATGGGGACGGCCCTGATGGCGAGCAATGCACTGCTGCTTGCCCTATTGGCACGCGAGCGCACCGGAAAGGGACAGTTTGTCGAGGTATCGCTATTTGATACCGCAGTAATGATGACGGGATTTGCCGGCATGCAGAACTTGCTGACTGGAAAGGACCCCCAGCGCCACGGCAACGCCACTCCGGATACGTGCCCTTCGGGGGTGTTTCACGCGGCGGACCGCCCCTTTTACCTGCATTGCGGGAACGACAAAATCTTTGCGCGCCTGTTCGGCGATGTCTTGGGACGCCCGGATATCGCGGCTCGTCCCGATCTGATGAGAAGCTTCGATCGGCTCAATCATCGCGAGGAACTGTTTGGAATCCTCAACGAGGCTTTTGCAGCGCAGCCTTGGAGCCACTGGCAGGCTAAGTTGCGCGCAGCCTCCGTGCCACACGGCGAAGTCCGTACACTTGGCGAGGCGTTGCGCTCTGGCGAGGCGCAGTCACGCGGTCTGACCACCCGTATTCCCCATCCCGTGAAAGGCTGGATTCCCAACATTGAATCACCGATGAGGCTATCCGAAACGCCTGCCGTGGTCCCACGTCCTGCGCCGGCAGTGGGCGAACACACGGCCGAAGTGCTACGCGAGGTCTTGCACTACGATCAGACGCGGATCTCGGAACTTGAGCGTTCAGGTGCGTTGGGTGCTGCGCCGGTTCGCGCAACGCAAGCCAGTTGACGCGAGTGAAGGGAGCCATATCTTGGACCAAACAAACACCACCCCACTGACGAAGGGCCCCTTGTCGGGGGTCCGGATCATTGAATTCGCGGGGCTCGGGCCTGGGCCGTTCGCCTGTATGCTCCTTGCGGACATGGGCGCCGACATTGTCCGTATTGACCGGCCGGGAGCCAGGCCCGTTCACCCGCAAGATCTCATTGGACGTGGCAGGCGCACCGTGCTGCTGGATCTGAAAAGCGCCAAGGATCGCGATCAAGTCCTGACGCTGCTGACCCACGCAGATGCGCTGGTCGAGGGCTTCCGCCCGGGGGTGATGGAACGCCTCGGCCTCGGGCCGGAGACCGTCGCGGCGCTGAATCCCAGGCTTGTCTATGGTCGCATGACCGGATGGGGACAAGACGGGCCGCTGTCGCAGACAGCCGGTCACGATATCAACTACATCGCTCTCACAGGTGCCCTCGCCGCGATCGGCGAGCGAGATGGCGGCCCGGTGCCGCCGCTCAATCTCGTCGGTGACTATGGCGGCGGCAGCTTATACCTGGCGATGGGCATCCTTGCTGCGCTGATTGAGGCGCGCAGCTCTGGCCGCGGGCAGGTGGTGGACGCCGCCATCTGCGACGGCGCGCTTTCGCTGATGAGCCTGGCGCAGGGACACAGGCTGCGTGGGCTCTACAGTGAACGCCGCGGCGACAATATGCTCGATGGCGGCGCGCCATACTACGCGGTGTACCGCGCTGCCGACGGCGAATACGTCTGCATCGGCGCCATCGAACCACAGTTCTTCGCGCTGCTGTGCGAGCGCATCGGGGTGGATCCGGCGCTGCGCGACGCACAACACGACCGGACCCGATGGCCGGCACTGAGAGCGGAGCTGGCGCAGATCTTTTCCCAACGCAGCCGGGCAGAATGGGCCGCCTTGCTCGGAGATACCGATGCGTGTTTTGCTCCCGTGCTGACGCTGAGCGAGGCTGCGCACCATCCGCATCTGCTCGCGCGCGAGGCGTTCGTCGATGTCGGCGGCGTGCCTCATCCGGCGCCGGCGCCGCGATTCTCGAGAACGCCTTCGTCGGTCGCCTATACCGACGCGTCAGAGCCGCTCACCTGTGACCAGGTCCTTTCGGGCTGGATTGCGAAGGCCAGGTGACGGACGCGGCGTCCACGGCTCGGTCGTAGCCCGTCACAGGGAGCAGGCCACACAGGTACTTGCACCCTGTAGCCGGTAGCTATTTTCCTGTATCGGTGCCGAAGCCGCCTTCGAACGGACAGGGCCCTGACTGCCGCACCCCGGGGTCTTCCATGACTCCCAAAGGCGAATGTGATTCGGCGAAATTGTCCGTCGCCCGGCGGACTACATCTGCGCAGGCTGCAGTGAAGACGAGTGGGAAGAAGCCTTGTGGACGAGCGGGTACTTAGAGACGCTATCAAAATGAAGCGAAGCGGTTCTGGCTAGGCGCGCGGCCGCAGACAGTACAAGTAAGTACGGCAAGGCCGCGCAACGACGCCAGAATCATTTTGATAGCGTCTCTTAGCCCTGACTCTTGATCTGCGACAGGTAGTAACGGTGCACGCGTCGAAGATGAGCCGCCATCTCGTTGGCGGCCTCGTCCGCGTTGCGCTCCGCCAGTAATTTGAGAAGCCGGCGCCGCGAGGGGAGCACGAAGCGGTTCTCGCTATATCCGATCTGGGCAACGAACTCGGCCATGACTTTCAGGATCGCCTCCATCGTGAGAATCAGGATGGGGTTGCCGGAGATCTTGACGAGGAGACTATGGAACTCGAGATGTATGCGTGCACGCTCTTCGAAGTTGCCAGCCTTCTGTGCGGCCTCGGCAGCTGCCACGTTAGCCTGCAGTGCCTCAAGGTCCGCTTCGGTTGCCTTCACGCAAACGTCGCGAACCACCAGGTCGGCAAGCATGACTCGCGCCTCGGTCAGTTGCTCCGGTGTGATCGACCCGAGATAGTAGAGGTCCCGCAGGCCGGTAATGACGACATCCTTGTCGCCCTTTTTGATGAACGCGCCGCCAGTCGCCCCCTTCCTGAGTTCGATGAGCCCGGAAATCTCCAGCGCGCGCAGGGCTTCGCGCAAAGTGTTGCGGCTTACACCGAAACGCACGCAAAGGTCACGCTCCGGCGGGAGCTTCTGACCCGGCTTCAGCCGCCCTGCCATGACTTCTTGCCGGATTTGCCTGGCGATCTCGTCGAGCGCGCGGCTGACCGAGATTGGTTCAAAGGCTGCTTCTTCGGCAACGGCAGCTTGCCCGGTTTGGTCCATGTTCTGGTGCCTTTCCACTGCTTTACCCTCTTCTGCTCACGCGAAATGCGCTTTCGCAATGCGTTACCGTCACTTCACAATTCTAGTATATCGCAGCCAATACATCCATTGATATGACCAATGACCCGTCTGAGCCTGCCGTGGGTAGCGCCGTCCCTGGCTTCGCTCCGGCCCTCCTAAGGGGAAGCACCAACATTTGACTCATTGACGCACAATCTATCCGCAAACTATCATTGGATCAACCAATGATAGTTTGCGGAAGTCAAAAAAAACAAAAGACTTCAGTCGATATGTCTTGGTGTCATCGTCAGCCCCGCATGCGTCCAATCGCTGCGCCTGGCGGGTTTGGTCAACAGCTGAGTGAACGCATGAAAGTATTGGTCGCAGTCAAGCGGGTGGTGGATTACAACGTCAAGGTCCGCGTCAAGGCGGACGGCACCGGCGTGGATCTGGCCAACGTCAAGATGAGCATGAACCCCTTTGACGAAATCGCCGTCGAAGAGGCCGTGCGCCTGAAGGAAGCCGGTGTTGCCACCGAAGTCATCGCCGTCTCGTGCGGCGTGACCCAGTGTCAGGAAACCCTGCGCACCGCCATGGCCATCGGTGCCGACCGCGGCATCCTGGTGGAGTCGAATGAAGACCTGCAGCCGCTGGCCGTGGCCAAGCTGCTCAAGGCACTGATCGACAAGGAACAACCGCAGCTGGTGATCCTGGGCAAGCAGGCCATCGACGACGATTCGAACCAGACCGGCCAGATGGTGGCCGCACTGGCGGGCCTGCCACAAGCTACCTTCGCCTCGAAGGTGGTGGTGGCGGATGGCAAGGCATCGGTGACCCGTGAAGTGGACGGCGGCCTGGAAACGCTGTCGATCAAGCTGCCGGCCGTGGTAACGACCGACCTGCGCCTGAACGAGCCGCGCTACGTCACGCTGCCGAACATCATGAAGGCCAAGAAGAAACAACTCGATACCGTCAAGCCGGAAGACCTCGGCGTGGACGTCAAGCCGCGCCTGTCGACCCTGAAGGTGGTCGAGCCGCCCAAGCGCAGCGCGGGTGTGATGGTGCCGGACGTTGCGACGCTGGTGCAGAAGCTGAAGAACGAAGCCAAAGTTATCTGAGCGCGGGGAGATAGAACATGACTGCACTCGTCATTGCTGAACACGACAATCAATCCATCAAGGCCGCCACGCTGAACACCGTGACGGCTGCTGCCCAGTGCGGCGGCGATGTCCACGTGCTGGTGGCCGGTTCCAACGCCAAGGCCGCGGCCGACGCCGCCACCAAGATCGCCGGCGTGAGCAAGGTCCTGCTGGCCGACGCTGCCTACTTCGGCGACGGCCTGGCCGAGAACGTGGCCGAGCAGGCGCTGGCGCTGGTGGCAAATGCGGCCAACGGCTACAGCCACATCCTGGCTCCGGCTACCCCGTACGGCAAGAACATCCTGCCGCGCGTGGCTGCCAAGCTGGACGTGGCCCAGATTTCGGAAATCTCCAGGGTCGACGCCCCGGACACCTTCGAGCGTCCGATCTACGCCGGCAACGCCATTGCCACGGTGAAGTCGGCCGACAAGATCAAGGTCATCACCGTGCGCGGCACGGCGTTCGACGCCGCCGCCGCTGAAGGCGGCTCGGCTGCCGTCGAGAACCTGCCGGCCGTGGCCGACCAGGGCATCTCGCAATTCGTTTCGCGCGAAGTGGCCAAGAGCGACCGTCCGGAACTGACCGCCGCCAAGATCATCGTCTCCGGTGGCCGTGGCGTGGGCTCGGGCGAGAACTACACCAAGGTGCTGACGCCGCTGGCCGATAAGCTGGGTGCCGCCCTGGGCGCCTCGCGTGCTGCCGTGGACGCCGGCTTCGTGCCGAACGACTACCAGGTCGGCCAGACCGGCAAGATCGTCGCGCCGCAACTGTACATCGCCGTCGGTATTTCCGGCGCGATCCAGCATCTGGCCGGCATGAAAGATTCCAAGGTGATCGTCGCGATCAACAAGGACGCCGAAGCCCCGATCTTCGCGGTGGCGGACTACGGCCTCGTTGGCGACCTGAACACCGTCGTGCCGGAGTTGGCGGCAGCCGTCTGACAATCGCTGCCCACGACCCCGCATAGACGAGACTTGCCGCATCTACGCTCCTTGTGAACTCATGGACCACCATCATGACTTCGATCACTGCTGACGCCATGTTCCTCGACAAGCTCCATGCGCGCGCCGCCCAATGCCGCTTCGACAAGCTGCCCGATGCGGTCGTCACCCAGGCAAAGCTTTGCATTCTTGACACCATTGGCTGCATCGTCGCCGGCATGCAGGCCGACGAATCCAGGCTGGTAGCCAGGTCGTCCGGCGCACCGAGCCAGGGCGATGACCACGCTTCCGTATTTGTCCATGGCAGCAAGATGCCAATCGCAGCGGCCGTCATTGCCAACGGCTATGCCGGCGACATCCTCGAGCTAAACGATCTGATCGGCGGCCACGCGAGCATCGGTTGCGTGACTGCGGCTCTCGCGACGGCTGAAGCGGTTGGCGCGAGTGGCCGCCAGCTGATTGAAGCCGTGGTGCGCGCCATCGAATTGACCAGCGCTGTCTACGCTGCCGTGTATCCATCGCTGAAACCGTATAGCGAAGTGGGTCTGACCCCCGTCGGGCTGCCATCCTCTGTCGGCGCAGCAGCAGCCGTAGCACATTTGCGCGGCCTGGATAACGAACAGGCTCGCCACGCGCTGGCAATTTCCGGGGCACTGGCGGGCTGGTGTCCTGCGGAGGTCATCTTCCGCCAGGGAGGCACCGTGAAGCCGATGTTGTTCGGTGCGCAGCCTGCGGCCACCGCAGTCGCTGCGGTCCAGTATGCCAGCCACGGCATGACGGGACCGCTTCGTCTATTTGACGGTGACCTTGGGTACTTCTCGACGGTATCCACAAACGATTGTCAGAACGTGCGCGAGGTGTCGGAAGGCTGGGCATTGCTCGCCCCACGTCGCAAGCTTCATGCCTGCTGCGGCTATATCCATTCCGCAGTCGATGCACTTATCGCCTTGCGGCGTGACTGGCAGGGTGAGCTCGCCGGGTGCGACATTGAGGTCAGGCTCCCAGCCTATGTGCACGAGGCGGTGGCCAAGAGCGAAGCGCCACACACGGCGAACGAGGCGCGCTTTGATATCCGCTATTGCCTGGCGCTCGCGGCTTGCGGGTTCGATGTCATCCTGCCCAGACACAGTCTCGACCATCGCGGGTATCTCAACCGGCCCGATGTGCGCGCGGTCATGCCGAACATCGTTGCCGTCGCCGATCCGGCTCTGCACCACTATGAGCGCTGCCACGTCTCCATTCAGCATCGGCACACGGGTCGGTCGCAGTCTATGTACCAGGATGCGCCGCGCGGGGCACCCTCGAACCCACTCAGCCCGAGCGATCTGGTGGAAAAGTTTGTGGCGCTGGTCTCCTGGTGCATCTCGCCCGATAGCGCGCTTGCCTATGCAAAGCGCGTGCTGGCCCTCGAAGACGAGCCTGGCAGTGATTGGCTTGTCTGCGCATTGCAAGCGAATCAAGGCGCCCGTTGCGCCTGACGTAGACGCACTGATCCCTGTAACACGCCACCAGGCGAGAACGAGAGAGGTCGCAGGACATGAGAACAGCTTTTTTTGCGGGTATTGCAATAGCGATGAGCATGGCATGCGCTGGCGTGTCTGCCGAGCCCGCCTACCCAAGCCGGCCGATCCGGATCATCGTGCCATTCACGGCGGGATCGACGTCCGACATCACTGCGCGCGCCGTGGCGGCGCGGATTGGACCGCCGCTCGGACAGCCGGTCATTATCGAGAATCGTCCTGGCGCGAATGGAGTGCTTGGCATGCAGGCCGCCGCCCGCAGCACTCCAGACGGCTATACCCTGGTCCTGTCGAGTGCGTCCTCGACGATGGTGCCGCCCGCCTTGCTCAAGGCGCCGCCCTTCGATCCCCGCAAGCACTTCACGCCCATCTCGCTGGTAGCCGCCACGCCGTTGCTGCTGGTGACTCGCAAGGACTCCTCGATCAACTCCATTTCCGATCTCATCGCACAAGCGAAACAGGCACCAGGCACCGTGACCTATGGCAGTTCGGCCGGTCTCTATCAGCTCGCGATGGAATCCCTCAATCAACTGGCGGGAACGGACATCGCCCCCATCCCGTACAAAGGCCCCGCTGAAGCTGAAACCGATCTGGTTGGCGGCAGGCTTACTGTCGCTCCTGACTCTGTTGGCCCGATCCTACCCCATATCCGAAGTGGCCGCGTCAAGCCTCTTGCAATGCTGAGCGCAAAGCGCTCCAATGCACTGCCCGATACCCCTACCATGCGGGAGCTCGGCTACAAGGACTTCGATTTCACCGGCTGGCTTGGCCTGCTTGCACCGGCGGGAACGCCGCCAGAGATTGTCCGGCGGCTAAACATGGAGGTTGTAAAGGCGGTCGAATCCGGCGAAGTACTACGCCAGTTCTCCCTGCTCGGGATCGAGGCCAAGTCGTCGACACCCGAGGCCTACGCATCCTTGATCGCTCGTGACACAGCCCGCTATTTACGCATTGCGGAGCTTGCTCGCATTGAAAAGCAGTAGCTACCGCCGGCCCGACCAAACAAAGCCCTTCCTCGCATGGTCCATGCGTCTTCGGATGCATGGAACGCTCTTTTGCCTAACCTCAATTCCTGGATTACGCAATGACTGATAACGCAGCCCAATATCAACCACGTGGCCTCTATTTCGAGGATTTTGAGATCGGCAAGACGATCGTTACTTCCCGCCGCACTGTCACCCTGACTGATATTGTCAACTTCGCTTGCCTGTCAGGCGACCACAACGCCCCTCATATCGATCACGAGTTCTGCAAGACGCAACCCTATGGAGAGCCGATTGCGCACGGCCCCCTTGTGCTTGCAATCGCAGGCGGACTCCAGTGCCTGAGCGGAATCAATGACGGCACGATCGTCGCGATGCTCGGTCTGGACAAGTGGCGTATGCACCTTCCGGTCAAGGCAGGCGACACCATCCAGGTTTTCATCACGCCAACGGAGAAGACGCTGACCAGCAGCGGCAAGCAGGGCATCGTGATCTGTGATCGCATCGTCAAGAACCAACGCGCAGAGACAGTGCACTCCATGGTGATTTCGCTCATGTACAAATGTCGGCCGACCGAAGAACAGGCTCGGTAACAACAACGATGCAATGACCGAACGGCAACTATTGGAGACAATCCCGTGCACCAGGTCTTTGGATGCGTTCTATACGAACAGCGAGACAGTGTAGCGATCCTTACGCTCAACCGCACTGAACGTAGCAACGCGCTCGGCGGCACATTACGCGATGACATCGTCGCGGCCATGGCAACGGCGAACGACAATGATCAGGTGCGCGTGATAGTCCTGACAGGTGCCGGCAAGGCCTTTTGCGCCGGCGGTGATCTGCGCGAGATCTATAGTCGCGTAACCGAGGGCCGTCCCCTGGCTGACAAGATCGAACCGCCTCGCGATCGAACGCTGCTGGCAATCTATGAAGCATGCAAGCCAGTCATCGCGGCTGTCAATGGCCCCGCCATGGGCGCCGGCATGAATCTCGCGCTGGCGGCGGATATTCGCATAGCGTCGCGCACAGCCATCTTCTCGCAATCCCATGTCAAGCGAGGGCTGATGCCCGACTACGGTGGCACCTACCTCCGGCCAACTATCGTGGGTCAATCAAAGGCGTTCGAACTGATTTACACGGGTGCCGTGGTCGATGCGGACGACGCTCTTCGCTTGCAGATCGTCAGTCAAGTCGTCGAGCCTGAGGATCTGATGGATGCCGCGATGGTCTTGGCGCGGCGCATCGTGCTGAATGCCCCCCTGCCGATCCGGCTAGCCAAGCGCGCCGTTCAGGCTGGCCTGGGGCCCTCCGTTTCTTGACGGAGAATCCCTCTGGTTCCTCAGTGTGAACCGGAACGGTCAGCGACGTGGTGGTGCCCAGATGCTCGAGCGACGCTTTCTTCGGGGCCTCCCCGACTTTTGCACGTTCTCGGCTACGCATGAGGCAGCACAGAAGCGGCGCCGCATCGGCCGGACCAGCATGGCGTAAGCCACGACCGGCTCGGCAAGCCAGAAGCCGTCGTCGAGCTGGCGACTGGCCACAAGCGGGCATTTCGGTAGCCAGCAAACGATGCGGGGCAGTTCCGTTGTTACGGCTTTCCTGCGCTAAAGAATTTCTCTAGTGCTTGCGTCGTTTGCGTCGGGGATTCTTCCGGAAGGAAGTGTCCCCCAGGGACCGAGTGACCAGCGACATCCGTCGCCCAGTCCTCCCATATGCTGAGCGGATTCGCCTTGCTTGCGGACCCATGCTCACCCCAAAGCACCAAGAGCGGTTGTCGGATACGGCGCCCTGCAGCACGGTCGGCACCATCGGCTGTCAGATCATGGAGCCAGCTTTCACGGTAATCCTCGCATGTTGCATGCAATGTTTCCGGCTCGCGAAATGTCACCAAATAGTCTTCTATTGCGGACTCGGGGAAGCGGAAGCCTGGTGCGGCCCAGTTGTGCAAGAGAATGTCGAGCAGTACATCGGTCTTTCCAGCGAGCAGGCGCTCCGGTACTGGCGACGGTTGCGCCAAGAGTGTCCAGTGGAACAACGAGCGCATCGCCAGCGCATTCGCTTCCGCTACGTTGGCCGTTGGCACGATATCAAGTACGGCGATCCGCTCTACCACGTCAGGATGGTCGAGAGCGAGGCGGTATGCAACACGGCCTCCGCGATCATGACCAGCGACCATGAAGCGCGAGAACCCCAAGCCACGCATGACAGCCACCTGATCGTTCGCCATCATCCGCTTCGAATACAGTCCGGAGCCAGGCACGGCGGCCGGCTTGTCCGACCGGCCGTATCCGCGAAGATCAGGTACTACAACAGTGAAACTGCGAGCCAGAGCCGGCGCAACGCTTGCCCAGGCCATGCGCGACTGCGGGTAGCCATGCAGCAGCAGCAACGGAGGACCATCTCCACCGACCAACACATCGATCGTGACACCATCTCCCGGTAGGCGGTGGCGGGTGAAACCTTCAATCAAACCTTCAGCTTTCATTATGCAGAGACCCCTTATTCGATCGTCCCATGACGGTGCACAGTTCAGGGAGGTTGTTGGCGGCGGGGGAGTGGACAGCGCTGACCACGCTGCCCTGTCGCGCCGGCTTGCCGGCCAGCGCCGCGCACGAATTGGCGAAGGTCTGCGGCGTTGCGCCAACATTCATCGCAGGGGTCATCTCCGCCGCCACGCGCGCTTAAGACCATCAGAAGCGATGCGCCCAGAGCGAGCCGCGTCGGGGTGTTTGCACGAGGGGTCAGACGGCCCAGCGAGTAGAAAGTGGGTATGTAAACACGGTTGTCTCCGGATACGCCCATGTGATTGCGAAGTAGGCCGAGGGGCGCTCTCGGCCTACCTGTAAGCTCAAAATACGTGCTTGACGCCGAGCATGGTGCCAAACTGGTTGCCACCAGGCGCGGGGGCGCTGCCAGCCGCCCCGCTACTTACAGACAAGGCGAGCTGACCACCGTTATCGATAAAGCCCGCGGTTGCGTAGACAGATGTTCGCTTCGAGAAAGTGTACGATGCGCGCGCGGCATACAGTATGGCCTTATTGTCGCTGTTATGGAACTTCAAATAATAGACCTGCCCGGATACGGTGAACGCGGGAGTGATGTCATAAGACGCGCCGCCGTACCAAAGGTCGCTGCGAGGCGTGCTACTGCCTTCGTTGTCACGTCGGATCAAGCCAGCACCGATCTTTGCCCCGTCCAGCAGGACATAGCCGCCGACTGAAAGTCGGTCATCTTTGAAGCCGCTATTCGTCAAGCCGCCAAATGCCCCCGCGCCGCCACGCAACGAGTCATAGACGGCTGACACCCCCCATACCTTGGTCGCGTATTGAATCATCGCGGACCATTCCCGGCATGCCGACTTGTCGCCTGGATTTTCCCCGGCGCAGTTGGTGCCGACCGGGCTGGGCCCGGCATTGACTGCGTCGCGACCAAAGCTGTAGCTACCTCCCACGGTCAGGCCGCCGAGTGTCCCCTTGTAGGTGACAGCGTTGTCCGCGCGTGCATTGGGCAAGTAGCTGTCGAGCGACCCGGATCCATATACGTTCGGACCCAGAATGTCGGAATCAAGCGTTCCCCAAAAGGTCATCGTGTACTGACGTCCGAAGGCGACTTGCCCCCAAGACCCAGCCAGACCAACCAATGCTTGTCGCCCGAACAAGCGCCCTCCTTGCCCCAAAGTTCCGGAATCGGGCGCAAAGCCGGACTCGAGGACGAATACACTCTTCAGCCCAGAACCAAGGTCTTCTGTCCCGCGCAGCCCCCAACGCGAGGGGACCGTGCCGGTAACATTAGGCATACGAAACACATTGTCTTTGGCTACGCCCACGTTGTTCACGTACTCAATGCCGGTATCGACCACGCTATACACCGTTACCGACGATTGCGCCTGCACCAGGCCTGGCGCAAGCGCAATCGCAGTCATTCCAACGAGCGCAGCGTGAGACTTAAATCCCGTTCGCTTCAACTTCATTGCAGACATCCCCTCTTTCCTGCGGGTGATAATTCTTTTCGTCTACAAGCCATGGGTCAGCCTTGTCAGGCCGCTTTCTTGGCAAGCCCCAAATATGTCTCGATCACTTTGGGATTGCGCTCCAGTTCCTCCGCCGGCCCTTCCATTGCCATGTCCCCGGTCTCGATCACATAGCCATAGTCCGCCACCTGCAGCGCGGCGCGCGCGTTCTGCTCGATCAGCAGCGTGGCCACGCCGGTCTGGCGCAGGTTGCTGATGATGTGGAAGATCTCCTTCACGATCAACGGCGCCAGGCCAAGGCTGGGCTCGTCCAGCATCAGCAGCTGCGGCTTGGCCATCAGGGCGCGGCCCACCGCCAGCATCTGGCGCTCGCCGCCGGAGAGCGTGCCGGCGTCCTGCCGGGCTCGCTCGCGCAGGCGCGGGAACAGGTCGTAGACCACGTCCATCTGGTCCAGGTAGTTCTTCTCCCCGGCGTGCTTGCGGCGGAAGGCGCCAAGCTGCAGGTTGTCCTCCACCGTCATCGACCCAAACAGCTCGCGCTTCTCCGGCACCAGGCACATGCCGCGCGCGACGCGGCCTTCGACCGGAATGCCGGCCATATCATGCCCGAGGTAGTTCACCGTCCCCGTCGCCGAGCCGCTGACCGGCAGCGCACCCATCACGGCATTGAGCATGGTCGACTTGCCGGCGCCGTTCGGGCCGATCACGGTGACGATCTTGCCCGCCTCGACCTTGAGGTTGGCGCCGTGCACCGCTTCCACTTTGCCGTAGCGGACGTGGAGGTCCTTCACTTCCAGGATCAGGCTCATATCAGTTCCTTACTCCACGCCGCCCAGGTACGCTTCCAGCACCGCGGGGTTCTTCTGCACTTCCTCCGGCACGCCTTCGGCGATGCGCGTACCAAATTCCATCACCACCAGGCGATCGGTCAGGTTCATCACGAAGTCCATGTCGTGCTCGACCAGCAGCACGCTCATGCCCTCGCCCTTGAGTTTGCGCAGCAGTTCGGCCAGCGCCTGCTTCTCCTTGTAGCGCAGGCCCGCGGCGGGCTCGTCGAGCAGCAGCAGCGCCGGGTCGCAGCACAGTGCGCGCGCGATCTCCAGGATCCGCTGCTGGCCCAGCGCGAGGCTGCCGGCTTCCATGTACATGCAGTCGGCCAGGCCCACGCGTTCAAGCTGGCGCTTCGCTTCGAACAGCAGCTTCTCTTCCTCGGCCTTGTTCATGCGCAGGATCGCCGCCGAGACGCCACCCTGGGCGCGGAAGTCGCCGCGCAGGTGCGCGCCGATGGCCACGTTCTCGAGCACCGTCATGGTCGGCAGCAAATGCACATGCTGGAAGGTGCGGCCGATGCCGCGCTTGACGATCTCGCGCGACGGCAGGCCCGAGATCAGCTCGCCGCGGTAGCGCACTTCTCCGCGCGTGACCGGCAGCACGCCCGTCACCAGGTTGAAGGTGGTGGACTTGCCGGCACCGTTGGGGCCGATCAGTCCGATGATCTCGCCGGCGCGCACCTGGAAGCTGACATCGTTGACCGCGACCAGCCCGCCGAACTCCTTGCGCGCGGCGCGCACATCGAGGATCAGCTCGCCCGCCTCGGGCTTCTGGCGCACGGCCAGTGCCTCGGCCTGCGCCGGCGCCAGCACCGGCGGGCCCGACGGGACTAGGCGACGCAGGAACGGCCAGATGCCATCGCGCGCGTACTGCAGCAGCAGCACCAGCAGCACGCCGAAGACGATGATTTCGAAGTTGCCGTTGGCACCGAGCAGCTTGGGCAGCACGCCCTGCAGCACATCCTTCAGGATGGTCAGGATGCCCGCACCTAATACTGCGCCCCATACGTGGCCGACGCCGCCGACCACTGTCATGAAGAGATATTCGATACCGTAGTTGAGGCCGAACGGCGTCGGGTTCACCGCGCGCTGCAGGTGCGCATACAGAAAGCCCGATACGCACGCGAGGATCGCCGCGACGACAAAGATCGCCACTTTCATCCACGCGGTATTGACCCCCATCGCCTCGGCCATTACACCACCGCCTTTCAGTGCGCGGATAGCGCGGCCCGGACGCGAGTTCAGCAGGTTCTGCATCGCCAGCACGGACACCAGCACCACCGCCCAGATCAGGTAGAACATCGAGCGGCCCGATTGCAGCTCGATGCCGAAGAACGACAGCACCGGAATACCGTTCAGCCCGTCATATTTGCCCAGGAACTCCAGGTTGCCGAATAGGAAGAACAGCGACAGGCCCCACGCGATCGTCGCCAGCGGCAGGTAGTGCCCGGACATGCGCATCGTGATCAGCCCGATTACATAGGCCGAGGCCACCGTGATCACCAGCCCAAGCAGCAGCCCGAACCACGGCGACAGCCCGAACTGCGTGGTCAGGTACGCGGTGCTGTACGCGCCCAGCCCCACGAACGCGGCCTGCCCGAACGAGGTCATGCCACCCACGCCGGTCAGCAGCACCAGCCCGATCGCCACGATGCTGTACAGACCGACGTAGTTGCCTAACGTGATCCAGAATTCCGGCGTGGGCAGTACCGGCAGCAGCAGGAGCATCGCCAGCAGCAACCAGCAGACGATGCTCCGTGCGCCGATCGCGTAGGAACGCGTGCCGGGTAGACCGCCGACACGCTGGTCTTTGTTCGTCGCGATTTCCATGGTTTATTCCTCCTCAACCGGCTTGCTGACGACCGATCGCCACAACAGCACCGGGATAATCAGCGTGAAGACAATGACCTCCTTGTAGGCGCTGGCCCAGAACGAGGAATAGGATTCGAGCAGGCCGACCAGCAGCGCGCCGGCGGCCGCCAGCGGATAGCTGACCAGTCCGCCGACGATAGCGCCGACAAAGCCTTTCAGGCCGATCAGGAAGCCGGACTCGTAGTACACCGTCGTCAGCGGTGAAATCAGGACTCCGCACAGTGCGCCGATCGCCGCGGCGAGCGTGAACGACAGCCGCCCGGCCTGCGTGGTGCCGATGCCGACCAGCCGGGCACCCAGCCGGTTGACCGCCGTGGCACGCAGTGCCTTGCCGGGAAGGGTCCGTTCGAAATAGAAGTAAAGCGCCGCGATCAGCAAGCCCGCCACGCCCACCACCCACAGGCTCTGGCCGGAGACGTTGATGGTGCCAAGTTCGAAGAACGCCTCAGAGAATGACGCGGTGCGCGAGCCCTCCGCGCCGAACATCACCAGGCCCAGCCCCACCAGCGCAAAGTGGACGCCGACCGAGACGATCAGCAGCACCAGGGTGCTGGCTTCGGCCAGCGGCTGGTAGGCGACCCGGTACAGCATCGGCCCGAGCGGGATGATGATCAGCAGCGTCAGCGCGACCTGCACCGCCATCGGTACCTGCTGGCCGCCCCAGGTCTGCGCCGACAGGTGAACCGCGACAGGGAACAGCAGGTACTTCACCGCCAGCACGCCGATGCGGCGCGGCGCGGCCCGGCGCAAATCGCGGCTGCGCATCACGGCCACGAGATCGAAGATGAAAGTCAGCACACCCATGCCGACCAGCAGCAGGCTGGTCTGCGGTGCATGCCCCGCCTGCATCGCGGCCAGCGTGAGACCGCCATAGGCAACGAACTCGCCCTGTGGCAGGAAGATGACCCGCGTGACGGAAAACACCAGCACCAGGGCCAGCGCGAGCAGGCCATACACCGCGCCTGAAGTGATGCCGTCCTGCGCCAGCAGGGCGGCGGTTGTGATATCCATGTTGTCTCCTCGTACCTCGGTCAGGCGCCCGGCATGGGCGCGCTGCTATCGAAAGCTGAGTCCTTCGGCGCCATCCGGGCGCCTGGACTTCTGGTGGTACTTCTTGGTGCCCGCGCGGCGGGTTATATGGCGGGCCTGGGGTCGGTCACCGCGGTAATGAAGGCATCGCTGAAGAAGGATCCGTCCGGCAAGGCATGCTCGCGCGTGAAGGTTGCGCGGGCGGCGTCCACCATCAGCGGGTTTCCGCAGGCATAGACCTCCATCCCGCTCATGTCCGGGAAGTCATGCGCGACCGCTTCATGCACGAAGCCGCTGCGCCCCTGCCAGTCGGCATCCGGCTCGGACAATACCGGAACAAACCGCAGGCGTGCCGCGAGCGCGTCCCACTTCTGCGCCTCGTCGATTGCATACAAGTCCTCGCGTCTGCGGCCGCCCCAGTACAACACCGCGCCGCGTGCCTGCAGCGCCTGGCCGTGGGTCTTCATCAGGGAAGCGATCGGCGCGTAGCCGGTGCCGGACGCCAGCAGGATGACGGGCTTGTCGGCTTCAGACAGGACGAAGGCGCCGAAAGGCCCCTCCACCCGCAGCATGTCGCGGGGCTTCAGCGCCTGGTAGACATGGGTCGAGAACCGCCCTTTGGGCAGCGCCCTGACATGCCACTCCATCGTCCCGCTGCCGTCCGGCGCGTTGGCCATGGAGTAGCTGCGGCGGGTGCCGTCGCGCAGCAGCACGTCGCAGTACTGCCCCGCCTTAAAATCGAAGCCAGCGTTGGGCGGCACCTGCAGCCGCACCACCGTCACGTCATGGCTGACGCGGTCGGCCGACAACACCCGGGCGCCAGCCTGCACGACGCGCCGTCCGGGCACCGCCGACACCTCGGGCGCCTCGATGACCACATCCCCCTCCGGCCTTGCCATGCAGGTAAGGCAGTGTCCTACCGGGACGCCTTCCGGCTCGAAACCCTCCGGGTAGGACACGGACCCGCTCTTAATCGGCGCGCAGCAGGCGTGGCATTCGCCGCGCCGGCAACTGTGCTTCGGGAAAAAGCCGGCGCCCAGGGCCGTTTCGAGCACGGACTGGCCCGGTGCGCAGTCGAGCGTGACCCCGGCCGGTGCAAAGGTGATACGGTGTTCCGCGTGGGACCTGGCTTCTGCCGCCACGCCCGGCCGCTCGAGGGTCTGTTCCTGCGACATGGGATTATCCGGCTGTGTTCTGTTGCGACTTCAGGTCGAGGGCCACGTCCACGATCATGTCCTCCTGGCCACCGACCATGCGACGCCGGCCAAGTTCGACCAGGATATCGACGGTCTTCAGCCCATAGCGCTCCGCGGCTACCTCCGAATGGCGCAGGAAGCTCGAATAGACCCCGGCGTAACCCAGCGCCAAGGTCTCGCGGTCCACGCGCACCGGCCGGTCCTGGAGCGGGCGCACCAGATCGTCGGCGGCGTCCATCAGCTTGTACAGGTCGGTTCCGTGGTTCCAGCCCATGCGTTCCGCCGCGGCGATAAAGACTTCAAGCGGCGCGTTGCCGGCCCCCGCGCCCATGCCAGCCAGGCTGGCATCGATGCGGTTGCAGCCCTCTTCCACGGCGACCATGGAGTTGGCCACGCCGAGGCTCAGGTTGTGGTGGGCGTGCATGCCGGTGTGCGTGGCGGGATCGAGCACGTCCTTGAACGCACGGAAGCGGTCGCGCACGCCGTCCATGGTGAGGGCCCCGCCGGAGTCAACGACGTAGATGCAGGTGGCGCCGTAGCTTTCCATCAGCTTCGCCTGCTGCGCCAGCACCTGCGGCGTGGTCATGTGGCTCATCATCAGGAAGCCGACCGTGTCCATGCCGAGCTCGCGGGCGTACTCGATATGCTGGCGCGAGATGTCGGCCTCGGTGCAATGGGTCGCGACGCGTACAACGCGGGCACCCGCGTCATAGGCGGCGCGCAGGTCGTGGATGGTGCCGATGCCCGGCAGAAGCAGCGTGGCCACTTTCGCGTGCGTGACGGTTTCCGCCACGGCTGCGATCCACTCCAGGTCGGTATGCGCGCCAAATCCATAGTTGAACGATGATCCCTGCAGTCCATCGCCATGCGCCACTTCGATCGAATCGACGCGAGCATCGTCCAGCGCCTTGGCGATCGCACGAACTTGCGGAACACTGTACTGGTGACGGATGGCGTGCGAGCCGTCGCGCAGCGTCACGTCGGAGATATAGAGCTTGGTAGTCATCTTGGTGTCCTGTCTGGAATTCAAGCCGCAGCGCCGGCGGCAGCGATCTGGCGCTCCGCCAGCTTTTCGGCGGTGGCGAGCGCGGCGGAAGTCATGATGTCGAGGTTCCCCGCATAGGACGGCAGGTAGTGCGCGGCACCCTCCACCTCCAGGAACACCGTCGTCTTGAGACCCGGCAGCTTGCCCACGCCGGGGATGTTCAGCGGCCGGTCCGCACCGTAGGTTTCGAACTGCACGCGCTGCTTCAGACGATAGCCCGGTACATAGCGGTTGACGGCCGCCACCATCGCCTCCACCGCGCGCTCCACCTTGTCGGTATCAGTCGGTTCTGAGAGTGTATAGACGGTGTCGCGCATCAGCAGTGGCGGCTCGGCGGGATTGAGGACGATGATGGCCTTGCCCTTGGTTGCGCCACCCACCACTTCGAGCGCGCGCGAGGTGGTTTCCGTGAACTCATCGATATTGGCGCGCGTACCCGGGCCGGCCGATTTGCTGGAGATCGAGGCTACGATCTCGGCGTAGTGCACCTTGGTTACCGCAGCGATCGCAGCCACCATGGGAATGGTGGCCTGGCCGCCACACGTCACCATATTGACGTTATTCGCGTCGAGATGTGCTTCAAGGTTGACGACTGGCACGCAGTAAGGGCCGATCGCGGCCGGCGTCAGGTCGACCATGCGGATTCCGGGCTTGGCTTCGCGCAGCAGCTTGTCGTTCTGCACGTGCGCACCTGCAGAAGTGGCGTCGAACACGATGTCGATATCGGCGAACTCCGGCATTTCCTTCAGGCCTGCCGCGCCAGTGGCACACGTCGCCACGCCCATGCGCGACGCTCGCCCGAGGCCATCCGATGCGGGGTCGATACCGACCATGACTCCCATCTCGATATGGCGCCCATGGCGGAGAATCTTGATCATCAGGTCAGTGCCGATGTTGCCGGAGCCAATGATGGCGGCCTTCAGTTTTCGAGTCATGACTGCTTCCTTATTTGTTCCTGTCTGTTCCAGACCGGTTTCAGAGGGGATAGATGACCGACGTGCAGTCGGAGTAAAGCCGCTCGACGTCATCGGCGCGCAGCGTCAGCACGGCGCGCTGGTTGATATAGCCCTTATCGGTGATCTCGCCTTGCTCAATCGAGGGCGGCGTGGAGAGCAGCACCGCGCGGGCTGGCCGTTGCGAACTGCCGGCGCCCTTGCACAGGGCGGCCAGGATCTCGCTGAGCACCTGCCGCACGGCCGGATGCTGTCCCAGCGACTTGCCGCACAGGCTGCCTCCGCCGTCGCCGGCCAGCGCTCGAAGCGCCGCCGTAGGGAAAATCAGCAAGCCCACCTCCGCCCTGTCATGGCCTGAAACGACTGCGTCCTGGGCATAGGGCGTCATGGCTGACACCGCCGCGATACGCAACGTACCGACCGACACCCACGTGCCAGTGGTGAGCTTGAAGTCCTCGGATACGCGTCCGTCAAAGATGACGCCGGCGTTCGGGTCCGCCATATCGGCAAGCTTGCCGGCGTCTCCCATGCAATAGAACCCCTCTTCGTCGAAGGCCTCGCGTGTCTTCGCTTCGTCGCCGATATAACCGGGGAAGATCGAGGGGCCTCGCACGCGCAGTTCGTACTTGTCCTGGCAGGGGGCGAACTTCAGTTCCACGCCGGGCACCGGCACACCGATATTGCGGGTCTCCGTGGTCCGGAAGTGTGCGCTGGTGACGACCGGCGAGGTTTCCGTCGAACCCCACTCGGTTGTAAAGAACAGCGGCACGTCTCGAACCCGCGCTGCAACCGCGCGCAGTCGTTCCGCGCATTGCTGAGGCAGTGCCGCAGCGGCGAAGAAGAGCATGTCGAGGCGTCCGAACAGCGCCCGGGCCAGCGATTCGTCGGCCTCCAGGTAGGGCAACAGCACGTCGTAGCCGCGTGGGACATTGCAGAACAGCGTAGGCCTGACTTCGCGAATCCCTTTCAGCGTGGCCTCGATTGCCCCCGGTGCCGGACGACCGCTATCGATGTACAGTGTGCCGCCATTGCGCAGCACCAAGTTGAAGTTGTGATTGGCGCCGAACGTATGGCTCCATGGCAGCCAGTCGAGCACAACGGGGTGCGCCTTGTCGACGAAGGGCCAGCACTGCGCGATCATCTGCTGATTGGCGCACAGCATGCGATGGGTATTCGGCACCAGCTTGGGCACGCCGGTCGACCCGGAAGTCAGCAGGATGCGGGCGACCGTGTCGCTGCCGACTGCGGCGAACGCAGCATCGACCTCAACCCGAGGCGCGGTGTCTAGCAGCGTGCTGAAAGGCAGTGCATCGCCCTCTGCTGCTTCCGTGAAGACCACCGGGCACGCCGGCTTCCACGCGAAGATCGCCGCGCCATATTGCGTGGCATTTTCCGCATAGAGCAGACCTGGCTGCAGCCGATCGAGAATGGCATGCAGCTTCCCATGGTCCTTGGCAACCACGGTGTAGGCAGATGACACCACCGCAATACGCCGGCCGACATGCATGGCGCCGAGCGAAAGCAAGGCCAGGTTAACGCTGTTTTCGGACAGCGCCACGACCGGGGCGTCCTCGACAACCCGCAAGTCCAGGAGGGCCTGCCCAATGCGGCGGACGGCGGCCAGTGCCTCACTGTAGCTTACGCGGCGCCAGCCCTCCCCACACCGCTCTGCCAGGAACGTGCGGCTGCCATCCTCTTGCGCCCAGTACTGCAGCCAGTCGCCGATGCAGCGCACATAGGGCTGCAGCACCTGGGTGGAGCGCAGGACGAAGCTGCCATCCTCGCGCCGGTCGATAGCGATATCGGGAGCAGACAGCGGAACCGGGCGGGCCTGGCGGGTGGCGTCGGCCGGGCAGTCGCCGAGCTGGCGGGAAGCGACGGCATTCATTTCGCGATCCTCCAGCGGCCATCCTGAATCTTGACCAACACCCGACTTGCGCTGTCATAGACCGAATGCTCGGTCTTGCTGACGCTGATGACGCCATGCGTTGCCGGCAGGTCGGTGGTGCCCTCGATGGCGTCGCGCAGTGCTTGCCGGAATGCCGGCGTACCTGGCTGCGCCGTCCTGGCCGCCGAGCCCGCTGCCTTGTCCAGCAGCAGGTACGCGTCATATGCATAGCCGGCGAATAAGTCACGCGAGCCGGCGCCGTACTTGGCTTCATAACGGGTGATGAAGTCAGCGGCCACCGCTTTGCTCGGGTGCGATAGCGGCAACTGCTCGACCACCAGCAGGGCACCCGCGGGCAGCACCACGCCGTCGGCAGCCTTGCCGCCCACGCGCAGGAAGTCATTGTTGGCGACACCGTGCGTCTGGTAGATAGCACCCTTGAAGCCGCGGTCCCGTAGTGCCGACATCGGCAACGCCGCCGGCGTGCCGCTGGCGACGATCAGCACGGCGTCGGGCCGGGACGCCATGACCTTGACCGTCTGTCCGGCCACGGACTGGTCGGTGCGGGCAAAGCGCTCGGTTGCCACCAGTTTGATGCCGGCCGCCTCGACTCGCGGCTGGATATCCTTCAGCCAGGCCTCGCCGTAGGAGTCGTTGTAGCCGATGAACGCCAGCGTACGCACCTTCCTTGCAGCCATGTCATCCAGCAGCGCGGCGGACATTACGCCTACCGGCTGGGGCAATGAAAACGACCAGGCCAGCCAGCCCGGCTTCGGCACGAACGGGCTCAGCGCGATCGCGGGAGTTTTGCCTTCGGCCGCCACCGTGGCCACCGCGATGGAGGCCGGCAAGGTTGACGAGCCGATGATCACGTCAACCTTGTCTTCCTCAATCAGACGGCGGGCATTCTTCGATGCTGCGGTAGGATCGGTGCCGTCATCGAGCACCACATAGCGCACGGGCTTGCCGCCCAGCGTCTTCGGCAACATGCCAATTGTCTGCTTCTCGGGAATGCCCAAGGACGCACCCGGGCCGGTTGCGGATAGCGTCACCCCGATGGTGATCTCGCCGGACTGTGCCTGCGCCTTGCCCGAAAAAACGGTAAGCGCTGCCGAGGTGGCCAGCACGATGGCTGCCGCCTTGAAGATTGCTTGTTTCATATTGTCTCCAGCGTCCCGCTCTCGGAGGCGGGAACGACGATTGATTTACTCAGTGCGGCAATTCACCCGCCCGAGCCCCCCTGCTTCAAGCAGTAAGTCTTCCCCCGCCCGGATCGGAAACATGGGTCCCAATGCACCAGAAAGCACGACGTCGCCGGCGCGCAGGGGCGCTCCCACCTTGAGCATGGTCTGAGCCAGCCACCAAGCGGCGTTCAGGGGGTGACCCAGGCAGGCAGCGCCGCTGCCCTCCGAACTCACCTCGCCATTGCGCAGGAAGCGCATGCCGCATTCCGGCAGGATCACGTCGGTCAGGCGCTTCGGGTCTGCCCCCAGCACGTAGAGACCACAAGAGGCATTGTCCGCAACGGTGTCGACCAGCGTGATGCGCCAGTCCTGAATCGCGCTGTCAACGATCTCGATCGCCGGCAGCGCATACTCGATTGCGCTCAGGAAACGGCCCCAGGTCAGGTCGCCTTCGAGGTCTTTGCCCATCACGAAGGCCACCTCCCCTTCCGCCTTGGGCTGGATCAGCGTGGAGACGGGCACGGCCATGCCGCTGACGTACTCCATGTCGGCGAAGAGCACGCCGAAGTCGGGCTGGTCGACGCCGAGCTGCTTCTGCACAGCAACCGACGTCAGGCCAATCTTCTTGCCGCTGATGACTCTGCCTGCCTCAACGCCACGCCGGGTGTTGACCTCGGCAACGGCATAGGCGTCGTCAAGGCTGGCAATGCCGTAGGACTCGGAGATACGCGGGATCGGCGCGCGGTCTTGCCGGGCCTGGTGCAGCGCGTCGGCTGCCTGTTGGATACGAGGGGCTGTCATCCTGTGTCTACCTTGTCGTTTGATTCTGGGGACGTCGCGCGTGTGCGTCTGTCCGTCCCGTTACTGCACTTCAGGACACGTCAGGCCGGTTCAGGCCGACGCGGGGCTGCCGGTGTAACGGTGCATCAGCGCAGCCGTGGCAGCCTGCTCGCCACGCAGGCAGGCGATATAGTCCGTCTCCAGCTCCGCCACCACCTGTGCGACAGTGGCCACCGTGCGCACCGCGCCGACGCCATGCCCGGCAGACCAGACGTCCTTCCAGGCCTTTGGTGCCGCCACGATATCGCCAGAGAAATCGATCCTGCCTTCCACCTTGAGTTGCTCGGGCGTGAAGCCGGCGGCCTCGAGCGTCGGCTTGAGCCAGTTGGCCGGCACGCCGGAGACGGCGCTGGACAGCGCGAGATCCTCCATGCGGCTCGCCACCAGCAGGTCGCGGTATTGCTGGGGCACCATGCTTTCCGGCGTTGCAATCAGCCGGGTGCCGACCACCACGAAATCGGCACCGAGTAACTGTGCCGCACGGATATGTGCGCCGCTGGAGATGGCACCGGCCAGGCCGATGGGGCCGTCCCAGAACTCGCGCACCTCGGCCAGGAACGAGAACGGGTGGTATTGGCCGGTATGACCGCCGGCACCGCTGCTCACCAGCACCAGGCCATCCACGCCAGCCTCGATGGCCTTGCGCGCCAGTGCCGGCGAAATGACATCGGCCATCACCAGCCCGCCATAGGTGTGCACCCGATCCAGCACCCGGCGTGGGCTGCCCAGCGCAGTGGTGACAATGCCGGGCCGGTAGCGCTCGACCAACGCCATCTCGGCGTCGAAGCGGTCGTAGCTGCTGTGCACGATCATGTTCAGTGCCCACGGCACCGTCGGGCTATCCTTGGCATGCGCGGAGATCTGCGCAAGCGCCTGGTCTAGCGCCTCGATATTTCGAGCGTTGGGCGCGGCATAGGTGCCGATGATGCCCGCGCTGAGGCTGGCGCACACCAGTTCAGGGCCAGAAACCAGGAACATCGGTGCGGCCATCACCGGCAGGCGCGCAGCGGAGAAGGTCGCGCGCAACGCTGCGTGCGCCGAGGCGGAATTTGGAATGGGGGCGTTCATATCTTCGTTATTTCTTTCAGTCGCGCGGTCGTCGCGCGGGCCGCCCACGCACTTCCCAGCCGCCATCGCTTTGCAGGATGGCTGCCGTGGTGGCCGGCGAATTGGTACGGGAGGCGAGCAGCACGTAGTGCCCGGTGTGGTCCTCCGGCTGCGCAATGAAGCCGAGCGGCACCGCGTCAGCCACGGCATCGCTGAAGCCTGGAATCTCCGACAGCTTTGCGTCCTGCTTGCCCAGCGACTCCGGTCCCTTCAGCGGCGTCACCGTGCCGCCTGGCGCAACGCCATTGACGCGCACATCCGGTGCCAGTTCATACGCGAGCTGCTTGATCAGCCCGACGCAAGCGTGCTTTGACGCCACGTATGCGGGGCCGCCGCCACCGGCATAGAACGCCGCATTGGAAAGCGTGAAGATCATGCTGCCGCGGCTTTCGCGCAGCGCAGGCGCCGCTGCATAGGCCGCCAGCAGGTAGCCCAGCACATTGATATCGAAGACTTCCCGGTAGGTTTCCGCGGCCTGCTGCCCGTCAACGAACTTGCGCAGCGGCGCAAAGTAGTCCCACACACCCGCGTTGCCGACCAGCGTATCGAGCTTGCCAAAGGCCTTAAGCGTATTGGCCACGGCTTCGGCGTTGGCCTCCGGCGAGCGCACGTCGCCGACAGTGATGGCCACACCTTCGCGAAACTCTTTGCGCAGGCTGTCGGCACCGCTGGCGCTGCGCACCAGCACGCCGATCCCCCTGGCCCCTTCGGCCAGGAAGCGCCGCACCACTGCCAGTCCGATGCCGGAGTTAGCCCCGGTGACCAGCGCCACATCGTCATTTAGCCAGCCCATGGTCACAGGAAGGTGTTGAGATTCTTGGACATGAACAGGGACTGCGTAATCACGATCTTGCGACGCGCGATTCGAAAGGCACCGTCCACCAGGCGCAGCAGATCTTCGCGCCGGCCCAGCAGCAGGTCGTTATCGGCCTCGCCGCGGCTGCGGTAGTTGACGAAGACCGAATGCACGACGAACTCGTCCTCTGCCCCACCGTGCAGCGCTTCGATGTTGCTGATCACGTGCACGTGACGCGTCGGCGGATCCTCGGCCCAGGCCGAAGGCTGCTTGAAGCGCGCCACCCGCCGTTCCAGGTCAAGGTGGTTGTCGTCGAAGAAGGCGCCGCGGCCCGCCGCATAAGCGCCCAGCTTGTCGGCGCGGCGGCGGTTCTCGATCGCCGGCATCCAGTAGTGGATATCGGGGGTCACCAGGGCGAGCCATTCCTCCCAGGCTTCGCCATCCAGCAAGCGCGCCTCGCGGAACAGGAACTGCTCGATGCTGTGCGCGGTCTCACGGTCCACCGGCTGCTCGCCTGTCGCCTCGGGCAGGGATTTCGGCAGCGCGCTCATGCGACCTCCTTGGCGTTGCTCTGGTAGGTATAGGCGCTGTCTTCCAGGCTAGCCTGGTCGCGTACCGGCACTTCGGACCAACTGCGCGAGCGCATCAGGTCGAGCCAGCGCTGGTAGAACGCGCGGTGGTTGGCCTCGTTCACCTGGTTGCGGTAGACGTTGCCCGGCAGTTCGCTATCCTCTACGCGCGAGCCGCGGCCCAGGCCCATGTACAGATCCTGCTGGCGTGTGACGAATCCCGCGTTGGTGCGTGTCGAGAACTCGAAGTTCTCGCCGTCATCCATCTCGAACACGCCCGACGGCGAGAAGGTCATCATCGTTCCCTTCAGCCAGCGGTCCTTGATGTCCTGCGGCGCACTCTTGTTAACAATGGTCCAGGTATGCAGCTCGATCTGTCCCGGGCCGCGCGGATGCCAGACCCGGAACGTGTTCTGCCCCGGCAGGAACGACAGGTTCGGGAACACGCTGACCGACGAGATCGAGCCGATCATCTTGGAGCGGAACTCGCCCAGGCGTTCCGCAACCTTCGGCTGGATGCTGTACAGGTATTTGCGGATTTCCTTGTCGCCCAGCGTCGCGGCGTTCCCCACCACGTCCAGGTTGAACTCCCAGCCATGGCCGTTGAAGTTGACGTGATAGGAATCGGGATCCTTGTAGACCTCGGCAACCGGCCCGCCTAACATGGCGCGCGCGGCCGAGTCGTGCGTCCACAGTGCGTGGTAGATGTCGCCGATGAAGTTCTCGACTGGGACCTTCCAGTTGCAGTTGATCACCGACTTCACGCAACCGCCGACAAACTCCGTGCCCTGCCCGTCCATATCGAGCATCACATCGAGGTAGTAGCGGAAGTCGCCCAGGTAAGACTCGAGCGACGGCGCATCCGGGTCCATGTTGCCGAACACCAGGCCCTTGTAGGTCGCCACCTGCGCCACCGGGTGCAGGCCGTGCTCGGCCCGGTCCATGCCGCTGTCCTCGAACAGTTCCTGCCCCGCCATGCCGCGCAGCGCACCATCGATACCGAAGGCCCAGCCATGGTAGTTGCAGACGAAGGTCCGGGCGTTGCCGGCGTCGGTAAAGTTCAGCTTGTTGCCGCGATGCGGGCAAGTGTTCAGGAACGCCTTGATCGATCCGTCCTTCTGGCGCACGACGATGACATTGTCTTCCGCCATGTAGGTGGTTACGTAATCTCCGGACTTGGGGATCTGGGACTCATGCGCCAGAAACAGCCAGCTACGCGCGAAGATCTTCTCCAGCTCCTGCTCGTAGATGCGATGGTCCCAGTAGACCCGGCGCGACAGGCGGCCGACGTCGAGGTCGATCAGGCGGTCGAGCCCACTCAGCGGTTCGCTGACGGGATCCTTTCGCAGGCGTTCACAGTTACCCGTGCAGTCGTGTGTCATGTCACTTTCCTCAGATTGCCGACGTAGCGGCTTCGGACTCCTGCTCCAGGTCGGCATAGATCTCGTCGCCTTCCTCGATCACCTTGTAGGTGCGCAGGTCCACCGTGCAGGGAAATGCCATGGCCTGGCCGGTGGGAATATGGAACTGCCCGTCATGCAGCGGGCAGGCGATCAGGTCGCCATCGACGATCTCGCCGTCTGACAAGGATGCGGTCGCGTGGGTGCACACATCGCTGGTGGCATAGAAGGCACCGTCGACGTTATAGACCGCCAGCGGGCAGCCATCGGTCTCGATCTTGCACACCTGGCCGGGCTCGAGCGCTTCGCGCTTCAGGAGGAATACTTTCTTGCTCATGTCTGCTATCCGTCTGCGTGCCTTACTGCCGATGCAGTTGCACGAAACCAAGGCCGGTCACCCATTCCGGGACCGCTTCGTAGGCAATGACCTCGCCGCGCGCGCCCTCGAGGGCGCCCATGGCGCAGGCCCAGTTGCGGATCTCCATGCCGCCGTTGCCGCCATTCGCGAGGATGTATTCGTCGCTGAGTGCGGCCAATGCGGCCAGGTCGCCACGCTGGGCGTAATCCAGGATCTGGTGGTCGAATTCCGCGTTGACGCGGCCCATTTCCGCCGTGCCTACCCAGTGGCTGATGCCCCCGCTGCCAATCACGGCTACGCGCTCACTGGCGTCGAATGACTCCACGGCTTCGCGGATCTGGCGTCCGACTTCGATGGCTCGTGCGATCCGGATGTACGGGTCCACGCCGGCAGCCAGGTACACCGGCACGGTGCCGACAGTGCGGCCGGCTTCGCGCATCGGCTGGATCATCAGTTGGTTCGGGATTGCGATGGCGTGGTCTACTGTCAGGGCACGGGCAACCGCCCAGTCGAAGCCACGCGCATGACCATCGGCCGCGATATGGGCAGCCAGGTCTTCGCTGTTGGGGATGTGCCCGCGCTTCAGGCCCGGCATCGCGTCCAGCGGGCCGTCAACGTCGCCGGTGCTGATGAGGTAGCTCGGCAGGCAGGCCGTGCCGAACAGCATGTAATGGTCAGCGCCCACCACGATGACGCTGGTCGGCTCCAGTTCAGCCAGGCGCTGTGCGCAGGTGGCAAATGCCCCCCACATACGATCCTGTACGGCCGGTGCCGGGGCCCGCGGGGCTACGAACATCACCGGGTCGTGCGGCACCAGGAAGCCGCCTACGATTTGTCCCATCTCTGCCTACCTATTGCTTCAGGGCAGCGCTGTGAAGCGCCTCGGACGCGCCCACGGGGCGCAGCTTCTTCATGTAGGCGCGCATGTCGCGCTCGGGCGAGAGCTCCTGCCAGAACCCCATGGTCAGCATGGGGTTCACGCCGGCCTGCTGGAGCCCGAGCACGTCAAATCCGATCAACATCGCGCGCTCAGCTTCCGTCAGCGCAAAGCGCTGCAGGAAGGCTTCCGGGTCATCGCGGAAGCGCTGCTTGGCGGACCGGTCGACGGTCAACTGGTGCAGCACCCGCTCGAGTACGTTGCGGCTCATGGCGTCAGGCGATGAAGTCGGTAACCAGCTTCAGGAAATCGGCCCGGCGCTCGGTCTGCACCCAGTGGCCGCAGCGGCCGAACAGGTGCAGGTCGGCGTTCGGAATCGCGCGCGCCAGCAACTGGCCGCAGGCCGACGGCACCACGCGGTCTTCGCGGCCATGCAGCACCAGCGTGGGCGCCTCGATCTTGGCCACCACATGCTCCGGAAAGCCCTTGACGACGGTCGGCCCCTCGGCGTTCGGCTGCGGAATCAGCTTGCGCAGCGCCTCCTGGGCGCCGGGACGGGCGCTGGCTTCATAACGCGACTGCACCATCTCCGGCGTGATGATCGACTGGTCATACGGGAACAGGCGCATGGTCTTCTCCATGTTCTCCAGCGACGGCTCGTATTCCCAGGCCGAGCGCAGCCCCGGGGTCTGTTCGAACTCTCCGGCCGGCGTGCCCAGCAGCACGAGCTTCTCGACGCGCTTGGGATCGAACACGGCCAGACCCAGCGACAGCGCGCCGCCGAACGAGTTGCCCACGAACGAGGCGCGCTCGATATCCAGCGCGTCCATGATCCCGACCAGGTGGCGGACCCACAGCTTGATGTCGTACTTGGTGCCGTCCTTGAACTCGGTGAAGCCGAAGCCAGCGATGTCCGGCACGATCACGCGGAACGACTGCGCCAGCTCGTTCATCACGCCCTTCCAGTTGCCCCAGCCGGACACCCCCGGACCCGAGCCGTGCAGCAAGAACAAAGGCTTGCCCGAGCCCTGGTCGAAGTAATTGGTCTGGTGGCCAGCGGCGACCAGGGTCGAACCCACACCTTCAAATTTGCCCATCGCGTTTCTCCATACACATACGTATGTGTATGGTATGTAGTGAGATGATCCAGGTCAAGAACGAATTCTGGCAAAAAGCATGAGGGTTTACGCGCAATACACCGGCTGGCCGACCATACACTAGTGCATTTTCACGCAGTAGTAGAATCGTGCACATTGCATATGGAGAACTCGATGACGAAAGCCACGCCAGGTGCCGCAGCCCCTGCGCGCAACCAACTGACGCCTGAGGACTGGATCAAGGCTGCCCGCAACCTGCTGGTGAGCCGGAGCGTGGACGCGGTCCGGGTGGAAGTGCTGTCAAAGGAACTTGCCGTCACGCGCGGCAGCTTCTACTGGCATTTCAAGGATCGCGACGATCTGCTACGCCGTATGCTCGAATCATGGCGCGACGAGGCCACGGAACAGATCATTTACCGCTTCGAGCGGCGTAACCTGACCCCGCGCGATCTGATCCGCGACCTGCTGTCATTGCCTTTCCGAGGAATCTCGGCCCAGGAAGCGGCATCTACGGAATTGGCTATTCGCGCTTGGGCGCGCCGCGAAGAGCGCGTGCGCCAGGTGCTGGATGAGGTCGACGCCAAGCGACTGTCTTATATTTCGCAGTGCTTCAGCGCACTCGGCTTCAGCATTGCCGAAGCGCGGGCGCGGGCGTTTGCACTGTACAGCTATGAATTGTCCGAGTCATTGCTTTCGCACCAGGGCAACGACGAGCAGAAAGCGGAACGTCGGGCCGTCATGGAGAGGCTACTGCTAACACCGAGCTGATAAGCAAAGCTGATAAGCAATTGTCTCGTCAGCTAAGCGACTCGCGTATGATCGTAGGCTCTGCTGGACGGTAGGTTCCAACATGGCCCAGTGGCGGACGGATCGTTATTGCCGTCAAAATGAACGGGCCGGCACAACCAGCGGCCGGCCAACGCACGGCTAAAAGTTGATTGAGATACCTGCCTGGGTGACCAATGGATCCAGACGCACGGTTGCATGCACAGGTGCCGGACCGAGATCCCCCGTAGCGCGGGTTCGGACAATAAATTTCTTTACATCAACAAACACGCCGATGTGCCTGGTGATGCGGTACTCAAGTCCGCCCTGAAACACGCCTCCCCATGCGTTCCGCGCTTGCAGATTCGTCACCGCACCGTCGGTCGTGTCGAAAATCTTCAAGTATGTGACCCCGGCCCCAAGATACGGGACCACTCGATCGCTTGAGAAGCTCGCTAGCCGATACTGCAAAGTAAGAGCCGCAGGCGCATACTTAACCTCGCCGATTTTTCCGACGCTTTCGACCGTACCTGCCCCATATAGCGAGGTCGTCGGTGGTACGCCCACAGTCAGCCCTAGCGAGAAATGCGGACTCAGGCGATAGCCGAACTCAGCGAGAAATGCGGCATTGTTCTTCACATCTGCGCTACCGCCAGGAACCGGCTGCCCTCCAGCCGTGAGATCTGCGCTCGCGTTGAAGGCAATCCATGCCGGACCGGCCCTGATCCACCATTTTCCATCGTCAGGTGTCTCCTGCGACGATTGCCCATACGCGACTCCACACAGCGCGGCCAATGCGAGTACCGAAGCATGCCGCAAGCTACAGCGAGCAAGCTGAAAACAGCCGATTCTCACTAATGTCTCCAATTTTAATTTTCCGTTTATCTTCATACGCGATTTAGCGTCCCAGAGATCACAAGGTTGGGTACGCAATGCAGAAGGATTTCGTCGTGGTGTACGTCTCGATGGCAGCGGCACCATGCTCACGGCCAGAACCCGATTGCTTGAACCCGCCGAAAGGAAGATTCGGGTCGACCATGTTGTGGGTGTTCACCCAGACGGTCCCAGCTTCGATGGAGTCGGCCAAAGACATGGCGCTGGCGAGATCGTTAGTCCAGACACTGGCCCCAAGTCCAAAAATAGAATCGTTCGCGAGTCCGACGACGTCGCTGATGTCGTCGAACGGCATAGCAACAAGCACGGGGCCAAAGATCTCTTCCTTCAGGATTCGGACGGACTGACCCTGTTCGGTTGCAAAGACCGTTGGCTTCACGAAGTAGCCACCACCAGGAACTCCCCCTTTGCCGCACAAAATCTCGGCGCCATCTTCGATTGCGGAACTGATCAGTCGATTCACGCGATCGCGATGGTGCGCAGACACCAGCGGCCCCATTTGTGCCGACTCGTCGAGACCCGACCCAAGCACCATGTTGTCGGCAATTGACGCCACGCGTCCCACCACGTCATCGAAAATGCTTCGGTGCACGTACAGTCGAGAGCCTGCGGTGCAGACCTGTCCGTGATTGAAGAAGATTGCGCTCGCCGCACCCTGCGCGGCGACAGCCGGGTCGCAATCCTTGAGGACGACAACCGGGCTCTTTCCGCCCAGTTCAAGCGACGCTGGCTTGAGGTTTCGACCGCATGTTTCGCCGATAAGGCGACCAACCTCCGTTGATCCCGTGAAGGTAATTTTGTTGACCCACGGATGCGATACCAGCGCGGACCCCGCGGTTTCACCCCGTCCGGTAACGACGTTGAGCGCGCCGGCCGGCAAGCCAGCCTCAATGGCCAGCTCGCCTAGACGTATGGCAGTCAGCGGCGTCTCTTCCGCCGGCTTCAAGACAACGGTGTTGCCGCACGCCAGGGCGGGCGCAATCTTCCAGACGGCCATCAGCAGCGGGAAGTTCCAAGGGACGATGGCACCGACCACGCCCACCGGAATGCGGCGAGTGTATGCGGATGTGCGAAGCTCTGGAGGCAATGGCAGAGAAAGGTCGAGCGTCGCGCCTTGGATCTTGGTCGCCCAGCCCGCCATATATCGCAACCACTGGGCGCTCGCACCTACCTCGAACATGCGTGAGTACTGAAGCAGCTTCCCATTGTTAAGCGTCTCGAGACGCGCAAGTTCCTCTCCGTTTTCCTCGATCAGGTCCGCCAGGCGCAAAAGCACTCGCTCCCGCGCTGCCGGGCTCATATTCCTCCAAGGCTTCGAACGGAAGGTCGCACTGGCCGCCGCTACCGCACGATCCACATCCCCGTCGCCTGCATCGGGAACCGCGGCGATCTGCTGCCCGGTAGCCGGATCGAAAACCGGGATCGTGCGGCCCGACTCTGCTTGGACTTTGACACCATCAATGAGCATCGGGTAGATCACCACATCCGATGCCGCTTCCACCCTACCGTGCGCCATATCATTCATTTCCATTTCTCCATTCGTTCTTCACTGACCGTGCGACCGACGAGCACCGCCCTCGCGCAGAAGGCGCGCGATCTGATCAAGATATGTGGGATACGCGAAGGGGGCCACGTGGCCCCGTATCGCGCGGGTTAAGGCTTACGCGCTACGCGAGCAGGGTTCCGCTCAGATCTGCTGAGCTTCATTGAGGTGCTTCCAATTAGCTGTCGAACGCAACGCGCTCAATCCGATAACCAGCAGTGCACCCATCGCGAGAACGCCAAAGAGGTATGCTGGCGCAAGTGCGATCACGCCAAAGATATCCGTCGGCCCGAAATGGTTGTCGCCAAAGGAGAGACCGCGATTGCCGGCGAGATTGGCGAAAAAATAGAAAACAACGTTGGACCATCCGTCGCAGACGACGATCCAGCCAAGCAGCGCCTTGGTTTTTTCCGCCACCCGTAGGCCCGGCATAACGAATGCAACCGCGATCACCATCATGCCGTTAAGAGCGGGGCCGATGTGAGCGCGTGCCCAGCCCTCGGCAGTACCAGGAACATTGAAGTTCACCATGTATCCTGGGAACAACTCGAAGCCTCCGAGCAATTTCATCCACAGACCAAGACCGAACAACAGCGTGCAGAAAATCATCAACACGCCGTGTCCTGCCATTCGCTGCTGCAGTGACTTATCCATGTTTGTCTCCTTCATTTGGCTATTTATGTATGGCTGCGTGCCGACTCATCCTTGCCGAGGCTGACTCCAGTGCTGGGGGGTGTGGTATTGACTGGCAAAGAACAAGAGAGGCGCTCCGTTGGTCGCGTCACAATTTACGACGCGTGCAATAAACAACGTGTGATCATGAATCTCCACACGCTCGACAACTTCACACTCAAAGCATGCAAGGTGAGAGCTCAGGACTGGCACCTCGCCGCACATCGCGAAGTCGGGCACGAACTCGTCTGAAGAGCGCCCGCTGAACTGGACCGAACAGGATTTTTGCTGATCGTGAAGTATGCTCACGCCAAATCGCCCATGCTCGGAGATCAAGCGGTGCGTCCTGCCTGGCCGAAGAGAGATCAGGATGGTGGGTGGATCAAGGCTGACTGACGAGAAACTATTGATCGTCATGCCATGCACGCTGCCGATCGTTTCACCGCGCACCGTCACTACGGCTATGCCCGTCGCGAAAAGCGAGACCGCTTTGCGAAACCGGGTGCGATGTTCCTGTGTACTTGCGACTGCAAGCTCATCCAGTGTTTGCATTTGCTGCCCCATATTCCGCCTTCTTCACGACGAAGAAGGCTTCCTCGAACAAGAACTGCCCTGGCTTACCGACTAGGCGGCCATCGGTGTGAGCTCCGTCGTGGCGCTTGATGCCTGAATGCGCTCGCGCCATGCGGCCATTCGCTGGGGACTCGAGAAGCAGTCCCATTGGCGCTCCGGATAGTTGAAGTTGTTGGTGAATTCATCGGCCAGCGCGCGGTTCTGATAGCAGTGCAGAATGAACGCTCGCAGCTCTTCCGGAAGTGTTCTCAGGTTCGTCAGCATGTAATTCGTCCAGCGCGTTGCGCTAAGGACGCGATCCTGCCGGCGCATATTGACGTGCTCACAGAACCGCTCGTCGAATACCTCCTGACGGACGATCTCCTCGCCCAGGATCCACGCTGCATACGACGCCATGTTCGCGCCCTGCCCGAGCACAGGATCGACTGTGGCGTGCACATCACCCAGCGCAATCGCCATCTTGCCGTCATCAAGACGCATGTGCGTCGTCCGCACGGTGGGTGTAACGCCACCTTGCAGAATGTCGAGCGGGCTGTTGGCGAGATCGAACTCGCGCTCATCAATACGCTCCGCCACACTGGGATGGTGTTTGCGCAGCTTTCCGAGAAGCATGTCGAGGAACGCGCGGGGGTCCTCGTCGTACTTTTGCCTGGCGACGATTTCCATGTCTCCGCCTGGGATGTTCTCGATAACCAGCGCGCTTACCATGCCACCGAAAGACACCGTTGGAATCTCGATCATTTCGCCGTGACCCGGGGCAAATGACATCGTGACCGCCCGAACAGCGTCCGGGGCGATGCCCTTGAACAAGCCTGCACAGAGCAAGCGCTGCGGGCGATCAAAAGGTGAGTGTTCTGCTTGATGCTGATACATCTGGCCGAGTGGCCCTTTGCCCGTGCATACGACGAGCAGGTCGAATTCCGCGGAAAGACGCGGAACA
This sequence comes from Cupriavidus sp. FW305-F7, assembly GCF_058782875.1. Lineage (NCBI taxonomy): Bacteria > Pseudomonadati > Pseudomonadota > Betaproteobacteria > Burkholderiales > Burkholderiaceae > Cupriavidus > Cupriavidus sp. FW305-F7. The sequence continues at coordinate 121,858 of NZ_JBYSYC010000001.1, read as the reverse complement.
TCCTCGGCTTCCAGCGTGCGGTATTCGATCTTGCCACCCCGCTCCAGGAAATCCTGCATCAGTGCCGGTTGATAAATGCGATAGTCGACAGCACGACTCGGCGCCTTCAGATCGCCATAGAAGCGCAGCGGCTGAGGGCCTCCAATGTAGTAGTAATGCCCGAAGTATCCCTGTTGCGGCCAGTGATCCACGTTCAGGGCCTGCTCGCGCGTGATGGTCACCGAATGATGCGCCACCGTATTGAGCAACCGCATCTCTGCGTATTCTTCCGGTTTGCGATCCGTGTAGATGGTGGCCTCCACCCCGTGCTGCAGAAGGTAAAGTCCGAGGTGAAGGCCCGCCGTGCCGGCGCCGATGATCCCAATCTTCTTCTCAGCCACTTGTGTCTCCTTTGGTTTGTCGCACTGCATTGCGAGCAAATATATGCCTAGGCGATTCACTCGAAAAGCCCGCCAAGTGGTATAAGATATATTCCAGTTTGGATTGAATCGAGAGCGTCACATGGACAACAACCTCCAGAGTCTCCAGGCCTTTCTTCGGACCATCGACATGGGGAGCTTTTCGGCAGTCGGTCGGGATCAAGGAATCTCCCAGTCCGCCGTAAGCAAGCAGATCGCGGGTCTTGAGGCCACGCTAGGGATGCAGTTATTCAGGCGTACCACGCGCAAGCTCAGCCCTACGAGCGAGGCACTGCACCTCTACCCGTATGTGCAGCAACTGCTTGACGCCATTGATGTGATGAAATCAGAAGTGCATGGCTTGCCCGCGGATGGCATCGGTGGGACCTTGCGCATCACCATGCCGAGCTCATTCGGGCGCAAGATCATCATGCCGCTGCTGCCTGAATTTCAGCAGCTCCACCCTCGCCTCGTTCTCGAATTGGTGTTTGCAGACGGTGTGCTCGATCTTGTAGAAGAGGGAATGGAGCTGGGCATTCGCATCGGCATGCTGCCTTCAAGCACGCTCGTTACTCGTTCGCTTGGCCTGGCCCAGCAGAAGCTCGTCGCAACGCCAGATTACCTGATGAGACAAGGCAGACCGGAAGTACCTACGGACTTGACCAATCACCGATGCATTACGCTGGTGGGTACCCAGCGATCCGCTCGTTGGGAATTTGAGTCTGAGCATGGCAGACACGCCGTTGATGTCGCTGGTCCGGTTCGGGTGAATGACCTTGATGCCATCTACGACGCTACGCTGTCCCACATGGGGATCTCGATTGTGCCTGAATGGCGGGCCTCGGACGATATCCAGTCTGGCCGACTCGTGACGCTCTTGGGCGAATTTTTTCCTCTGCCCCAGCCAGTCAACGTCGTGTATCCGCAAACTCGTTTCCTGTCGCAACGCGCAAGAGTCTTCATCGACTTCATCAGCGCGCGGATCCGGCGGCTATAACAGTACTGAACTGCATTGATGCGCCTGTCGCGGTGCAACGCACGCGCGCCCCCGCGCATTCTGCAGACGGGTTGACAGGTGAAGCATGGCTATCATCAGCCGCCGAGTGTCCTCCGACGGTGAAGCGCCTCGCGAGCGTGATGTAACACTTTCTGCGAGCGATGCCTTCGGGACCAACCGGGATAAGCTCGCGCGCATCATAGTGGATGCGATGTACCAGTTCGTAGGCCTGCTGGATGTGCACGGCAATATGCTTGAAATCAACCGTGCTGCCCTCGATGCGGTGGGTATACGAATGGATGACATTTGCGGAAAACCCTTCTGGGAAGCCCGGTGGTGGGTCATATCGGCCGAGACACAGGGATTGCTGCGTGAGTTGATACTACGTGCCAGCCAAGGGGAGTTCGTTCGGTGCGATTTTGAGTTTACGGTCAAGCAATGGGCGAGGAAACAATCATTGTTGATTTTTCACTATTGCCCATTAAAGATTCGGCTGGCAACGTCGTATTTTTGCTTCCGGAAGGCCGTAATATCACTGAAAAGAAGCGGGCCGAGGAAGCGATAGCTCGGAAGAATGAAGAACTGCAGGCAAGCTGGGAGCTGATACGTCGCCAGCGAGACGAGCTCCAGTATCTTTACGACAGAATCGTGTCGGAGCAGAAATTGTCTGAACGGCTACTGCTAAATCTTCTACCCTGCCCCATCGCCGAGCGACTGAAGATTCGTCCAGACTTGATCGCAAACAGCATTCCGGAAATTATCGCCGACAGCTTTCCTGAAGTCACAGTTCTGTTTGCGGACATTGTCGCGTTCAGCCGATTTTCGGCCGGCATGAGCCCAGAGCAGTTGGTGGCAATCCTAAACGAAATTTTTACCGAATTCGATACGATTGCAGACGACCGCGGTCTCGAGAAGATCAAGACCATCGGTGATGCTTACATGGCCGCCGCTGGGCTACCTGAGCCAGCAGACGATCACGCAGTCCGCGCTGCGCATATGGCGCTAGATATGATCGACGCGCTCAAGCTATTCAACCAGCGCAGCGGCTATGACCTGCAGATGCGCATCGGACTCAACAGCGGACCTGTGGTCGCGGGCCCACCGGCCCGACGGCGTTTCAGGTGCGGTCTAATGGGCGTTGTATTGCTCATCGGTGACTGTCTCCATCCACGTAACGCTCTTGCCGTCCAATGTACCGGTGACGGCCAGGTGGGTCCTCGCGGTGGTGGGCGCGGCGCCGTGCCAGTGCTTGACGCCAGGCGGCCACCAGACCACGTCGCCAGGGCGGATTTCCTGGGTGGGCTTGCCCCATTCCTGTGTGAGGCCCACGCCCGATACCACTACCAGGCGCTGCCCCGCCGGATGGGTGTGCCAGGCCGAGCGCGCGCCGGGCTCAAAGGTCACCAGGCCGCCGGAGGCATTGATGTACTTGTCAGCGGGCCAGACCGGATCGAACCGCGCCCGGCCGGTGAAGTAGTCCGCAGGGCCTGTCGCCGAGGGCTGGCTGCCGGCGCGTCTGATCTGCTGGGCGGCAGCAGCCGTCGTCGTGTTAGCCTGCGGCTCGGCCGCGCCGGCCACTGCGGCTTGCATGGCAATGGTGCACAGGGCGATTCTCAAAAGAATATTCATCGAGAGTCCCTTCATCGAAGTGAAGCGCGACACGAAAGGGCTCAGCCGCTTGCGTCGGCGCCGCGCGACGGGCCTGCGAGATACTGCGCGTCGGTGACATGCTCCATCCACTCGACGTTCTTTCCATCGAGGGCTTCCTGTATCGCGATGTGAGTCATGGCCGTCGTCGACGTCGCGCCGTGCCAATGCCGATGCCCGGGCGGGCACCAGATGACATCTCCCGCGCGGATCTCGACGATGGGCTCGCCCTCGCACTGCGTCCAGCCGCAACCGGCGGTGACGATCAGCGTCTGGCCCAGCGGATGGGTGTGCCAGGCCGTGCGCGCGCCCGGCTCGAAGGTGACGCTGGCGCACGATACGCGCGCCGGTGCCGGCGGGTTGTTCAGCGGGTCGATACGCACAGTGCCGGTGAACCACTCGGCAGGGCCTCTGACGGAAGGCTGAGATCCAGCGCGTTTGAGTTCCATGGACAGGTCCTTTCAATGCTTCAATGTTCAGGTCTTGCTCGCGGCACCTGCCGCATAGACAGGTACATCAATCCGTCCCGGCGACGTCAATGAGGCCGTTGAGGGAGCCGCGGGCCGGGAGCGCTTGGATAGCGCCCTCGATGCGGCAATGAGCATTCCCCGTTGAATATAGTCGGAGCAACTTCACGGGACTAGACGCCAGAAGCCACATGGACCTATAGACCGCCCTTCCGATTCGAGTGGTAGGTGACGCTGCCCCACGTTGATGCCGTTGTCGGGTGGAGGCGTCCATCCCATTGCTTACCCGAAGGTGGCCAAGAAGGGGCAGATGCGCTCGACTGACGAAGGGGCGCACCGCATGGTCCAGGTCAGGGTCGCGGTGTTGGTCGACCAGGACCATGGCCTCGGCCAACCTTCCTCGGTGCTCGCCGACAGCCACCAAGGCGGTAGCTCCGCCCAGCGATGCACCTACGAGCATCGGCGGACGATCCAACGTGGCGATCACTGCCTCGAGATCGGCCACGAACGCATTCAAGGAATAATCACTGTTGCCGGCCCAGTCGCTTTCGCCGTGCCCGCGCAAATCCAGCGAGATAACATGGTGACCTGATTCCACCAAGTCGAGCATTGCCTTGCCCCACGAATAGCGGGTCTGGCCGCCTCCATGCAGCAGGATTACCGGCGGCTGGCCGACCTCACCGCCGACATCGGCGAACAGGCCGACGTCGGCGGCCCCCTTAAATCGTTCGGTACGCAATCTCGTCATCATGTCGGTGTCAGTCCCGCGGTTGTGATAATCGAATTTTTTCGCGCCAGCGACTTCCGTAGCGACTTTCCCCTCGCGGCTAAAGCGTCTGTCCGGCGCCTGCTCTTCGCACCAGTTACCCGTCAGCGCCCCAGGGGTGATTTCCTTGGTGCTGGCCATGACCCCGCTGTGACGGTGGCGTGCAAGTAGCTTTGGATCGCGCTCGCCGGCCACGATGGCGCGGATGATGGCCTGCCCGGTCATGCCCATCACATCGCTGAGCCCAGTGGCTTGATGCTCCGACATCGATCCCCGCCGCGTTGGGAGATACCTCGTCTTCTCGCTTGCGCATGGCCATGGCTCGCTCCAAGAGCGTCAGTGAACGGCAGCGCCATGAGAAGCGTCAATTTCGACTCGATCGCTCAAACGGGATGCGCATCGCTGCGCTCACCACTGTCGCCGACGATTCCCGGACCAAGCTCAATAACGGAGGGCCGGTCCAGCCCGGCAGGCCGCTCAGGCTTGCTTCCAGACCCGTCCGGCCTGCAGTGCGGCCAGTACCGAACCGGTATGCTCGCCCCTCAGGGGCACCGGCCCTGGCTCGCACAATTGCCCGTCGAAGCGCGGCGCTGGCGACGCCTGCAGCTCGCCGTCACGCTCGAAGTAAACGCCGCGCGCGAGGTTATGCGGATGCCTAGCCGCCTCTTGGGGACTCAGCACCGGACCGAAGCAGGCGTCAGTCCCTTCAAGCAACCCGCACCATTCGGCACGCGAACGGCCAGCGAAGATATCGGCAAAATGGCGGCGCATCTCCGGCCAGCGCTCCCGGTCCCACTGGCGAGCAAACTGCGGTACGTCTTCCAGGCCGAGCTTTTCGAGCAGCAACGCATAAAACTGCGGTTCGATGGCGCCCACCGTGATGAACTGGCCATCCGCGCAGCGATAAGTCGCGTAGAAATGCGAACTGTCGTGCACGTTCTCGCCGCGCGCGCCAACCACCAGGCCCGCCTTGCGGGTAGACAGGAGCAGCGACATCAGGTGCGCGGAGCCGTCCACGATCGCCGCGTCCACCACCGTGCCCCGCCCGGTTTCGCGGGCCTTAAGGATGCCGGCCAGGATCCCCACCGCCAGGTAAAGCGCCCCGCCACCTATATCGCCAATCGCGGTGATGGCCGAGGACGGCGGTTCGGCGGGGGAGCCATTGTAGTAGAGCGCGCCGGACAGCGAAATGTAGTTGTTGTCATGGCCTGCGGACTGGGCCATCGGTCCAGACTGGCCCCACCCGGTCATGCGTCCATAGACCAGGCGGGGGTTGCGTGCCAGCAGTTCGTCCGGACCCAGCCGCAGGCGCTCCATCACGCCGGGCCGCATGCCTTCGATCAGCACATCGGCATCCTCCACCAGTTTCAAGACCAGCTCCCGGCCCCCGTCGGTCTTAAGATCCGCTACCACTGAGCGCTTGCCGCGGTTCAGTACGAAGCCTTCGGCGGGCTTACCGCCGCTGGCGGCATCGCCCCGCTCGACGGCGATCACATCGGCGCCGAGATCGGCCAGATGCATTGCGCAGAACGGACCAGGTCCGATCCCACAGATTTCCACAACCCTGATACCTGACAGCATGATGATTTCAGCCTCCATTTCCTGTTGTTCCGGACCGACGGGCCAGCCGGCGCCCGTTCTTCCGCCTCCTCACAATCAGCGCGCCATCAGCTCCCGCCGGATTTCATTGACGCCACCGTAGATGCGTTGCACGCGCGCGCCGGCGTACATGGTCGCAATGGGTATTCCAGCAAGTAACTGTATCCGCCAAAAATCCGCACGCACTTGTCGATTACCTCGCCCTGCCGCTCGGTCAGCCGGAACTTGCCTATCGAAGCCAGAGCGCGAATCGAGCGTGCCATTGATCCACGCGCTAACGATCTCACCATAGCGTGGATCCGCGGCCATAGAGGGCCTGCCCGCGTCGACCAACTGACGGTACGCCTGCGCAAATCCCTTGGGTGTCTGCACGTTGCTGTCACTCAGGCGGCAGCCTTGGGCATCGCCAATCGCATTCAGTGACGCGAGCACTACACTGGCAAAGCGGCCTGCCGCGTCGATTGCATGATTCAACGTTTCGGGATCGCATTGCGTATAGGACGGCAAGTCCTGCAGCGTGCCCTTGCACATCAAAGAGCTAATGGAGGACAAAGCTATGATTACGGAGAGGTGGCTTATATGCGCTCATTCTGTATGAATGGGAGATAGTTGAAATCGCCGCCTTGGATCGAAGCCCAGCCAACCATGCTGCCGTCAGCGCTGGTCCTCAGCCTATTTGCCTCGCGCGTCCTTCCCAGAACGGCTTCCGCAATTCGATCTTGAGGATCTTCCCGGCTCCGGAAAGCGGCAACGCGTCGCGAAATTCAATACTCCATGGACTCTTGTAGCCCGCGATCTCCACCTTGCAGTGCGCTATAAGCTCTGTCTCGCTGACGGACTCGCCCGGCCTACACACGACCACCGCGTGGACCGACTCGCCCCACTTCTCGTTCGGGATGCCAATTACGGCACAGGCTGCCACTGCAGGATGCTTCGCCAGCGCATTCTCCACCTCGGCCGAATAGACGTTTTCACCACCGGTGACGATCATATCCTTGACGCGATCGACGATGTAGAGGAAGCCGTCCTCGTCCATCCATGCTGCGTCGCCGGTATGCATCCAGCCATCGCGCAGGGCGATGGCCGACTGCTCGGGGTTGTTCCAGTAACCGGCCATGACGGTCGGGCCGCGCACGGTCACCTCTCCTACGGTGCCGCGCGGCACCTCCCTCCCGTCGCCGTCGACGATACGCACCTCCGCCACCGGCACCGGCAGACCCGCTGAACGTAGCTTGCCGGCCTCACGCCCGTGCCCGGCGTGGCACCTCGCCGGCAGGCAACTGACCACAGGCGACAGTTCCGTCATGCCGTACAACTGCGCGAAACGCGCCTGGGGCATGGCCGCGAGGGCTCGGTCGAGCAGCGGGCTATCGATCGGCGCCGCACCATAGAGCACCAGCGACAGGCTCGACAGGTCGTGCGCACCGAACTCCGGAGCGTCGAGCAGACGCTGGATCATGGTCGGCACGAGGAAGATCTCGCTGCCCCGCTCTTCCGAGATGGCTCGAAGCACCGCCGCCTCTTCGAAGCCCGGCAGGATGACCTGCTTGCACAGCCGCAACATCAGTTGCAACGTGAGGCCGATGCCGCCCACGTGGAACATCGGCGCTGCCTGGATGCCGACCGCGCGCTCGGGGCGGGTGGCGGCCGCCACGGCGGCGAGCGCGTCGATCGCAAGGTTGGCGTGGGTCAGCATCACGCCCTTCGGCGTGCCCGTGGTGCCGCCGGTATACAGGATCGCCGCCAGGTCAGCGCCGCCCCGCTGTGCGTCTCTGACCGGCGCCGTCTCGGCGAGCAGCCACTCGTAGCCAAGCATGCCGGACGGCACTGGACCGTCGCCCACATGGATGAGCGTTTGCAGCGACTTCGATTGCGCGCGCAGATCCCTGGCGATCCTCGCGAAGGCATCGTCGACCAGGAGGATGCGAGTGCCGCAATCGTCCAGCGACCACGCCATCTCGCGCGCCGTCCAGCGGACGTTGACGGGGTTCACCACGCCCCCGCCCCACCACGCGCCATACAGGTACTCGACATAGCGATCAGAATTCTGCGCGAGCATGCCGACGCGGTCGCCGGGACGCATGCCGAGGCGCTGCAACGCGGCGGCCAGTCGCGCAACGCGGTCGCAAAGAACCGCGAACGTGGAACGCCGTTGCCCCGAGACCAGCGCCTCCGCCTGCGGGCACTGGCGCACGGCCTTGTGCAGGGGCCGGGTCAGGGACATGCCGATGCCGGCTGGCTCATTCCTGGAAGCCATATGTGTCGATCCTTTGATCCGCTTTGAAGTCACATCGCGTGGCAGGCGCCGAGCCTGCTCACCGTCCCAGGAATACGGCCGGCCGCCGCTCCGCAAAGGCGGCGCATCCCTCGCGGAAATCGGCGGAGGCGGCGAGCAAGGACTGCGTATCCGCCTCCCACGCGAGCATGGTGTCAAGCGACATCGGTACGCGCGAGAGCACTGCCTTGGTGGTGGCAATCGTAGCCGGGGGCGCCTCGGCCAGCCGCAAGGCCCGTTCCCGCGCATGCTCCAGGACCTGCCCCGCTTCGGTCAGTACGTCGACCAGTCCGAGTGCCCTGGCCTGTGTGGCGGGGATCGGATCGCACAGCATCAGTATTTCACGCGCCACGCCCATACTCACACGCTGAGGCAGCGACCACAGCAGTCCATAGTCCGGCGTCAGCCCGAGACGGCCGAAGGCTGCGCAGAAGGTGGCATTGGCGTCGGCGAACACGAAGTCCGACGCCATCGCGAGCGAAAAGCCCGCCCCAAACGCAGCACCCTGCACGGCAGCCACCACGGGCAGGCGGCCGCCGATCATCGTGCGCACCACCTGCTGGCCGATCTGCATGTTGCGGCGCATAACGAGGCCCGGGGCATCCAGTCCGCCCACGTCGCCGCCGGAGCAGAAATGCGCGCCGCCGGTGAGCAGCACGGCGCGGCAGGCGTCGTTGTCCTGCAGGGCGGCCAGCGCACGGGCGAGTCCTTCGTAGAGCTCGGGTGTCAGCGCGTTGCGCTTTGACGGCACGTGCATGGTCAGCGTGGCCACGCCATCGGCCAGTTCAACCTTGAGGGCGGGGGAGTCCAGTTCCTCGATCAGCATGTTTTGTTCTCCTGCCACCGTCAGAGGCCGCTCGCTAGATGCCCGCCATCGACGGCCAGCACCGCCCCGGTCATGTAGGCCCCGGCGTCCGATGCGAGGAGCCAGAGTGGGCCGAGCAGGTCGTCCGGCGTGCCGAAGCGGCGTTGCGGCACGCGGCCCATCAGCTTCTGGCCGGCATCGCTGGCGAGGAACGCCTCGTTCAACTCGGTGCTGATGTAGCCGGGCGCCAGCGCATTCACGCGGATGCGGTGCTTCGCCAGCTCCAGCGCCAGAGATCGCGTCAGATGGATCAGCCCGGCTTTCGAGGCACAGTACGGCGCCACGCCGCCCGCCACCCGTACCCCGGTGATCGACGCGACATTGACGATGGAACCCGGCCTTCCGGCGGCGACCATGCGGCGCGCAGCCTCCGTCGCCACGAGCCAGGCACCCTTCAGGTTGGTGTCGATCGCCGCGTCCCAAGTGTGCTCGTCGTGCTCCAGCAGCGGACGGGTCACCGCGACCCCCGCGTTGTTCACGATCAGATCGACAGTGCCGATCTCCGACTCCATCGCGTCGAATGCTTCGCGCACGCTGTCCGCATGCGTGACGTCCATTTCGACAGCCAGTGCCCGTCCGCCAGCATCCCCGATCTTGCCGACCAGGGCCGTCAGCCGGTCGAGACGCCGCGCCCCGACCGAGACCGTCGCCCCGCGAACCGCGAGGAACCGGGCGAAATGCCGCCCGAGTCCGCTTGAGGCGCCGGTTACCAGCGCCACTCGCCCTTGCAGCGAGAACTGTTCGTCGAATTCCCTGCTCACCCTTGTCTCCCCGTCATTCGAAGTAGCGGCCATGTCGTTCGTCCAGTAAGACCATGCCGGCGGTCGGCCTGTACAGGTCGCCCAAGTCCGCCAGGCGCTCGCAAGCCGCCAGCACCTCCCGGGCACCGAGCGCGTCGGCATAGTGCAGTGCACCGCCAATCTGGCGCGGGAAGCCGAGCCCGAGGACCAGGCTCATGTCAATGTCCGCAGCGGACGCGGCAACCCCTGACTCAAGGCAATGTGCCGCCTCAATTACCATCGGCAGCATCATTCGCGCGACAATTTCCTCCGCGTCCATGGCGCGGGTCCCACCGGGCTGGATCATGGCAAGGAGCGCATGGGTGTCGTCCGCCGGCGACTTCACCGGCCTGCCCTTGTCGTCCCGGACATAACGGTAGAAGCCGACCCCGCTCTTCTGCCCCAGCCGGCCAGCTCGCGCCATCAGCGCGACGGCATGCTCGCCGTCGATCTTCATTCGCAACGCGTAGCCTTTGCCGATGACTTCGATGACATGCGACGCCGTGTCCATCCCCACCACGTCCTGCAGATATGCCGGCCCCATTGGCCAGCCGTATGCCTCCATCGCCTCGTCGATGGCGACGAAGTCGACGCCGTCCCGCACCAGGCGCAGAAACGCCAGGATATAGGCGGTCAGGATGCGATTGACGAGGAATCCCGGACAATCGGCCACGACTACCGGCGTCTTGCCCAAGCGGCGCGCGTAGTCGACTACGGTGGCGACAGCCGCCGCCGAGGTTCGCTCCCCCCGAATCACCTCCACCAACGGCATGGACGGCACCGGGTTGAAGAAGTGCATCCCGACAAAGTTCTCCGGCCGCTTCAGGTTCGCCGCCAAATCGGTGATCGACAGCGACGAAGTATTCGAGGCCAGGACGGCATGCGCCGGCACCAGTGCCTCCACCTCGGCCAGGACACCACGCTTGATGCCGAGGCTCTCGACCACGGCTTCAACCACGACATCGACCGTCCCGAAGCCGCCGTAGTCGAGCGTCGGGACGATGGACGACAGCACGGCCTGTGCCGCCTCGCCGGTCATCTTGCCGCCGCTGACTTGCTTACCCAACAGTCGGCCAGCCTCACGCATGCCCAAGTCGAGCGACGCGGCAGTGATATCCTTCATCACGACCGGCGTGCCGCGCAACGCGCTCTGGTAGGCGATCCCGCCGCCCATGATGCCGGCGCCGAGCACGGCCGCACGGCGCACCGTAGGGGCTGCCGCCTCCTGCCCGTTCTCTTTCCACATCTTTTCGCTCCTTACTCTGAACCGCCACCGGCATGGCGGAGAATCTGTTTCGCAATGCTCCAGCGATGCACTTCCGAAGGACCGTCGTAGATCCGAAATGCGCGCATGTCGGAGAAGATCCGCGCCACGATCCTCTCGTGCGTTACGCCTTGCCCGCCGAGAATCTGCACGCAGCGGTCCACCACGCGCCACTCGGCCTCAGAGCAGATCACCTTGGCCAGGCTAGATTCGTGGCGTCCCTTCCCGCCCTGGTCGAGTACCCAGGCGCAATGCCAGATCGTCAGGCGGGCCGTATGCAGGTCCATCTCGTTGTCGGCCAGCATGAAGCCCACGCCCTCGTGGCTGCCGAGCGGCTTGCCGAACGCGTGGCGACGCGCGGCGTAGTCCGAGGCAATGTCGTGCGCGCGGCGCGCCTGCCCCAGCCAGCGCATGCAGTGTGTCAGCCTTGCCGGCGCGAGGCGGATTTGCGCGTAGCGAAAGCCTTGCCCGACCTCGCCCAGCACGTCGGTGGCGGGAATCCGCAGGTTCTCGAAGCGAATCACGCCGTGACCGCCTGTGAAGCAGGCATCCAGCGCGTCCATCGTCCGCTCGTGGATAAAGCCGGGGCGGTCCGTGTCGCAGAGGAACATGGTGGCGCTGCCGTCCTCCATGCGCGCCATGATGATGGCGTAGGAGGCGCCGTCCGCGCCCGTGATGAACCACTTGCTGCCGTTGATCACGTAGCCGTCGCCATCGCACACGGCCGTCGTCTGGAGCATGGCGGGATCGGAGCCCGCCCCCGGGGCCGGTTCCGTCATGCAGAAGCACGAGCGGATCTTTCCCTCGATTTGCGGCTGCAGCCAGCGCGCCTTCTGCGACGGGGTCGCGACGGCTTCCATCAGGTGAATGTTGCCCTCGTCCGGCGCCGCGATGTTGAGCGCCGTGGGGCCGAGAGTAGAGTAGCCCGCCTCCTCGAACACGATCGCCTTGGCCAGGTGCGACAGCCCCAACCCGCCCGACTCGACGGAAGCATGGGGCGTCAGCAGGCCGGCATCGCGTGCCCTGGCAACGAGTTCAAGGCGCAGCGATTCACTCGGCCCGTGGGCCGTCTGCCGGGGATCGCGCTCCAGCGGAATCACTTGCTCGGCAATGAAGCGCCGCGTACGCAACTGCAGCGCCTTCAGGTCATCGGAAATTTCGAAATTCATGTCGGCTCTCCAGAGCAGTCAGGTCCCGACCATCGACCATCCAGGTTGGGCGATCGTCATGCCTTCTTCCTGTCGTCCAGGCCAAGGCTGCGCCCGATGATTTCCTTCATGATCTCGTTCGCGCCGGCGAAGATGCGCGAGACCCGTGCGTCGGTGTACATCCTGGCGATCCGGTACTCCTCCATGTAGCCGGCGCCGCCGTGCAACTGCACGCAGGCGTCGATCACACGGTTCTCAAGTTCGGTCGCCAGCAGCTTCGCTTCCGACGCGACCACCGCCGTCAGTTCGCCGGCATTGGCCTCCATCACACTGTGGTCGACGAACGCCTGCGCCGCGTCAAGCTGCGCGCGCATGGTGGCCATCTCGAAGCGCACGTGCTGGAACGTGCCGACCGGCTTGCCGAACGCCCTCCGTTGCCTGACGTGGTCGAGCGTCAGGTCGAACGCCACCTGCGCATGCGCGATCGAGCCGATGGCGACTTGCAGGCGCTCCTCGGCCAGCAGCTCCGACATGTAAAAGAAGCCCCTGGCCGGATCGCCGAGCACGTTCTCCTTCGGGATCCTGACGTTGTCGAAGAAGAGTTCCGCCGTGTCTTGCGCATGCAGCCCGATCTTCTTCAGCTTCCGCCCTCGCGTGAAGCCGGGCATGCCGGCCTCGACGACGAACAGGCCGATGGCGTGCCGGCTCCCGGGGTCCGTGCGGGCGGCAACGATGATGAGGTCTGCCTGCGCCCCGTTGGAGATATAGGTCTTCGCGCCATTGAGCAGCCAGTGGTCGCCCATGTCCTTTGCGCTGGACTTCATGCCCGCGAGGTCGCTGCCGGCATCCGGTTCCGTCATGGCGATGGCGAGGATCTTCTCCCCCCGAATGGCCGGCGGCAGGAAGCGCGCCTTCTGCGCCTCCGATGCGAATGCGCCCAGGTACGGCGCGACCACACGCGAGTGCAGGTTGATGTAGAAGCCAATGTCGCCGTGGCGGACGTTCTCCTCGTACAGGACCTGCTCGTAGCGCAGGTCCTTCAGGCCCGGCCCGCCATAGGCCTCCGGCGCCCACATCAGCAGGTAGCCCTGTTCGCCGGCCTTGAGGAAGGCGCTGCGGTCCACGAAGCCCTGTTCGCGCCAGCGCGCGGTATGCGGGCCGATTTCTCCCTGGAAGAAGCGGGCCACACTGTCGCGGAAGGCATGGTGATCCGGCTCAAAATGCGTGCGTCTCATGGCGTTCCTCGCAAGGGCTTACTGCACGGGACGGGGGTGGAACCTGTCGTTCGCGCCGGCGCGGCGCCGCAGCCAACCGGAAGGACGGAAGCGCGCGCCGTGCCGGTCGGCCAGCCGGTCGCATTCGGCGACGAATGCTTCAAGGCCCATCGTCTCGATCAGCGACAGCGTGCCCCCCGTCCACGACGGAAAGCCGATGCCGAGCACGGCGCCGACGTCGGCGTCAGCCGCGCTCGTCACGACACCCTCTTCCACGCAGCGCGCGGCTTCGAGCGCCTGGATGCAGAGCAGGCGGCTCCTGACGTCTTCCACGCTCGGCTGGACGACCTGCACCGGATAGAGATCGGACAGCCCGGTCCACAGGCGCTTTCTGCCGTCGTCCGGATAGCTGTAAAAGCCCTTCCCGGCCTTGCGGCCCAGGCGGCCCAGGGTGTTGAACTTCTCGATGACGGGTTGCGCATGCCGCCGCCACGAGGACGCCGGCAGGCCATCGGCGACGGCCTGGTCGATTACGCGCTTCTGCAAGTCGAGTGACACTTCGTCGGTGACGGCAAGTGGGCCGGTTGACATGCCCGCCTGCTTAGCCGCGTTCTCGATCAGCGCCGGCGCGATGCCTTCGGCCAGCATCGCCATGCCTTCGTCGATATAGGCGCAGAACACCCGGCTGGTGTAGAAGCCCGGGCTGTCGTTGACGATGATCGGCGTCTTACGCAGTTGCCGGACGAAATCGAGCGCGTGCGCGAGCGTTGCAGGTGCCGTTTCCTTGCCGACGATGACCTCGACGAGCGGCATCCGGTCGACCGGCGAAAAGAAGTGGATGCCGATGAACTGCGCCGGCTGAGCGCTTTCGCTTGCCAGTCCGGTGATCGGCAGCGTCGACGTATTGCTCGCGAAGACCGCGGACGGCGACAGTACCGCCTCTGCCTTGCGGATGACATCGGCCTTCACTTCCCGCTGTTCGAAGACGGCCTCGACAACCAGATCGCAACCGTCCAGCAACGCGAAAGCGTCGGTTGCCCGGATGCGTGCGGCGATCTCTTCCGCAGAGACATCGGTGAGGCGGCCCTTCGTCAGCTCCCCGGCCAGCAGTCCGGTGCAACGGGCCTTGCCCTTCTCGGCGGCAGCCAGGTCCACATCGAGCAGCACGACCTCGATGCCCGCCACGGCGGCCGCATGTGCGATGCCGCTGCCCATCATGCCAGCGCCGACCACGCCGAGCTTGCGCACGGGCTTCGGGGGAATCCCGGCGGGCCGCGCCGCACCCTTCTCGGCCGCCAGCTTGTTGACGAATAGCGTGCGCATCAGGTTTCTCGCCACGGGGCCGGAGAGCAGAGTGGCGAAGTAGTTCACCTCGACGCGAAGCGCGGCATCAATCGGCAGTTGCGTGCCTTCGTAGACGCAAGACAGGATGGCCGCAGGCGCGGGGTAGTTGCCGCTGTGGCGGCCATGCGAGGCCGCCACGCCCACGCCGAACGTCGTCGTCGCGTGCGGCGCCAACGGGCCGGCGCCGCCGGGTACGCGGAAGCCCTTGACGTCCCACGGCTGACAAGCGCCGGGATTGGCGAGGACCCACGCGCGGGCCGTAGCGTAGAGCTGATCCGTCGGGACGACGGCATCCACCATACCGATCCGCAGGGCCTCCGCCGGTTTGACGTGGCGGCCCTCCAGCAGCAGCGGCATGGCGCGCTCGATGCCGATCAGCCGGGGCAGGCGCTGCGTCCCGCCGCCGCCCGGCAGCAGTCCGACCGTGACCTCCGGCAGGCCGACCACCGCCCTGGGATCATCCACCAGCACGCGATAGTGACAAGCCAGGCATAGCTCATAGCCACCGCCTAGCGCTACGCCGTTGATGGCGGCGGCGACGGGCTTGCCGCAGGTCTCCAGGTCGCGCAGGATCTTCGACGCTTGCAGCACCGAATCGCGCGCCATCTCCGCCGTGACGTTGCGGTCGTATGCCGTGACGAATTCCTTCAGGTCCGCGCCGGCAACGAAGCCGCCGCGCTTGCCGGACGTGATGACCGCGCCGCGAATTCCGCCCTGCTGGCGCACGCGCTGCACCACCTCGGCTAGGTCCGCGACCAGATCTGGCACGAAAACATTCATCGGGCGATCGGGCACGTTGATGCTGACGCGCGCGACGCCTTCGGCGTCGACTTCGAAATCAATGGTATTCATGGTGATGGCTCAGATGCGTTCGATAATGGTGACCGTGGCCTGGCCCGCGGCCGCGCACAGCGTGACGAGGCCGGTGGTCAGGTCGCGGCGTTCCAGTTCGTCGAGCAGCGTGCCCAGTAGGATCGCGCCCGTTGCCCCCAGCGGATGGCCGAGCGCGATCGCTCCGCCATTCACGTTGACGCGGTCGTGGGAAATGTCGAAGGTCTTCATGTAGGCCATCGGCACGACGGCGAAGGCTTCGTTGATCTCGAACAGGTCGATGTCCGCGATGCCCATGCCCAGCCGGTCCAGCAGCTTCGATGTGGCCGGCATGGGCCCACCGAGGCTCAGCAGCGGCTCCGACGCGGCCGATACATAGCCGCGAATCCGCGCGCGGGGCCTGATCCCACTGTGCTCGCCGAACTCGCGCGTGCCCAGCAGCATCGCGCAAGCGCCGTCGACGATCCCGCTGGAATTGCCGCTGGTATGGATGTGCTCGATCGCCTCGACGTGCGGATAGCGCTGCTGCACGACGGCGTTGTAGCCCGCCTCGCCCAAGCTGGTGAAGGACGGCTTCAGCCGGGCGAGGTCTCCGATCGTCGTGCCCGGACGCACGGCCTCGTCCTGCGCGAGAACGGACTCGCCCAGCAAGTCGCGCACCGCGACGAGCGATCGTTCGAAATAGCCGGATGCGCGCGCGTGCGCGGCGCGTCGCTGGCTTTCGACGGCATACGCATCCACGTCACTGCGGGAGAAGCCCCACAACGTTGCCATCAGGTCTGCCGCCACGCCGTTCGGAATATAGGGATAGCGATGGCCGATTCGGGGGTCTGTATAGTTGGCACCGCCGTCGGACCCCATCGCCACCCGTGACATCGACTCCACGCCGCCGCCGACCACCGCCTGCGCCTGTCCGGCACGGATCAGGCTCACGCCCTGATTGACGGCATCCAGCGCAGAGGTACAGAAGCGATTCACCTGATAGCCGGGCAGGTGTTCGCCATATCCCGCATTGAGGATGGCCGCGCGCGTCATGTCGGCGCCCTGCTCCCCGACAGGCGTGACGATGCCCAGTCCCACATCCTCCAGCTCGCGGGTATCAAGCCGGGTACGCGTCTTCAGCGCCGCCAGCACCTGGCTGGCCAGTTCCACCGGCGTGATGGCATGCAGCGCGCCGTCCGCACGCCCACGGCCGCGTGGCGTGCGGACGTGATCAAAAATATAGGCTTCGGTCATGGTGATCTCGATGAGTACGTGAGTACGCGACGCGGGTGTTCGTCCCATTCACGGGACGGACGCGGGCGCCCTTAGGAAAAGAGAATGGCGTCGTCCTGCACCGCGAAGTCGCCATCGCAGGCGCGGATGGCGGCCAGGCATGCGTCGGCTTCGGGCAGGAGGCGGTTGAAATGGAAGTGTGCGACGGCGTGCCGGGCCTGGTAAAAGGGATCGCCCGCGCCTGGCCGCGCGGCGCACGTGGCAGCGGAACGGGCGAAGAGGTAGGCGAAGGACAGATGGCCGATGATGCGCAGGTAGTCCGTGGCCACCGCGCCGACCAGATGGGGATCGCTTGCCGCGCGTGCGGCAAGCTCTCGGCTCAACACCTCGACGTCCGCCGCGAGGCTGCCGAGCCTTTGTCTCATGGGCGCGGGCGCCGTCTGCGCGCCAGGCGATGCCAGCCACGCGGCGATCAGGTCGAGGAATACACGCAAGCGGCGCCCGTCGTCGGCAATGACCTTGCGGCCCAGCAGATCGATGGCCTGGATGCCGTTGGAGCCTTCATAGATCTGCATGATGCGCGCGTCGCGCACAAGCTGTTCGACGCCGGTCTCGACCATGTAGCCGTAGCCGCCATGCACCTGTATGGCGAGGTTCGCGCAGGCCGATGCGTTGTCCGTCAGGAATGCCTTGGCGACTGGCGTGAGCAGCGCCACCAGGTCTCCGGCGCGCTGACGGGCGTGCGGGTCCTCGTGGTGCGCTTCCACGTCGAGCTGAAGCCCGAGCCAGTATGCGAGCATGCGCCCGCCTTCCACCCACGCCTTCTGCGTGAGCAGCATCCGGCGGACTTCCGCGTGGGCGATGATCGGTGCGGCTTCAGTGGCAATGTTCGCGGCCCTGCCCTGCCGACGCTGGCGCGCGTAGTCGATGGCCGCCTGGCTGGCCGCTTCCGCGATGCCAACGGCCTGCACCCCAACGCCAAGCCGGGCGGCGTTCATCATAACGAAAGCATTCGAGAGACCGCAGTGGGACGCTCCGACCAGCCAGCCGATCGCGCCGTCGAACTGCATCGCGCAGGTGGCGCTGCCGCAAATGCCCATCTTGTGCTCGATGCCGGTGACGCGGACGGCATTGCGCACACCGGGCCGTCCGACCGCATCAGGGATGAACTTTGGCACGACGAACAGCGACACCCCACGGCTTCCCGCCGGCGCACCAGGCAGGCGTGCCAGGACCAGATGGACGATGTTCTCCGCGAGGTCATGGTCCCCGCCGGAAATGAATAGCTTGGCACCACTGAGCCGCCACGCGCCGTGGCCGGCCGCTTCGGCGCGGCAGCGCACCGTGCCAAGATCCGAGCCGCTCTGCGGTTCGGTCAGGCACATCGTCGCGGTCCACTCGCCCGACACCAGTTTCGGCAGATATAGCCGGCGCAACGCCTCGCTGCCGTAGTGGCGCAGCGTGTGATACGCGCCATGCGCCAGCGCCGGATACATGCTCCACGCGGGACAGGTGGCGTTCAGGAACTCGTAGAGAACATTGTTCAGCAGCGACGGCAAGGCCTGCCCGCCATCTTCCGCGCGGCAGGCCAGGGCCGGCCAGCCTTGCTCGACGAAGGCGCGATACGCCGCTGCGTAGCCGTGAGGCGTCCGGACTTCACCGGCTTCGAGCACGCATCCTTCGCGGTCGCCGCGCGCGTTCAACGGCGCGACAACATCCTCGGCGTAGCGCGCCGCCGCGCGAATGACCTGCTCGCAGGTGTCCGCGCCGAGCCCGCGATAGGCCGCCAGGCCGGATAGCTCGCGGTCCACATCAAGCAGTTCGCGAAGGATGAATCGAATCTCGCCCAGGGGCGCGACGAAGGAGCGCATCTCTGTGTCTGCCGCGTGATCGCGGACCAATGGTTTGATGAGGTGAGATGCATTCTCGGGGCTTACCGATTCCCGGTAATCGTCTTATCCGACGTTTTGACGCGCGATCGATGCGTCAGCGATTTGCCTGGCGCGCACGCTCCAGCCCGAGTTCCGCCAGCGCCGCCACCTGCAGGCCATTGCCGATTGAATCGTCCGACGCCGCCATGCCGTCGAGCGCCCGCTTCAGCACTCCCTGCAGGATGGCAGCCATGCGGAAGAGGTTGTAGGCGAGATAAAAATTCCAGTCGCCCGTCACGGTGAGGGCCGTCGAGGCGAGGTAGCTGTCGCGGTATGCGTGCATGTCCGGAATGCCGAGAGCGGCGAGGTCCAGGCCGCCGAGTCCGCGAAAAACGTCGGGCGGAATGTCCCAGTACATGCAGAGGTAACTGAAGTCGGCCAGCGGATGCCCGAGCGTCGACAGTTCCCAGTCGAGGATGCCGAGGACGACAGGCTCGGTCGGATGGAAGATCAGGTTGTCGATGCGGAAATCGCCGTGGACGATGGACACCGGCGGCGCGTCTTCCGGCGGGATGTGCGAGGGGAGCCACTCCATCAGTTCGTCCATCGCGGCGATCCGGGCGGTTTCGCTGCTGCGGTACTGCTTCGACCAGCGCTCGATCTGCCGCTGGAAGTAGTTGCCGGGCTTTCCGAAATCCGACAGCGCCGCCTCTCCGGGTTTCACCCGATGCAGGGCCGCCAGTGCATCATGCATCGCGTGATAGATGGCGGCACGCTCCGCCGGCGCCATCTCCGGCAGCGACGGATCCCAGAACACGCGCCCCTGCAGGCACTCCATGACATAAAAGGCACGTCCGATAACCGCCTCGTCCTCGCAGAGCGCGTAGACCTTGGCCACCGGCACGTCCGTGCCGGCCAGCGCGCGCTGTATGCGGAATTCGCGTTCGATAGCATGCGCCGACGGCAACAGCCGCGCCTTCGGTGCCGGCTTGCTGCGCAGCACATAGGTGCCGGACGGCGAGGTCAGGCGGTACGTCGGATTCGACTGCCCGCCCTGGAACCGGGAGACGCTGACGGGACCGCGGAAGCCGCTGACGTTCTCTTCCAGCCAGCGCTCCAGCCGGGCGGCATCGAGATGGAATGTCCCCTGGGCAGCCTCACCGGGGCGCGAGCCGTTGTGCAGAGTCATGATTCACGGATGGATTGGACACGAGCGGCAATCGTATCCGCGAAGTGGAGGGCGAAAGCGGCTCTGGTGCGATGTCCAGCGCAATATCGTCGTTTTCGACGAGTCCGCGGAGCCGCCGGGGGAACACTGCCCGATCGCTGCGCGCTACAATCACTACGCCCCCTGGCCCTGCTCTCCGCCTCCCGGAGCATGCCAGCGAGGCCATAACTATGATTACGAGACATCCCCGATGCGCCCCTCCCCTGGCCCATTCGCTACCAATTCCGCCGCCAATTTCGCAGCCAAGCTCGAACAGCCTCCCGTCACGCCCGATCAGGTCGCGCGCCCTGCCCTGTCCAGCCTGATCTGCAATGCCAGCATCGCCAAGCTGGTGCTGCTGCGCGCGCCGGCGGGCTTCGGCAAGACGACGGTGATGAACCAGGCGCGGGCCTGCCTGGAGCAATCGGGAATCGAAACCGCCTGGCTCACCCTCGACCAGCAGGACAACAGCCCCGAGCGCCTGCTCAGGGGGCTGTCGATGGCGGCGGCGAATCTTTGGCCGGACCGCCGGGGCGCCACGACGCCGCTCGAAACGATCGAGATGCTTGCGTCCCACCCATCGCCGCTGGTGCTGTTTCTCGATGAATTCGAGGTGATCCACGATCCGGACGTGCTCAAGCTGCTGCGCGAGATCATCGACCGCCTGCCCCGGCGCAGCCAGATCGTCGTCGGTTCGCGCAGCGTTCCCAACCTGGGCCTCGGACGCCTGCGCGCCCGTGGCCAGCTTCTGGAGATCGACGCCGAGCAACTGCGCTTCACGCTGGACGAGACCCGGGAGTTCATCAAACAGCATCGGCTCGACTCGCTGCCGGCGGAGGACGTATTGCGCCTGCACGGCAAGACCGAGGGCTGGGTGACGGCCCTGTGGCTCGCGTCGATTACGCTCGCGCAGCACGGCGACGAAGGCAAGTTCATCGAACATTTCTCGGGGTCGAGCCAGGCGGTGGCCGATTTTCTCGCCGAGGACGTGCTGTCGCGCCAGGCGCCGGAGGTCCGCCAGTTCCTGCTGCGCACCAGCATTCTGAAGCAACTGAATCCGGCCCTGTGCCAGTCCCTCTGCCCGGCGCACAACAGCGCGGAGATGCTCGAACATCTCGCCTCCACCAGCCTGTTCCTGACTCCGATCCCGGGCGAGCAGCATGCCTATCGCTATCACCATCTCTTCGCGGACTACCTGCGCTCGCAACTGGCGCTGGAACTGCCGAATGAAGTGGCGCGGCTGCACCTTGCCGCGTCGGGCTGGTACGAGTCACACGGCCGGCCGGGGCCTGCCATCGACCATGCCATCGATGGCGGCGACCATCCTTACGCGCTCAGCCTGTTGTCGCAGCACGCACCCGAGTTCCTGAAGCAGGGCCGCCTGCGGCTGCTTGCGCGCTGGTTCTCGCAGGTTCCGGAGCATCTGGTCGCGGAGCATCCGCTGCTGCTGGTCACCTGGGCATGGGCCATCTGCTTTACGTGCGGTCCGCGCGATGCGTGGGAACTGCTCAAGCGGTCCGGCTGCCTCCACAGCGGCGACGAGACGGTGGCGTTCAACGTAAAAGTGCTGAGCATCTTCCTGCTCACCATGACGGACCGCTTCGACGAGGCCTTTGCCGCCTGCAAGGAGATCGTCCCGAACCTGCCCACGGGCCTCCCGTTCGCGGACTCGGTGCTGATCAACTGCATGTCGCACCTCGCCGCGACGCTAGGCGATCAGGAGGAATCGCAGCGCCTGACGGCCCTGACCCGCAGCGCCTATCCGGACAGCGCCTTCAACCGGATGTACTCCGACTGCCTCGAAGGCGTACTGGACCTGCAGCAGGGTCGGCTGCGCCATGCAATGGCGCGCTTTCGCATGGCAGTTGGCCCCGACCAGCCCGGCGGCGCCACACACAGCAACGTCAATGCCTGGGCCGCGGTACTGCTCGCGGACACCATGTACGAGACGAACCAGTTCGACCAGACTGAGCACCTGCTCAATATCCACCTGCCGCTGGCGCGCGACCTTGGCCTGCCGGAGCGCCTGATTAGCTGTCACCTGATCCTGGCCCGCATCGCCTTCTGCCGTGGCGACATCGACCAGGCCTTCCAGCACCTGATCCAGCTCGAATACATCGGCCAGAACCGGCAGTTGCCGCGCCTCATCGCCACGGCGCGGCTGGAACGGTCGCGGCTCCTGCTGCTGCAGGGCAACAGCCTCGGTTCGCGCGTCGAACTGGAGCGTGCCAACGACCAGGCGGTCTGGACGTGGGTTCGCAAGCACCGGCAGGTCGTCCACGACCTCGACTACATCGAACTGGCTCAGATGCGCTGGGAGATGACCTTCGGCGATGCCGCCGCCGTGGCGCGGCGCCTGCTCGACGCGTTCCGCGAAGCCCGCCAGCGCGGCCTGGGCCGGCGCGCGTTCAAGCTGGAAGTGCTGCGCGCGCTGGCCACTGCGAAGTCGGGAGACCTGGGCACCGCCACCACGCTGATGTCGAAAATCCTGCTGCTGGCTTGCCAGGAAGGATACGTGCGCCTGATCCTCGACGAAGGCACTGCGGCGGCGCAGTTGATTCAGCGTGTCTACGCGACCGTCTCCGGCAGCGACGGCCCGCGCAGTGATCCCATCTTCGTCGACTACCTCCAGCGCTTGCTCAAGATCTGCGGCCCGGTGGAGGCCGACGAAGATGCCAGTGGTCCGCAGATCGTCGAGGCCCTTTCGCGCAAGGAGGTGCGTGTACTGCAACTGGTCGCGGAAGGCTATTCGAACAGCGCAATGGCCGAGAAGCTGTTCGTCTCCGACAGCACGATCCGTACCCACCTGCGCAATATCAGCGCGAAGCTCCAGGCGCAGAACCGCACGCAGGCCGTGGCAATCGCACGGCGCCTTAAGCTCATGCCCTGATCCGGCCGCCGTTACGCCGAGCCTTGTGCTGTCGCCCTGCCCGGCGGATGGCCTCCCGCTCAGCCCTTGTCAAAGTGGCGCTCGAGGATGCGGTAGAACACGGGAATCTGGGTCTCCAGCCCGCCATAAATGAGTTCCTTGATCGCGCCGGACGCGAGCCCCACCTGCGAGATGCAGGCCGCTCGGAAGTCCTCGTTCCCGAACACGTTGACGATCATTTTGTAGGACTTGCTGAATAGTTCCTTCGCCTTGTCGTTGTCGGCCGCGTCACGTGTCAGCATGAAGTATTCGACCGTCGACTTCCCGGCGGCCACGGGCTTGATGATCATCACGCTGACGTAGTACGGACTGGTCACCACGACGACGTTGGGAAACGCCACGTAGGTGATCGTCACGGTCTTGTGGATGCTCTCGCCAGGTGCGTCCAGCATCGACGGCTCGAAGTTCGCCTTGCCCGATACCTGCCGGATGTGATCGCCGAGCTGGCTCGGGACCGTCGGGACATCGGCAAACAGCGGGCCGACGGTGGCGGCGTGCAGGCGCTGGACGTGGTAGCCCTCCAGGAATGGCTCGATGACCAGCTTCCAGTTGGCATCCAGATGGAAGGTCTTGTGGCCGTACAGGTGCAGCCGGGGCAAATTCAGCGCCTCGAAATCGGCCAGCAGTTCGTCGTTCAGTTTGGAGAAGTCGGGCGAGGCGGCGGCGTCGAGCATCACCCAGATCAGGCCGCCGGCTTCCCGGCTCGCGAGCGGGGCGAGTCCGTGGTCTTCCTTGCACAGCCCGGCGAACACTTCCTGGCGCGGCACGCCGACCAGCCTGCCGTCCAGGCTGAACGTCCATGCGTGGTACGGGCAACTGACCCGCGCGGCCTTGAACGCATCCGTGCGCTCAACCACTTTCGAGCCCTTGTGCTGGCAAGCATTGAGGAACGCCCTGACTTCGCCCCCGCCATCGCGGCTCAACAGGATGGGCAAGCCATACGCGTCCAGCGCCAGGAACATGTTGTTCTCCGGCAACTGGACCGACAGCGCGACCGGCATCCCGAACCGCTTGAAGATCGACGACTGCTCCAACGCGAAGTGCGCCGGGTCGACGAAGATCTCCACGGGTCGGCGTTCCATCACGCTCACATGCGTGGCCTGGTCGTGTGCCGGGATGCGGCGGATGGCCTCGATCTGGCTCGGGCTCAGCGACTCGATTGCCTGGACAGTCCTGCCAGGCGACTGCGCGGTGACTTCAGCGGCTTGCTGGTTCATGCTGGTTTTTCCTCAAGACTTTTGGACGACAGTGTTCAGGTCGGGAAACGGCTGGTGGCCGGCATTGAAATCCTCCATGCGCCGCAGCGCGTGCGGACTGCGCAGCAGTTCCGCGAAGGCGCCGCGCTCCAGCGCCATCCCGGCGCCTTCGTCGGCCTCCCGCGCCGCCTGGTTCAGCCTGACGAGATGGGCCAGCGCGCCCGGCGCCCGTCGCGCCAGTTGGCGCGCGACGGCGCGCGCATGGGCCATGGCATCCGGCACGACGGCATGAACGAGACCGATCCGCGTCGCTTCCGCCGGTTCGACACACGTCCCCCGCAGCAGCATCTCCAGCGCCCTGGCATGCCCCACCGCCCATCCCAGCCGCTGCGTACCGCCGCCGCCGGGAATCAGGCCCAGTTCGACTTCGGGCAGGCCGAGGCGGTAGTCGCCGTTCTGCGCATACCGCAGGTGGCAGGCCAGCGCCAGTTCCAGGCCGCCGCCCATGCACCAGCCGTTGATCGCCGCGACCGAGATCCGCTCCGGGCTGGCGAGGCGGGCCGTGCAGCGATGGAATCCCGACTCCGTCGGCGGTGCCTGGGGGCTGAAACGGAGATCGCGCTCGACAAGCGTGCGGCCGCGCCGCGCCAGCACGCCAACGTCATAGTGCCGCACGAACACGCCGGGATCGTGCCCCGTCACGATGACGGTGCGGATGTCGGCCTGCGCGTCGATCAGGTCGAACGCTTCGAGAAATTCGCGCTCGCTCTGTGCATCGAAATAGCCGTGCGGCGGATTGAACAGCGCAAGCGTCGCGCTCGATTCGTCGCGGGACAGTTCGACGCGCGTTCCACGGAACAGGCTGGCAGCGCTGGCAGGTGTGGGTTGTGTCATGTCAGTCGGCACAGGATCGATGCTCAACGCACACGCGGCAGCGTCGCGACCATGTCGCGGTACTTCTCGCGCAGCGCCACCTTCGACAGCTTTCCTGTCGCCAGGCGCGGCAGCGGTTCGTCCGACAGCACCAGGTAGCGCGGCACCTTGTAGGCGGCCAGCCGCTCGTTGCAGTGGGAGATGATCTCCTCCGCGCTGATCGCGCGGCTCGCATGGACCACGGCCAGCGGCGTCTCGCCGAACTTCTCGTCCGGCGCGGCGATGACCACCGCTTCCTCGATGTCGTGGAACTGAAGAATGACGCTCTCGACTTCGGCAGCCGAGATGTTCAGACCGCCGGAGATGATGATGTCCTTCTTGCGGTCGACGAAGGTCAGCAGTCCGTCCTCGTCGAGCACGCCGATGTCGCCGGTGTACAGCCAGCCATCGCGGATCACCGCCGCCGTGGCCTCGGGATTGTTCCAGTACCCCAGCATCACGCCCGGGCCGCGCAGCACGATCTCGCCGGGCTGGCCGGGCGGGCAGAACTTGCCGTCGTCACCCATGATCCGCAGGTCGGTGAAGATGCCGCCGCGACCGCATTTCTCCGGCGAGTCCACCGCACGGTCGGCCGGCATGACCGTCGCATAGCCGCCGATCTCGGTCTGACCATACATCTGGCGGATGATGACGCCCTTCTGCTTCCACGTATCGAGCAACACCCGGCTCACCGCCGCGCCGCCCACCGTCACCAGGCGCAGGCTACTCAGGTCAGCCTCGGCAAACCCGGGGCAGGCGGTGATGCGCTCGGGGAAGATCGGCGCGCCGCAGAATACGTTGATCCGGTCCTGCTGGATCAGGTCCAGCGCGCGCTGGGCATTGAAGGCCGGCTCCAGGTAGAAGGTCGACCCGGCGGTCATGTACGTGACAAGTTGCACGAAGCCGGCGGAGGTGCTGAGCGGCGCACAGGTCAGCGCTCGTGCGCCCGGCGCGATGCAGCCGGGGAGATGCAGCACGAATTCAGCGACGGCGTTCGCCATGGACCGGTGCGAGTAGACCACGCCTTTCGGCCTGGCCGTCGATCCGCTCGTGGTGATGATCGCGACCGGGGCATCGGGCAGGAGGTCCGGCAACGCGGCGTCGCCACGCATCTGCGCAACCTCCGCAATGTCCACCACGGCGACATCCGTGCTAGCCAGCTTGGCGCGGTTCGCCACGTCCGCGAACGCGCGGGCCGGCCTGGTGTCGGCAAAGACCTCGGCAATCTCGTGCGCGGTCAGGCGCGTGCTGACGGGCAGCACGATAGCACCCGCCCGCATAGCCCCGAGGATGAGCGCACAATAGTCGATGGAATTTCCTGCGCAGATGGCGACACGGTCGCCCGGGCAGACGCCCATCTCCACCAGCCTTACCGCAATGCGGTCGCCGCGGTCGTCATACGTGCGATAGGAGATTGTCTCGCCCAGCACATGGATCGCGACTGTATCCGGCGTGTTCCTGGCCCACCAGGAAATTGCGCTGCTGAAAGTCAGACTCATGCTCGTTTAGCTCCGCGAAGAATGATCGGTCATTGCCTACGCGCCCGCCGCCGCGAGGCGGCGCTCGACGAACTCGTAGAACAGCGGAATGTTGGTCTCCATTCCCCCATAGGTCAGTTCCCGAATTGCCCCCGATTCGATGCCGCGCTGGGAGATACAGGCCGCGTGATAGTCCTCGTTGCCGAACACGTCGAGGATCAGTTCGAACGAGCGCGCGTAGAGTTCCTTCGCCTTGTCGTTGTCCGGCGGCGTGCGCGTCAGCATGAAATACTCCACCGTGGATTTCGCCGGGCCGTTCGGCTTGACGATCTTCACGCTGATGTAGTGCGGGCTGGTAATCACCACGGTGTTGGGGAACACCATGTAGGCGAAGGTCACGGACTTGTGGATGTTCTCGCCAGGCATGTCGAGCACCGACGGATCAAAATCCGCCTTGCCCGACACCTGCCGGATATGCTCGCCCAGCACGTCGACCACATTCGGCAGGTCCGCGAACATCCCCGCCACCGAGTTGGCGTGCAACCGCTGGATGTGATACGGCTCCAGGAACGGTTCGAGCACGAGCTTCCAGTTCGCATCGAGTTCGAACGTCTTGTGGCCGTATAAGTGCAGGCGCGGCAAGTTCAGCGCCTCGAAGTCGCTCACGAGCTCGTCGTGGATATGGCTGAAATCCGGCTCCACGTTGCGATCCAGCACGACCCAGATCAGGCCACCTGATTCCTTGCACGCGAGTTCCGTGAGCGGGTGGTCTTCCTTGCGCAGGCCGGCGAACACTTCCTGGCGCGGCACGCCGACGAGCTTGCCGGTCGCGCTGAAGGTCCAGGCGTGGTACGGGCAACTGACGCGGCCGGCCTTGAATGCGTCGGTGCGCTCCACCAGCAGGGAGCCCTTGTGCTGGCAGACGTTCAGGAACGCCTTGACCTCGCCCGTGGCGGTACGGCTCAGCAGGATCGGCAGGCCGTAGGCGTTGAGCGCCAGGAACATGTTCGGCTCAGGCAGTTGCACCGACAGGCCGACCGGCACCGGCAGCCGCCGGAAGATCGCGCGTTGCTCCAGCTCGTAGTGCGACGGGTCGGTGAAGATACCGGCCGGCCGCCGCGCGATGGTGGAGACCACCTCGTTCCTGTCATGGGGAGGAATGCGCCGTATGGCCGCGATCGCGCTGGGACCGAGCGACTCCAGCGTCGGCCTCAACACCCGGATGGCAGCCGTGCCCAGCGGGTTGTCCACGTCATTCATCTCTGACTCCTTCCTGAATCTCGCTGCAAAGTTGCTGTGGTTTCGGTTGCGTCGCCTGCCCGGCAGACCCGTCTGCATTCTATGGACCCGCCTCGCTGCGAAAAATCGTCGTTTTCGACATTTCTCGAATTGCGCCACGTGGTCCGCCGGCCCCCCCCGAAATCGTCTCTTACGACGACGACCCCCTTTGCCCCGGCCCTCTACGCTTCCGTCGTGCCATCTTGCGGAAGCAGGCTCTCCGAACACTCCTTCACAAGATGAACCGACCTACCGAACATTTCCAGCCAAGGAGCAATATGTCCGACCTGAAACAGGAGATTAGCGTCAATGCGGCCGTCGCTGAGACGATGATCTCGCATCTGATGAACGAGACCACGGACCTGGCCGACCGCGACATCCACGTACCCGTCGAGCATTTCGTGAGTCCGCTGCGCGCCCAGGCCGAGATTGACCTCATGAAGACGCTGCCGTTGCTGGTGGCGCACCGCAGCGAGCTGCCGAATCCCGGCGACTTCATCACCCGTGACGTCTTCGGCACGCCGCTGCTGCTCTCGCGCCAGAACGACGGCTCGGTGCAGGCCTTCCTCAATATGTGCAGCCACCGAGGCGGCCGCGTGGAAACGGGCGAATCCGGCAACCGGCGCGTGTTCACCTGCCGCTATCACGGCTGGTCGTACGACGCGAACGGCGGCGGGCTGCGGGTTGTCCCCTACCAGACGTCGTTCGACCCGATCAACTTCAGCACGCACGGCCTGGACCGGATCAAGACCGAGGAAGTACACGGCCTGATCTTCGTCGACTTCTCGAACAACCAGGCACGCCCTGTTGCCGACTACCTCGGACCCGAGGTGGAAGCGCAGATCGCGCCGTGGTACCTGGAGGATTCGACGATCCTGATCGAGAAGTCCTATACGCTCGACATCAACTGGAAGCTGCTGATGGACGGCGCCATCGATGTGCTCCATCCGCAATTCCTCCACCCGGGCGGCGTGGCCGAACTGGTCGAGACGAATGTCGGCGTGTTCCGCAGCTACGGGCGGCACGGCCAGCACTTCAGCTCGCGCAAGAAGCTGCGGGAACTGGCGAAAAACGGCGACGCGAGAAACCTCGGCACCAAGTACATCGCCTCCAACCTGGTCATCTATCCGAACACGATGATGATCGCGGCGCCGGAGCACGTCGAATTCTGGACCGTCTGGCCCACCGAGAATCCGGCGAAGGCCACCGTGCAGATCCGCTTCCTCGTGCGCAAGAACATCCTCTCGCCCGAGATCGAGCGCCGCGTGCGCAAGAGCTGGGACATCCTGGAGAACGCCGCCTCGACCGAAGACTGGCCGATGGAGGAATGGATCCAGCAGAACGCCACGGCGCGCCCCACCGGCACCTTCCGGTATGGCCGCAGCGAGTTATCGGCCCAGCACCTGCACCGCCAGCTTGCCCGCGATCTCGATGGCAAGGAACTCTGAGCGCCCCACCGGGCTTCACCACATCACGGCAAGACGGAGTCTTCATGTCAGGATATGACTTTCTCAACGGCGTCCGCGTGCTCGAAGTCGCGCATCTGGGCCCTTCGAGCCTTGGCGGCTATCTGGCCGACATGGGCGCCGAGGTCATCAAGATCGAAGGGGTCGATGGCGACCCCGTGCGCCACAGCAGTTCGCCGGCGATCGGGTCGCCCGACGGCGTCAGCTTCCTGCACCTGCGCTGGAATCGTGGCAAAAAGAGCGTCGGCCTGAGCCTCAAGAGCCCGGGCGGCGCGGAACTGTTCCGCAAGCTGGCGGCGAAGTCGGATGTCGTGATCGAGGGCATGCGGGCCGGCGTCCTGGACCGGCTGGGGTTGGGCTACGAGGACCTGCGCGCCGTTGCGCCGCACCTCGTGTTCTGTTCGCTGTCCGGGCTGGGCCGCGACGGTCCCTACCACACGCTCGGCTCGCACGGGCCGTCCTTCGATGCCTTTGGCGCCCTGTCCTCCACCAACCCGCATTCGCTGACGGCAGCGGAACGCGAAACTTCCAACTTCGCGCCCGTCGGCATGCATGCGATGGGCCTCAACGCAGCGCTTGGAACGCTGGCCGCCGTGTTGCGGGCCAAGCGTACCGGCCATGGCGCGCTGATCGAGGTCACGGGTGCAGAGTCGGCGGCCCACTGGCTGCCGGAAGGCGTCAACACGGTGCTCAATGAGGGCGTGCTGCATGAACGCCCTGGCTTCTACAACAGCGCGGGTCGCATGGCGCTGTGGTCGCGCCTGTGCGCCTACGACACGCGCGACGGCCAGAAGCTCTTCTTCCAGGGGATGTACGAGAAGTTCTGGCAACGCTTCTGCGCGCTGGTCGACCGGCCCGACCTGCAGGCCCGCTACGAGTCAGGCAAGGATCCCGCCGACGTCGACGAGGATATCCACGGCGAACTCGCGAAGATCTTCCTGACGCGGGACTTCGACGACTGGATGCAGTGCTTCCTGGAACACGACATCCCCGGCGGTCCGGCCAACTCGCCACGGACGCTGGCCTCCGACCCCCACTTCCTGGCGCGCCACAATACCTACGAGATGGAACATCCCGGCATCGGCACCCTGACGCTGACGGGCACGCCGGTCAAGACGCCGGGCCAGCCGTTCGCGCCATCGGCCGCGCCGGCCCAGTGGGAACATACCGACGACGTGCTGGGGAACCTGCTGGGGATAGGCGCGGACGAGGTGGAGCGTCTGCGTCAGTCCAATACGGTCTTCTAGCCACGCCACCCTCACGGGGTGAACTACGAATAACACGTCGTCATGGAACGACTTGGAGGAGAGACATGAATCTGGCTCGCTACGCCGACTACTGGGCGCGAATGCGCGGCGAATCGCTCGCGGCGGTCTTCAAGGAGCACCGGTTGTCCTGGGCCGACCTCAATACGCAGGCCAACGCAGTTGCCGCCGCCTTGCAGCAGGCGGGCATCGGCAAGGGCGATCGCGTCGGTTGCCTGCTGAACAACTGCATGGAATGGGTGGTCACGTTCGTGGCCGTGCTGCGGGCCGGTGCCATCCTGGTGCCGCTGAACCCGCGCTACGGCAACGGCGAGTTGTGCGAGATCGCCGCCCAGACCGACTGCACCGCCCTCGTGTCGGTTGCCGAGCACGTCGGCCGCATCAATCCGAAGGTGGCTGGCCGCGTGGCTGACAGCGGCGACATCCACATCGTCCCCATGAAGAGCGACGCGGCGCCCATTTCGCTGCGCGAGGCCGTCGCGGCCGGTGGCATTCCGGTGCCGGTCGAAACGGCTGCCGACGATGTCGCCGTCATCACCTTCACGTCCGGCTCCACGGGACTGCCGAAGGGCGCGATGCTGACCCACCGCTCCATCGAGGCGCACGCGTCGAGCGTGTTCAAGGTATTCGGCTGGACCAACGACGAACGCGTGCTGCTGCTCGCGCCGTTCGCGTTCACGGGCGGACTCATCTGCGTCTACACCCCGGCCTACATCATCGGCGGCGCCATCTTCATCGAGGAAACCCTCGACGCCGAGCGCGCCCTGGCCATCATCTCGCGGGAGAAGATCACCGGCCTGACTGGCGTGCCGATCCTGTGGGAGCGCATGGCCGCCTCGCCGGATTTCGCCGCCGCCAACCTCGGCTCGCTGAAGACCGCAACCACGGGCGGCGCCCCGGTCGCCGAGGCCTTGCTGAAGCAGTACACCGACAAGGGCGTCTGCGTGCGCCAGACGTACGGCTGCACCGAGGCCGGCGGCTGGATCGCCGTGCCCAATCCGCGCGAAGCGATCGCCAAGCCTTGGTCGTGCGGCTGGGCCAGTCCGACGCTGGAGTATCGCGTGGTCGACGTGAACGGCCGCGCCTGCGCCGTCGGCGAAGCGGGCGAAATTTTGCTGCGCGGCGAGCAGATGTTCCGCGGCTACTGGGCCAATCCCGAGGCAACCGCCGAGGCGTGGACCAATGGCTGGTATCGTACCGGCGACCTGGGCAAGCTCGACGAAGCGGGCTGCCTCCAGATCGCGGACCGCAAGAAGAACATGGTGATCTCGGGCGGCGTGAACGTCTATCCCGCCGAGGTCGAGCGCGCGATGAGCGGGCTGGACGGCGTCGAAGAGGTGGTCGCCTTCGGCATGCCCGATGCGACCTGGGGCGAGCGCGTGGTGGCCGTCGTCCACGGACAGGAAGTACTGGATCCCCAGAGCATCATGAAGGCCTGCCGGACCGCGCTGGGCGCATACAAGACGCCAAAGGAGATCATCATCAGCAGCAAGCCCCTGCCGCGCACGAGCACAGGGAAGGTCCCGCGCAACAACCTGCCCCAATTCTATGAAACGCTGCACGGCGAGACCCGTGCCGTCGCCTGACCTCCACCGTATCGGGAATCGACCATGAGACTGAAGGACAAGGTCGCCATCGTGACCGGCGCCAGTTCCGGGCTGGGACAGGCGATGGCGCTGCGCTTCGCGCGTGAAGGCGCCCGGGTGCTGGCCGTGGCCCGGCGCGCCGACAAGCTCGAGGAGATCGCCGCCAGGGCAGCCGACTATCCGGGGGGCGTGATGCCCTTCCGGGGCGACATGCGAGACAAGGACGACATCCGCCGGATGGTGGCGGTCGCCGTGGAACGCTTCGGCAGGCTCGACGTGCTGGTGAACAACGCCGGCATCAACGACGATTTTTCCGCCGTCGCCGACATGAAAGAGGAACTCTGGCACGACGTCTTCGCCCTCAACCTCGACGCGGCGTTCCTCGCCAGCAAGTTCGCCGTCCCGCACCTGATCGAACGCCGCGGCAACATCATCAACATCGCCTCCATTGGCGGCACCGAGTACGGCCGCTCCGGCGTGGCGTACACCGCCTCCAAGCATGCGCTTGTCGCGATGACCAAGCACACGGCCTTCAACTACGCCCCCACCGGCCTGCGCTGCAACGTGATCTGCCCCGGTCCCGTGGAAACGCCCATGGTCCAGGCGGCGATGGAGCAGGCAGGCAGCATGAACCGCGACGGTGCGCGGCGCGCCAACTCAGGCATGAAGAACCTTGTCCGCATCGGCGAGCCGGAGGAGATCTCGAACATCGCCTGCTTCCTCGCGTCCGACGAGGCCAGCCTGCTCAACGGCGCGGTTGTCGTGGCCGATGCCGGGTGGACGTCGTACTGAGCGACGGCTCCGGCTTTTTCCTGCAATACCCGAAGGCGCAGCCGCGCCTTCGTCCTCTCCCGCAACACCAGGCGCCCAGCGCCCCGGCCATCGGAGCGATGCCCGGGTTCCTCATCCACGGCGCCATCCCCACACCCGAGGAGCCAAGCATGTATTTCAGTCCCGAACGGAACCAGTGGTTCACCGAGCGGCTTTTCGCCCACGTGCGCGCGGGCACCACCGACCAGGCGGCGGGCATGATGGAGTACGACCTGTCCATGTATGCCGATCCGGATATTGCCCGGCAGGAACGCGAGCGCATCTTCCGCCGCCTCCCGATGATGACCCTGCTGAGCTCGCAGCTACCGGAGGCCGGCGACTTCGTGACGGTGCGGCTGAACGAGACCAACGTGCTCGTGACGCGACAGCCGGATGGCAGCGTGATGGCCTTCGTCAACGCCTGCCGGCACCGTGGTGCCACCGTCGTCACGCAGGAGAGCGGCAAGCGCCGCCTGTTCAGTTGCCCATATCACGGCTGGAGTTATGCCCCCGACGGGAAGCTGAAGGCGATCTCCTTTCGCGAGACGTTCGGCCAGCTCGATGCGCCGCGTGATCTCGTCAGGCTTCCGGTTGAGGAGCGCCACGGCTTCATCTGGATCGTGGAAGACCCCGCCGGCAGCATCGACATTGCCGCGCATCTCGGTCCCGGCATGGACCGGCTGCTCGCCGAATACCACCTGGAGCAGTTCTTCTGCTACCGCACGCACGAGCTGGAATTTCCGCAGAACTGGAAAGTGATGCTGGAGGGCGTGCTCGACGGCTACCATGTGTCGTTCGTGCACGGCGACACGATCAAGCCTTACTTCTACCTCAACATAATGGTGATCGACGACTTCGGGCATCACCACGTCACGGGCACCCCGCGCCGCACGATCGACACCATCCTTGACCAGCCGCCCGGCAGCAAGCCGCTGGACGACTATGCGGTGTTCGGCAACCTGGTGTCGCCCAACACGACCTTCGTGCTCCATCCGCACCACATCGAGCACTGGACGCTCTATCAGGACACGAAGGACCCGGGCCGGTGCCGCGTCCAGCTACGCATCCTGACCCGCACCCGCGAGCACGACGAGCGTGACGAGGCGATCATGGCGAAAAACTGGAGGATTGCCGAAGCCGCGATTGTCAACGAGGATGTACCGGTGGGCAACAGCATCCAGTCCTCGGCGGGCCATCCTTTCGGCAGCCCGGTGCTCCTTGGCCTCAACGAAGTGGGCAACCAGGTGTTCCATCGAGCCTGGCGCCACTATATGGGTGTGTGAGACGCCCTTGAGCGCCCTGAGGTGCGACGGCAGGCGTGCTGCCAGCCGTCGCACTGGCTGGTTCAGTACTGCGAGACCGGCAGGCGGACCACCAGCCCGTCGAGCGCCTCCGTCACCTTGACCTGGCAGCCGAGCCGGCTGTTCGGCGCGGGGTCCACCACGCATTCGAGCATGTCCTTCTCCATGGAACTAGCCGGTCCCACCTTGTCGATCCACGCATCGTCAATGTAGCAATGGCAGGTGGCGCAGGCGCCGGTTCCGCCGCACTCACCGATGATGCCCGTGACCCCGTGATTGACGGCCTCCTGCATCAGGCTCAGGCCCGGCTTGGCCGCCACCTGGGTGGCCGTGCTGTCGTGGGCAATGAAAGTAATCGAGGGCATGAAATATCCTGTTTCGGTCCTGTTTCTTCTATTCTCGCTTCCGTGGTGGCCTCAGAAGCAGTCCTTGATGTCGATCGATTCGTCGGCGATGCGCGCCATGTCGGCCGAGCGGCCTTCCGCCAGGAAGCGCTTCGTCACCATGAATTCCTTCGCGCGGTTGATGCAGTCGACCGCGATCAGCCTGCCTTCCCGGAAATAGAAGGCGGAGAAGCTCCGGCTTTCGCTGGCGCTGCCGCGCAGCACGACCTGGTCGTAGCCCGTGCACAGACCCGCGATCTGAAGCTTGAGTTCGTACTGGTCGGACCAGAACCACGGCAACGCGCGGTAGGGCAAGCCTTTGCCGCACAGGGCCAGGGCGGCGGTGCGCGCCTGGTCAGTGGCGTTCTGGACGGATTCCAACCGCAGCCGGCGGCCGTAGATGGGGTTGTGGTGGTTGCTGCAATCGCCTACTGCGAAGATGTCGGGATCACTGGTGGCCCCGAATTCGTCGACGAGGATCCCGTCGTCGACCCGCAATCCGGCCGCCTCGGCCAGTTCCGTGGCTGGCACCACGCCGACGCCGATGATGACCGCGTCGGCGGGAATCGTGCGTCCATCGCGAAGGCGCACGGCCTGCACGGCCTTGTCCCCCTCGATGCCGGCCATTACGGCCTGCGTGACGATCTCGACGCCCTCTTCCGCATGCACGCGGGCATAGAAAGCGGACACCTCCGGCGCCGTCACCCGCTGTAGCAGGCGCGGCATGGCCTCCAGCACCGTTACCTGCATGCCCGCGGTGCGCAGCGAAGCCGCCGCCTCCAGGCCGATATAGCCGCCGCCGATCATCACGACACGCTTTCCGGCACCGATGAACTGCCGGATGCCGCCCACATCCCCGACGGTGCGCAGGCAGTACACGCCGGGCAACGATGCCCCCGGCACGTCCAGCTTGCGGGCACGCGCGCCGGTCGCCAGCACGAGCTTGTCCCAGGACAGGCTCGTGCCGTCATCCAATTCCACGCGCTTGCGCCCGCGATCCAGCGAGGCGACCCGCACCCCAAGGACGGTCTCGACCCGGTTCTGCGCATAGAACGCCTCCGACCGAATCAGCAACTCGTCGCGGGACTTGTCGCCGCACAGGAAGCCCTTCGACAGGGGCGGCCGGTGGTAAGGCAGGATCGGCTCATCGCTGACGAGCGTGATCGCGCCGCTCCAGCCTTCCTGTCGCAGGCTCGCCACCATCTGCGCCGCGGCGTGACCGCCGCCGACGACTACGCAATGATCTCCACTCATGTTCCGTGCCTCGCATTTTTTCTCTGTGCTGCTGTCCGGGCCTACTCGCCCTTCCACTGCGGCGCGCGCTTCTGCGCAAACGCCAGCGGACCCTCGCGCACGTCGTCCGACCGGAACAGGCCGGCCACCGCCGGATAGCGGTTCTGCCGGATGTAGGCATCCGCCATCGTCGGCTCCGCCAGGCCTTTGTTGACGATCTCCACGGACGCGCGTATCGACATCGGGCTGCAGGCCATGATCTCTGCCGCAAGGCGCCGGGCCTCCTCCATCAAGCCGCCCGGCGAGGTGACCTGGTTGACGAAGCCGAGCGACAGCCCCTCCTGTGCGCCCACGCGCCGGCCGGTCAGGATCATCCCCATCGCCTGCTTCAGCGGAATCTGCTGCGGCAGCCGGAGCAGCCCGCCCGCCAGCGCGGCAAGGCCGACCTTCGGTTCCGGCAGGGCGAACACCGCATTGTCGGCGGCGACGATCAAGTCGCACGCCAGCGCGATCTCGAAGCCGCCGCCCATCGCCACGCCGTTCACTGCCGCGATCACCGGCTTGGTGCGGCCGAAGCGGGCAGTCAGGCCGGCAAAGCCGGTTAGGGGCGGCTCGATGCTTTCGCCGCGCGCCATCGCGGTAGCGGTGAACTTGAGATCGTTGCCGGCGCAGAAGGCACGGTCGCCCGCGCCGGTGATGATCGCCACCCATTGCGACGAGTCGCGATCGAACGCGTCGAACACCTCGGCCAGTTCCGCGTTGGCGGCCGGGTGCAGGCAGTTCATGGACTCGGGACGGTTGATCGTGACGATTGTCAGGTGGCCTTCGCGCGTCACGCTGCAATACCGGCGCGGCAGTTGCCGGCGATCGCGCGGTTCGGCGCCGGCTTCCCAGACGGGCAGGCCGAAGGTGTCGATCCGCACGTGTCCCGCGCCGCCAACGGCGGTACGGGCGGTGGAGAGCAGCAGTTCCATCGATGCGCCATCGTCCGCCATGACTTTCGCCATCACGCGCTGGTTGGCGGGCGTGCGTCCGATCACGATGCCGTGGAGCGGCTTGCCATCCCGCGCGTACTGCACGGTATAGGTCTCGACGGTGGCCGGGCCCTGGTAGTCCTCCACCAGTGCCGGCACCTCGGCGCGCGTGCGATCCGCCTCGTCCTGCACGGAATACTCCAGCGCCAGCGGGGCGGCCGGCGGCTGCATGCTGACAACCAGCGTGTGATGCTTGTTGACATAGCCGCCCTGCCCGTACAGCAGGCCGACCTCGCCCGGCGCCGCGCGCAACGCGCGCACCATCGCGCAGATGGCGTGGCCCATGTAGTTGTTCAGGGGGCCGCCGAAGAAGGTCAGGCCGCCGGTCACCGTCGGCACATGTCCGGCGGGATCGAGGCCCAGCGTGCGCAGCGCCATCTTCGGCACGACCGGGAAGCAGCTATACAGTTCCAGTTTGTCAAAGCGGCGCGCATCGCCGCCGACGAACTCCGTCGCCCGACGCAGCACCGCCGCCTGCGCGGTGCTGTGCGCGTAACCGTCGCGCAGCAAATAGTCTTCCGGCTCGCACGCATGCGCGCCGCCCCAGATATGCACCATGCGGTCTTCCGGTACCCCGGCGGCACGCGCCGCCGCAAGGCTCGTGACGATGACCGCCGCCGCCTGGTTGACCTGTGGATTGGCCACCATCAGCTTCGGATAGGGCCAGTTGATCAGGCGGTTCTGCTCGCTGACCTCCGCGATGGCCTGCGCGTCCGGCGCCTTGCCGATCCACGCGGACGGATTCGTGGCCGCCACGCCAGCGTACTGCGCCCACAGGCGGGCCGACTCGGCCTGCGCCTGCTGCGGCGACTGGCCCCATGCCGCCTGCGCTGCCATCTCGTACAGCGGGTAGACCTGCGCCGGGTCCATCACGCGCAGGCGCTTCGCCACGCGACTAATCGCGAACCGGCTGGAGGGGAACTCCACCGCCTCTTCCTTCGAGACCAGCGGGCTCCAGTCGAGCCTTACCTTGTCCTTGCGGGCCCGGGCGCGGGCATGCATCGCCTCGCCCCCGACGATGGCGGCCACCGCCTGCTCGCCCCGCGCGATGCGCACGGCGGCTTCGTGGACCAGGCGGGTCGGCGTCTCGCCGCCAATGCTGGCGTTGACCTTGCGCGCCGGGTCGATGCCGAGGCGCTGGCAAAGCTGCGTGACGGGGTCGGCATAGCGCCAGCTCACGAAACCGACGACTTCGATGGATTCGACGCGGGACAGCAGCGCGCCGCCACTGTCGGCCTCGGCGGCGCGCAAGGCTTCCGCCATCAGCGCCAGCGGCTCCTGCGACTGCGCGGGATCGGCGGGCCGGTCGACGAACTCACCGACGCCGACGATCACGGGAATGTGCTCAGGCTTGTTCATTGACAGTGCTCCATTCGGTCAGGCCGTCCAGCGCTTCGATCCGGACGCCATCGGCCAGCAAGGGGTTGATCTCGAGCGATATGAGGTCCGGGCCGAGGGCGAGGGCCGCCTGGCCGATGTCCACCACGACGCGCGCCAGCGCCTGGCGGTCCACGGCGGCGGCGCCACGGAAGCCGTCGAGCAGCGCGCGGCCGCGCAGTTCGTCGAACATCGCCAGCGCATCCTGCTCGCTGATGGGCAGCAGGCGCATGCTGGTGTCCTTGAGCGCCTCGACAAAGACGCCGCCGAGACCGACGACGATGGCCGGGCCCCATTGCGGGTCGCGCAGCGTACCGACGAACAGTTCCACGCCCGTGGTCCGCATGGGCGAGACGATCACGCCGCTGATACGCGCCTCCGGACGAGCCGCGCTGACGGAGGCCATGATCCGGTCGTATGCCGCGCGCACGGCATCGTTGCCGCGCACGTTGAGCACCACGCCGCCGACTTCGGTCTTGTGCGCGATGTCGGGCGACAGGATTTTGAGCGCGACCGGCTCGCCGAGGGAGGCAGCTACGCGCACGGCCTCGTCGGCGGAATCGACGATGCTCGCCGGCACGACCGGCACCCCCTGGGCGGCCAGATAATCCAGCACCTGCCGCTCGGTGGCGGGACGGCCGCCGGCAACCTGCGCCGACGCCGCGACGACGGCCGCCCTGGTCTGGCGCGTTTCCCATTCCCCCCGGCGCAGCAGGTGCCCGATCGCGCTCAGGCAGTGGCGCACGCCTCCGCCCGAATAAACGACGCCGCACTCCTCGGTCAGTGCCCGCGCATCGGCATTCACCGCCGAGAACGTGCTGCTCATCATCAGGCACGGCTTGCCGGTGGTCTTGAAGCCATCGCCGACATGCTTGATGAACATCCGCGCCGCACCGCGCTTGTCCTCCTTGAGCGGCGCCTCGAACATGAAGCCCAGGATGCCGACCGACGCGTCACCGGCCAGCGTCGCCAGCGTGCGCGAAATCAGTTCGGGCTGGAGCATGGCGGCGCCCGTCAGGTCGAGCGGGTTCGCGGGTGTCGCGAGCGCGGGCAGCGTATCGCGCAGCGCACCGGTGGTTTGCTCCGCGAGTTGGGGAATCGGGATGCCGCCGGCTTCCGCCTGGTCCGTCACGATTTCGCACAGGCCGCCCGACATCGCCGACACCGCCAGTCCCTTGCCCCGCACCGGACCGAGCCGTGCGAACAGGTCCGCCGTCACGACAAGTTCTTCCATCGAATGCACGCGCGAGATGCCGACCTGGCGGCACATCGCGTCGAAGACGCGGTCGTCGCCCACCAGCGAGCCGGTATGCGCCTGCGCGGCGCGGGCGGCGGCCTCGCTGCTG
The DNA here is from genome assembly GCF_058782875.1 of Cupriavidus sp. FW305-F7. NCBI lineage: Bacteria > Pseudomonadati > Pseudomonadota > Betaproteobacteria > Burkholderiales > Burkholderiaceae > Cupriavidus > Cupriavidus sp. FW305-F7. Next base: position 82,377 of record NZ_JBYSYC010000001.1, on the reverse strand, counting down.
CCGACTTTCAGCACCACAACCTGCTTGCCGGCGGCGCCGGCGGCCTTCACGGCATCGATGAAGCGCGCCGGGTTGCGCACCGATTCCAGGAACAGCGCGATCGCCTTCGGCTCCGGCAGCCGCGCCAGGTATTCGATGGCGTCGGCCACGTCGATATCCGCCTCGTTGCCGGTGGAAATCATGTGCGTCAGGCCAACGCGCTGCTGGTAGGCGAACTGCTCCAGTTGGCTCGCCACCGACCCGCTTTGCGAGACGAGCGCGACATTGGGATTCGCCATTGGCCGGCGCAGCGGCGTGGTCCAGATCGGCGTGCTCGCCACGAAATTGGCGAAACCGAGGCAGTTGGGCCCAAGTATGCGGATGCCTGCCGCACGTGCGGCGTCCGCCATCCTGCACTGCCGGTCGGCGCCGGATTCGCCCACCTCGGCAAAGCCAGCCGACAGGATGACCGAGCCACACACGCCGGCCTGCTCGAGATCGTCGAAGACCTCGGCCATCTTCGATTCCGGCACCATCAGCAGCGCGGCGTCGATTTCCTCGCCGGTGGCGGCGCAGCTTGTCGCTGCCGGCGCACCGAAGAAGGTGCCGCCCTTAGGGTTGATGAAATGAAGCTTGCCTGAAAAGCCGAAGCGCATCAGGTTGTCGTATGCGGCCGTCGACCAGATGGACCGTTCAGTCGCGCCGACCAGCGCGATCGAGCGCGGGTTGAACAGCCGTTCGAGCGAGGCTTTGGTTTGGGGGCGGGGTACTGTAGCGTTTTGCACTTTATGGCTCTCTGTTGCGGATACGGGCGGGCACGCCGGTGCCCACCGGCGGTCATTTGGCGGTCAATTGGCTTCTAGGGGCTTGAGCGCAGCGCCTGCCTGCGGCCTGGCCGGGACTTTCTTCAGCAGGAAGTGCGAAAGGCTCGGGATCAGGACCAGGGCGCCGACCATGTTCCACAGGAACATGAAGGTCAGCAGGATGCCCATGTCGGCCTGGAACTTGATGGGAGAGAACGCCCACGCACCCACGCCGGCGGCCAGCGTGACGCCGACCAGCGCGACGACCTTGCCCGTGAAGCGCACGGCGCCACGGTAGGCTTCCGCCAGGTCCGCGCCCTGACGCATCAGCGTCAGTTGCGCGCTGACGAGGTAGAGGGCGTAGTCCATGCCGATGCCCACGCCCAGCGCGATCACCGGCAGCGTGGCCACCTTCACGCCCATGCCGAGCTTGACCATCAGGGCCTCGCACAGGATGGAGGTCAGGATCAGCGGCAGGATCGTCACGACCGTGGCGCGCCAGCTACGGAAGGTAATCATGCAAAGCACGATCACCGACAGGTAGACGAGGACGATCATGGTCCGATTGGCCTGCTTCACGACGATGTTCGTGATCGCCTCGATGCCCGCCGAACCGGCCGCCGGCAGGAAGCGCACGTCGGCGCGGTCGTGGGTGGCGGCAAACTGCTCGGTGGCTTCCAGCACGCGGCCGAGGGTGTCAGCGCGGTGATCCGTCAGGTAGGCCACTACCGGAGTCACCGAGCAGCTTGAATTGACCACATCAGGATTGGCGTCCTGCGCGCGCAGCACCGCCGTGTTGACGAGGCTCTGGTTATGGCTGACCGAAATCCACTTCGGCGCCGCCTCGTTCAGCCCGGCCGAGACGTTGGCGACGGCGTCGGCCAGCGACGTGGTCGTCTGCACGCCTTCCACGTCGCGCAGGGTGGCGTCCAGGCGGTCGATGTCCATCAGCACCTGCGGCTTCAGGCAGCCGTCCCGCTCGGACTTGACGATCACCGCGAACTGGTCGGACGACAGCCCGTAGTGCGAAGTGATGTAGGCGTTGTCGAGGTTGTAGCGCGAGTTCGCGCGCAGTTCCGGCGCGCCCGGGTCCAGGTCGCCGATTTGCAGGTGCAGGCTGACGACGAAGCCGCCCAGGGCCAGCGCTGCCGCAGCCAGCACCGTCGGCAGGGCCCAGCGGCGTTCGGTGAAGCGGTCGAGCAGGTCCCACAGCTTGCCGAGGCCGCGCCCGGAATCCGCCGCCTCGTCGCTGCGCAGGCTGTGCTGCGCCGCCCGGCCGCTCACGCCCACGTACGACAGCAGCGTCGGCACCAGGATCAGGTTGGTGAACACAAGCATGGCCACGCCCAGGCTGGCGGTCACGGCAAGGTCGCGGATGACCGGGATGTCGATCACTGCCAGCACGGCGAAGCCCACCACGTCGGCCATCAGCGCGGTGAAGCCGGCGAGGAAGAGGCGGCGGAACGTGTAGCGGGCGGCCACGTACTTGTCCATGCCGCGGCCCACGTCCTGCATGATGCCGTTCATCTTCTGCGCGCCGTGCGAGACACCGATGGCGAACACGAGGAAGGGCACCAGCATCGAATACGGGTCCAGCTCGTAGCCGAACAGCCGCACCAGCCCGAGTTGCCACACCACCGCCACGACCGAGCACGACAGCACCAGCACCGTGCTGCGGACGCAGCGGGTATAGGCGTAGATCAGTCCGGCTGCGATCGCCGCCGTGAAGGCGAAGTACAGCATCACCTCGCGCAGGCCCTCGATCAGGTCGCCAGCCAGCTTGCCGAAGCCGACCACGTGGATCTTGATCTTGCCGGGCTTGCCGGGGACGAGGCTGGCCGACTTGGCGCGCAGTTGGCTCTCGATATCGCGGCCGAGCCGGCCGTAGTCGATGCGTTCGCCGGTATCCGCGTAGCGATCCAGCAGCGGCACTACGATCATGCTGGAGCGCAGGTCGTTCGCAACCAGGGTGCCGACCAGGTTGGCGCGGCCGACGTTGGTCCGCAGGTCGGCAATGGATTGCGGCGAGCCGTTGTAGTTCGCCGGCAGGACCGCGCCGCCCCGATAGCCTTCCTCGGTGACCTCGACCCAGCGCACGCCCGATGTCCAGATCGACTTCATGAAGGGGCGATTGACACCTGGCAGGAGGAACAGCGTGTCGTTGACCGCGCGCATCGCTTCGAGGTACTCGCGGTCGTAGATGTCGCCCTCGGTGTTCTCAACCACCACCCGCAGGTTGTTGCCCAACCCGCGCAACTCGTCGCGGTTCTCCAGGTAGTTGCGGATGTAGGGATGGGTCTGCGGGAGGAGCTTGTCGAAGCTCGCGTTGACTTCCAGTTTCGCGGCCAGGAAGCCGAGGACGACCGTGATCAGCACCGCCAATGCCAGGACCCAGGGGCGGTGATTGAAGACCAGGCGTTCCAGGACGTTGCCGGATTTGGGATCGAAGGCGGAAGTCGCTTCCGTCATCGGTGCATCCGTTCCATTCTGCTGTACATGCATGGGCGACCTCATTCCGATTTGATGCTGTTGCTAGCGGCCATCGCGCCCGCCACCGTGGCGACCGGCTGGCCGGCCGCACCCGGCGCGACCACGCGCACGCCATGCGCGCCGGTCAGCAGCAGTTGCCCGTCGCGGGTCTTGCTCACGCCGAAGACTGGCACCGGGATGCCTTGTGCAAGACGGTTCATCTTGTTTGGGGCGGCGCCCGCTTCCAGCAGTTCGCCGGCCGCGCTGGTCAGGATCAGGCGGCCGTCGGCCAGGAAAATCCCGCCGGTCAGGTTGCTTTGCGTGCCGGTGTCCAGGCGCTCCCAGCTTTTGCCGGCATCGCGGCTGCGCAGGGCATTGCCCCGGAGACCGAACACGGCAACGTCGTCGCCATTGCCCGCTATGCCGAAGAAGGTGCCCGGATAGGGCGTGGCCACGCGCTCGAAGCGCCCGGTGGCCGGGTCCTGCTTCAGCACCAGTCCCTGCTCGCCGGCCATCCAGAGCGTGCCGGCGGCGCTGGCGAGGCCGTAGAGATGCATGTTCAGCGGGTTGTCGATCTGTTCGCCGATCGGGTGCCAGTTGCGGCCGCCGTCGTCGGTGCGCAATGCCAGGTTGTAGGCGCCGATGGCAATACCGTGCGTGGCGTCGGTGAAGCGCACGTCGAACAGCGGACGGCCCGGGCCGTCGGCCTTGAAGAGTTCCGCTTCCTGCAGGTCGCGGCGCGCGCGTTCGTCGCCGGCGTCCGCCGCCGGCTTGCTGTGCTTGATGAGCAGGTCTGGCAGGGTGCGGCCGTCGAGTTGCCGCTCCCAGGTCAGGCCGCCGTCGTGCGTGTGAAGCACCACACCGGCATGCCCGACCGCCCAGCCCTGCGTGGCCGTCGGGAAATTCACGGCCAGGAGGTCCGTCGACACAGGCACCTTCGCCTGCTTCCAGTGGGCGCCGTTGTCATCGGAGGTCAGCACGACACCCCGCCTGCCGACCACGACCAGCCGGCCGTCCGGGGTGCGCGTGGCACCCACCAGCATGGCACGCTCGGCATTGACGCTCATCCGCGCCGGCTGGTCCAGCGGGTCCAGGAAGACGTTTGGCGCGGCGCTTGCCAGTTGAGCGCCGAGGAGCGTGGCCGCGGCAAGACCTATCCTTATCGCTGGATACATGAAAGACCTCGAGACGATTGTGGAGCGAACCGATGTGGGAGATTCAGGGAGCGGTCCGGTCAACCGGGTTGCACCGGACCACTGCTGCGTGGATTGCCGGCAGGTCAGCGTCCGCTGCGCGCCTGCATGGCGTCCGGCACGAACTTGGAGTTGGCGTGCGGCTTGTCGAGGATGAACCAGCCGAGGTTGGGGCCGTCCCCCGCCGCGGAGGCGATGGCATAGGCGCCCGTCGACAAGTCATACGTCCAGTACGGCCACGACCACGGCACCTGCTTGTCGTAAAGCTGGGTCATGCCCATGAAGGTGCCCTTGTAGATCTTGCCCGCATGGTCGTACATGTCGGCCACGCCGGCGCCGGACCAGTCTTCGTCGATATAGAACACGCGCTTGCTGTAGACGTGACGAGCGCCCGGCTTGAGCGTGGCTTCCACCACCCACACCCGATGCAGCTCCCAGCGCACGAAATCCGGGTTCATGAACTTCGGTCCGAGCAGTTGATCGCTCTTGACGTTGAAGTGGACATCGTAGGTGCTGTACGGGATGTACATCTCTTTCTTGCCGACCAGCTTCATGTCCCAGCGATCCATCTTGCCCGACAGCATGTAGGCGTCGTCATAGACCATCACACCACCAGCCGAGGCAATCGGCGTGTCGTAGGAGATGTCCGGTGCGAGGCGGACGCGGCGCGTGCTGGCCGAGTAAGCGTAAGCGCGGCGCGGCTTGTCCTCGAAGTCGGTGTTGTCCTGCCACACGTTGGCGTCGCCCACGGCGCGGGTCGGGCCGGTGAAGTTCAGCGCCATGCGCAGGAAGGACTGCCGGTCGACGTTCTTCGGCCAGTCGGCCGGCCAGTTGTATGGATAGTCCTGGTCGTACTGCACTTCACCCGACTGGACGATCTTGCCCGAGCTGTCCACGTAGATATTGCGTACCCAGCCCTTGGCCGCCGTGCCGACGTAGCGCAGTTGCTGGTTGTACATGACCTCCAGGCCGTCCTTCGGAATCGGGAACGGGATGCCGCCGTCGGCGCCTTCGACCGCCATGCCATCCTTCCCGAGCTTGGCCGTGGTGGCGTTGCGTGCCGTCTTGTCGAGGAAGAATTGTGGCCAGTTCGCCGTGCGGTGCGTCTTGTAGACGTCCATCTTGTAATCGGGGAAGCGCTTGAAGAGCGCCTTGCTCGCCTCCGAGAGCTTGTCGGCGTACTTGTCCATGTTCGCCGCGGTGATCGTGAACACCGGCTTCTCGCCGGCGAACGGGTTCACCCACTTGCCCGAGTCCCTCTTGAAGCCGGACGGATCGAGGCTGGTCGGCAGGCCTCCTTCGTAGGCGGGGATGGTCCCGTCCTTGTTGGCGGCCTTCTCGGCGCCGACGGCAGTCAGCGTCGAGCCCAGTTGCTTCGCCTGGTCGGCGCTCACGGCGGCATGCGCGGTGCCGGCAATCAGCGCCAGCGATGCGATGACGGCGATCTTCGATCGTAGTTTCATGTTGTCTCCTTCTGTCTGCACGTCAGAACGACGTTTGATAAGTCAGCATCAGGTTGGCCTTGTCGTTGTACGGCGCCCCCAGCACCAGACCGCGCGAGGGGTCCGTCTTGCCGTGGTAGTAGTTGAACGACAGGTCGATGAAGTGACGCTGGTACACCGCGGCGGACAGACCGACCTTCACGGTCTGCGCGCCTTCGAAGCCGCCGCTGTTCGTCGGCGCCGATCCCTTGAAATTGATGGAGTAGAACAACGGCATCGAGAGGTCGACGCCCGGGAACACTTGGGTCCACGTCGGCGTAAAGGACACGCCGAACGTCCAGAACGTCCCCGTCGAGCAGCCCGCGACGATGTCGGTGGTGGCGCACCCGGCCGCCGCATTGCCGTTGCCGCGATAAGCCGCCGCGTTATCCGTTACCTTGACCAGACTCGTCATGGCGAGTTCGGTCGCCAGCGCTGCCGACGAGAACACCGGCGACTGGCCGAATGTCTTGACGCCATTCAGCAGCGCATGGAATGTTTCGCCGCGGGCACCGTAGGAGTCGGACCCCGCCTGGCCCCGGCTGTTCAGCGGCATGTTGGTGCGGTACGAGACCTCGCTGCCAAGCGAAACGCCGCCCACCACCTTCGCCAGGCTCAGGCCGTACAGGTTGACGTCGCGTGCATAGACGGCGCGGCGCAGGCCGGTCGTCGTATCGAGCTGCGATGCCCAGGGGTTCTTTTCGTCGAAGTTTCGGTAGTACATGCCGATGGTGCCCTGGTCGAGCCAGTCCGGCCGCCACCGCGCCGACAGGCCGATGTCGCCGCCCTTCCCGTTGACGGCGCCTTCGCGCCCCACGTTCGGCCCGAGCAGGATGGTGTCGGCGGCGCCGAAGTAGGTGCCGCCTTCCGGCAGCCGGTTCGTGGCCCAGCTAAACGTGTACTGCCCGGCAACGCTGACCTCGTCCGTGAGTTGCGCGATCGCCGACATCTGCCAGACGGGCAGCGCGGTTTCCTTGGCTGAGGCGCCCGGATTGGCCACGGCCTTGTTCGAATCAGACGGTGCTTGCGAGTAAGCCACCGAGTTGGTGCTCCCGAACAAGCCCTCGCCCCAGATCACTGCATGCTTGCCGAGGCGCACATCGACCGGGACCGTGCCGACGTCCGCGCGACCGAAGACGAAGGCGTCGAGGACTTCGCCCGACGGGCCGCGGTAGTACCGAGTGACCGGCGACGTAAAGCGGTCATTCACGTATGCGGACGGATTGTTCGTATGCGCGGCGTTGCTGCCGTAGGAGGCGTCGTACCAGGCGGCAGTACTGACGCGCGCGCCGAACTCCTTGTACCGCACGTCCAGTTCGCTCAGCCAGTCGAGCCGGTTCGTGAAGAAGTCGCCCTTCTTGAAAAGCGAATTGCTTTGATCGAACGGAAAGCCGGCCGCGTTGTTGATGCTATTGCTCGCATTCTGCAGGCGGTTGCCAAGGCTGTAGCGCAGCGTGTTGTCCCAGCGGAACTTCACGTCCGAATCGCCGGTGTCGAACTCCATCGACAGGGCTGGCACCGTGACCATCACCAGGGCGCCTGAAAGCGCAATCCGAAGGCCGGCATTGAGACGGCGACTGCCGCCCATTCGCCGGCAGCCATCACCTTCCCTTCTGTTCACAATGTCTCCCATCACTTTGTCTCCCACCCTTTTAAATTCGATTCCTGTGCAGACCGCACATTTCTGAATTCACTTCTTGTCTCTTTCCGGACTATTTCCGCGATGGTGCAATGGGTATCGATGCGAGATCGCGGGTAATGCTGGAAGTAGGTTACTGAGGGATGGCGCGTCAAACGATCGTCCCTTTCGACGATTTCCCGCGCGTGCTACAAGGTGGGTATGAACGGTCGACGACGTGGCGAATTACTTCGCTTCCGTCAAGGTGTCTGGCGGTCGTAACACTCGTCGTTTTCGACGATTTCTCGCGGTGACACGTGATTTCTCGATACGCGGTATTCAATCCGACATAGGATTCGGAATCCGCGGCAGGTCGGAATTTCCGCATTGCCGTGATGCACAATTTCCACCATTGGAGACAGAACGATGAACGAGCCATCTCTGATCAATCATCGGCCATTCGACGGCGTGGTCCAACTGACGATCAACAGGCCATTCGCGATGAATGCCGTGACAGTCGAACTGGCGGATGCGCTGGCGGTTGCGCTGCACGACGCCGCCACCGACGCGACGGCGCGCGCTATCGTGCTGACCGGCGCGGGAGAACGGGCCTTCAGCTCAGGCTACGACATCAAGGAAATGTCAGGCATGGACGCCGACGCCATGCTGCTGGCCGCCGTCCATCGTTGCCCCGTCATACGGGCAATCGCCCGGCACCCGAAGCCGGTGATCGCCGCGATGAACGGGCTGGCGCACGGCGTCGGCGCGCTCTATGCGATGGCGGCAGACATCCGTGTCGCGTGCCACGAAGCCAGCTTCCGCGTCGCCGCTGCGGTGCATGGCGCTGCCGAGGGCGCCTGGCAGCTTCCGCATATCGTGGGGGCGGCGCGCGCCAAGGAAATCCTGCTGACCGGGCGGGTGGTGGGTGCCGAGGAGGCGCTGGCGATCGGCCTGTATCACGAAGTCGTGCCACGCGAAGCGTTGTTGCAGACTGCCCTGGAGAAGGCGCGGCAGATTGCCGCAATGCCGCCACTCGGCACGCAATGGGTCAAGCGCCTGATCGACGAGGGCATCGGCCGCAGCCTGGATGATCAGTTCCACGCCGAGCAACTGACGCTGGCCACTGTCATGCGCCCGCCCAGCGGCCGGGAGACGTTCGATACATTCCTGAGCAAGCGGCGAGACTGAGTGCAGTGGCGCGCCCCTGGGATTCGCACGGGCGCGCCTGTCGCGCCTCCGGCTACCGCGTCTGGCCTGGCCGGAAGAACGTCAGCACGTCGCTGACCGAATCCTTGTCGAAGCGGCGCATCGTGGCAAGCCGGACCGCCTCCCCATAGCGCGCCGCCTGCGAGCCATAGCATGTCCCCTCCGGCGGTCCGGACAAGGCCGCCTTCATGCCAACCGTGGCTTCCATGTCGATCTTCTGTCCGCGTGCCACGAACAGCGCCTTCTGCATGATGAAGTAGTGCTCATGCCGGTCAGCGGGCACATTGGTGCGCACCCACGACATGAATCCCCTGAACACGCTCAGCCCCCGGCATGCCGCCGGCGCCACGATCCGCTCGTCGTTCTCCATCGTGAAGCTCAACGTCGGCACGCCGTTCACGCTCAGCGTGGCAACGACCATATCGTCGCCCTGGCTGTCGGGAACGACCACGTCGTAGCGGCGGTCTTCCCTGTCGTGCCAGGCGTGCGTCGCGGCCAGGCGGAACATGTCGAACATGTGCGTGCATTGCTGGCTGGCGTCCGTCTGGCGGGCAATGTCGAACAGGCTGTCCGACAGCCGGCTGCCCACCATGACCTCCAGCGCGTTACCCGCGCCCGCGCAACTGGTGAGCGGCTGCCGGTGCCACGCGCTGCCGACGCTGGTCACCACGCCATCCTGGTGCGTCAGCGAAATCTGGAAGGCGTGGCCAATGTCCTCCATCGCCAGGCAGACCTGTCCCGGTGACGGGGTGCTGATCTGCAGGGACCGCACGTAGACACCGTTTCCGTACTCCGCCCGTTGCGGCATGGTTCGCAGGCTTGCGTCAGTAGTCATCTTGGTTCTGGAATCTTCCGGCATGGGGCTATATAGACAACTCGGCCTCGCCGTGGCCGAAGCTCATGTGGCGGCGCAGGACAACCGGCTTCCCGCCATGCAGACGCTTAACCATCCAGTGCGCCAGGGCCGAATCGAGATGAGTGGTGTGGCCGGGGAACCAGTCGGCAAGGTGCGCGACAAAGTCCCGGCCGATGGCGACGTCCCCCTCCTGCACCAGCGCCAGCACGTCCCGCGCCGACTTCAGGACGGCCGCATGCTCGTCGATATGGCAATCGCGCGGCGGGAAGTCGTGCTGGACCATGAGCGCGTCCTCAGCATCGAAGTGCTCCTTCAGGTGCTCGTGGAGGCGCGCCAGGCCGTCCGCGAGGTCTTCCTCGGCGCATTGCGACAAGGACGCGATCTGCGCCACGAATTCGCGATGCACCGCGTCCATCGGCTCGTAGCCAAGGAGCAGGTTGTCATTCCAGGCCAGTTCGTCAACGTGCTCAGCGGACATCTTGTTCTCTGTCAGGGGGACGGGTGGTTTGGAGTCGCGCCGTCAGCGCACTTTCGGCAATGTAAGGTGCGCATCGGCGTACTGTTTGCGCAATTCCGGCTTGGAGATCTTCCCCGCGGCGAGGCGGGGCAGCGGCTCGTCGCGGACCGCGACGTAGCGCACCACCTTATAGTCGCTAAGATGCTTGCAGCAGTGGGCGATCAGCGCTGGTATCTCGATGCCGCCCGGCGCGTAGATCGCGGCCATCGGCGTCTCGCCGAAGCGCTCGTCCTTCGCCGCGATCACCGCCACCTCGTCGACCCCCGGGAATTCCGAGATCACCCGCTCCACCTCCGCCGCGGAGATGTTCATGCCGCCGGAAATGATGATGTCCTTGATGCGGTCGAGCATGGTCAGCAAGCCGTTCTCGTCCAGCACGCCCAGGTCGCCCGTGCGCAGCCAGCCATCGACCAGCACCTGCGCGGTGGCCTCCGGATCGCACCAGTAGCCGACCATGACCGCCGGTCCCTTGATGACGATCTCGCCCGGCACGCCAGGCGGACAGAAATTGCCGTCGGCGTCGATCGTGGCGATGCGCGTCAGCGGCATGCCACGCCCGCATTTCTCCGGGAACTTGACTGCATCGGCAACGGGATTGATGGTGGCGCAGCCGCCGGCTTCGGTCTGGCCGTACATCTGCTGGAAGACCAGCCCCCGCTGCATCCACGCTTCCAGCAGTTGGCGGGAGACCCGGGCTCCGCCCGACTGCAACATGCGAATCGACGACAGGTCGGTCGAAGCGAAGGACTCGCACGCAACCATGCGCTCGAAGAAGACCGGCACGCCCATCAGGATCGTGATCCGGTCGGTCTCGATGCGCCGGAGAGCCTTGGCCGGGTCAAAGCTGTCCTCAAAGTAGGCAGTGCCGCCATACACCAGCATTTCGGTCAGCACGTAGTAGCCCGCCGAGGTACACAGCGGACCGAACACCATCACGCGCGGGTGCTCGACCGCCCGCGCGGCTGCAAGCGCGAGGTCCGCGAAGCCGCCGAGCATGGTGCGGTGGCTATAAACCACGCCCTTCGGGTATCCCGTGGAACCGCTCGTGCCAATGATGACGACCGGCGTGTCGGGACCGATCGCCGGGTCGCGTGGCCGGCCCGCCGGCGTCGCGTGACGAAAGCGGCTGATCTCGTCCAGCGGCAGGATGCCGATGCCTGGCGCCGTCTCGCCAATGGCGACCGCATTTTCCGTCCGATCCTGGTCGTGGAAGATGAAGCGGGGCTCATAGCGGCCGACGACATGGCTCGCCTCGCTAAGCGTAAAGCGCGGGTTTACCGGCGCCAACAGGCCGCCCGCGCGCATTACCGCCTGCGACATCACGCACCATTCGAGACTGTTGGTGGCATAGATGCTGACCCGATCGCCGGCCTGCAGTCCGAGCCCGACCAGCCAGTCACACGCAGCGTCCGCCCAGGTGCCGAGTTCGCCATACGTCACCCCGTCGTGGCTGGTGACAATCGCCAGTTCGTCCCGGCGTTCCGTCGCCCACCACTTGATGGCGTCGATCAGCGTACCGTTCATAAATCTCCTCTCAGGCCCCGGTTCACCAGGTGCTTTCTTTTCAATTCCAGCGCAGGATCAGGCGGATGCCGCCTCGGCCTGCCGGCTCGACCATGCCTTCTGCACCTGCTTCGCGGCCTTGAAGGCAGGACGCTCCTGCAAGCGCGCCCAGTATGACAGCACCGCCGGCGGCAGGTCCGGTTGCAGGCCGACCAGCCGGCTCAACAGCAGCGCGTAGCCAACGCTGATGTCCGCCGCGGTGAAGCGGTCGGCCACCAGATAGTCATGCTGCTGCAGCGCCGATTCCACGAGGGCGAGGCGGTTGAAGAAGAACTCCCGATAATCCGCCACGACAGCCGGCTGGCGCCTCTCCGGCGGCTCGAAGTATGCGTAGCGCATCAGCGTCGCCAGCGGCGTGGTGAGCGACGCCTCGCCGAAGTGCAGCCAGTTCAGCCACTGGCCGTAGTCTGCATCGTCGCGCGCCACTGCTAGGCCACCCGACGGATAGCGGGTCGCCAGGTACTCCAGGATCGCCGCCGATTCGTTCAGCGTCGTCGCGCCATCCTGCAGGCAGGGAACGGACCCAGTCGCATTCACCCGCAGGTACTCCGGCGCGTGGATCCGGGGCGGGAAATCCATGATCTTCGCCTCGTAGGGCAGCTTCATTTCCTCCAGCAGCCAGAGGCAGCGGAACGATCGCGCGTCGTTGCAGTGGTACAGGGTGATCAAGTTCGTGACTCCTTCTTTCTGGCGGATTTGCGGGGAAGTTCGACGGAATTAGAGCACGGCGCCGCCGCCGGCCCGATCGTCGAAAGCGACGATTGCCAGTGCCGAATGCACAAACCTAAGATGCCTCCACAACGCAAGTGGAGTGCCGCCGGCCGCTGCCTGTGAAGCGCATCCCGCGTCGCCTTTCCCCGAGGGGGGCCCGCGCCGCCTGGCGCACCACGTTGATCTTCCAGAAGCGAGGATTGTATGGATCAGAACGAGATCCTGATAGACAAGAGCCGACCGGGCGTCGCGGTGCTGACGCTGAACCGCCCCGAACGCCTGAACGCACTCAGCCAGCAGACCGTCCGCCGGCTTTCCAACGCACTCGACGAACTGTCCCGCGACGAGAAGGTCCGGGCAATCCTGCTTACCGGCGCGGGCCGTGGCTTCTGTGCCGGATGGGATCTCTCCAGCCCTCTGACCGACAGTTCCGGCGGGCCGATCGAGGCGCCGGCCTCAGTGACCGACTACTACCGCGGGCAGCAACTGTTCGCCGGCATGGTCCGCCGCCTGCGCGCAAGCCCCAAGGTCATTATCGCCGCGATCAACGGCGCCGCCGTGGGTGCGGGCTTCGCGCTGACGCTGGCGGCCGACATCCGGCTGGCGTCCCGATCCGCCGCGTTCCATGTCGGCGCGGTGCGGATCGGGCTCACCGCCGGGGAATGCGGCATCAGCTATCACCTGCCCCGCCTCATCGGCGCTTCGCGCGCGTTCGAGATCATGCTGTCCGGTCGTCCCGTGCAGGCGAGCGAGGCGGAGCGCATCGGCCTGGTAACCGCCGCGGTCGATGACGACCAACTGCTGGAGCAAGCCCTGGAGACCGCCGCCCTCGTGCTGCGCAACAGCCCTTATTCGACCCATCACACCAAGCAGCTCATGTGGGCCAACCTGGAAGCCGGCAGCCTCGATGCGGCGCTGGAAGTGGAGAACCACGCCCAGGTGCTGGCCCTGATGACCGAAGACTTCCACGAAGCGTCCCGCGCCTTCGCTGAGAAGCGAACGCCGGCATTTACCGGCCGGTAAGGCCGCCCCTCTGAACCGATCGCCCGACTCGATGGAGACGGAAGCATGGACTTCTTTTCCGATTACACCCTGACCATTGGCGGCAAGGCACGCGCGACGGCGCGCAGCCTTGACGTGAAGAACCCCGCGACCGGTCAGCCGTTCACGGCCGCGCCGGCCGCCTCGGCACAGGATCTCGACGACGCCGTCGCCGCCGCACAGGCTGCGCTCCCGGCCTGGAAGGCGTTGCCGATCGCGGAACGCCGGAACGTCATCAACGCGGCGGCCAACGAGATTAAGGCGCACGCCGACGATCTGGCGCGCCTCTTCACGCTGGAACAGGGCCGCCCGCTGGAGGCCGCCCGTCAGGAAATCCTGTTTGGCTCGTCCTGGCTGAAGGCCGTGGCGAAGCTAGACCTGCCGGTCGAAGTGGTCGAAGACACGCCTGCGCGGCGCGTAGAAATCCACCACGAACCGCTCGGCGTAGTCTGCGCGATCGTGCCGTGGAATTTCCCCTTCCTGCTGGCTACGTGGAAGATCGGCCCGGCCTTGCTCGCCGGCAACACGATGGTGATGAAGCCGTCGCCCTTCACGCCGCTGCTAGCGCTCAAGCTCGCCGAGCTGTGGCGTGAAATCCTCCCGCCCGGCGTCTTCAACGTCCTCTCCGGCGGCGACGAACTCGGCCCACTGATGACCGCCCATCCGGGCTTCGCGAAGATCTCGTTCACGGGTTCGACGGCCACCGGCAAGCGGGTGATGGAAGCCGCCGCGCGCGACCTGAAGAGCATCACGCTGGAACTGGGCGGCAACGACGTGGCGATCATCATGCCGGACGTCGACATCGACCAGGTCGCCCGGGAAATCTTCCACGGCGCCTTCTACAACAGCGCGCAGGTGTGCGTGGCCACCAAGCGCCTGTACATCCACGACGATATCTACGACGCCCTGCGCGACCGGCTGCACGCACTGGCACTGGAAGCGAGAGTCGACGACGGCATGAAGCCGGGCACCCACTACGGCCCCGTCCAGAACGAACCGCTACATCGCCGCCTCCTGGGCCTGATCGACGAAGCCCGCGCCGAGGGCCTGACGCTGCTCACCGGCCGCGAGACGCCCGACAACGGCGGCTACTTCGTCCCGCTCACGCTGGTGGACAACCCGCCCGAGCATGCGCGCGTCGTGGCCGAGGAGGCATTCGGCCCGGTCCTGCCGCTGCTCCGGTTCACGGACGTGGAAGACGTGATCCGCCGCGCGAACGACAGCAACTACGGCCTCGCCGGCGCCGTCTGGTCGAAGAACGTCGACAACGCGGTAGCGATTGCGAAGCGCCTCGAAACCGGCACGGTCTGGATCAACCAGAACTTGCAGAACGCGCCGCACATCCCGTTCGCGGGGCAGAAAGAATCCGGCATTGGCGTGGAAAACGGCATGGAGGGGCTGAAGTCGTTCACCCAGATCAAGTCCATTTTCATTCCCAAGGCACAGGCCTGAGGGGACGTCCCGCAAGGAACGACGCCGGCTGCCGGGCAGCCGGCCAAGGAGAAGCAATGAGTGTGCAAGAGCCCGCGCTGCGCTGGCAACTGAAGCGCCGCCCGAAGGGCGCCATCGAACCGGAGGACCTGGAACTCGTCGCGTACCGGCCGGCACGGTTGGCCGAAGGCCAGATCGAGGTCCGCAATATCTACCTCTCGCTCGACCCCACGCAGCGGATCTGGATGAGCGACCGGGAACAGTATCTGCCGCCGATCGAAGTCGGCAGCGCGATGCGCGGCACGATGGTTGGCGTGGTCACGGACTCCCGCTCCGAACGCTTCAAGGCCGGCGATCTCGTGCAGTTGGGCCTAGCCGGCTGGGAAACACTCAGCGTCACCGATGCGCGCATGGCGCGGCCCGTCAGCCCCCTGCCGGGTGTGCCGCTGACGGCCACGCTGAGCGTGCTGGGCGCCACCGGCCTCACCGCCTGGTTCGGCATGACGCGCGTGGGACAGGTCAAGGCCGGCGACACGGTCGTGGTCTCGGCCGCCGCCGGGGCGGTCGGCTCCGTTGCCGGCCAAATCGCGAAGCTGCGCGGTGCACGCGTGATCGGCATCGCGGGCGGCAAGCAGAAATGCGACTGGCTGACCGGCGAACTCGGCTTCGATGGCGCCATCGACTACAAGCGCGAAGATGTCGGGGCAGCGCTCGACCGCCTCTGCCCCGACGGCATCGACCTCGACTTCGAGAACGTGGGCGGCGCGATCATGGAAGCCGTCTACACGCGCATGAACACCTTTGGCCGCATTGTCCTGTGCGGCATGATTTCCAGCTACGAAAAGGATGGCCCGGTGCCGGGACCGGCCGACTTCTCGCGCATCCTGATGCGGCGGCTGCGCATCGAGGGATTCGTCGTTGTGGATCACCTCCCGAAGGCGAAAGAGGCGTTGACCGAGCTGGAGCCCTGGGTGGCCGGCGGTCAGATCCAATGGCGGGATCACGTCGTGCCGGGCATCGAGAACGCGCTGGAAGCGATGCAGATGCTGTTCTCCGGCAAGAATGACGGCAAGCTGCTGCTCGGCATCACGCAGGAGCCGGACGGGAGGGCCCGGCCATGATCAAGATCGTCTTCTGCCTCCGGCGGCTCGCGTCCCTGAGCCGGGCGGAATTCCAGGCCTACTGGCGTGACATGCATGCGCCGCTCGTCGCGGAACATGCGCCGACACTCGGCATCGAGCGCTACGTCCAGTGCCATACCCTCGACAACGCCACCTTCGCCGGTTTCTCGCGCAGCCGTGGCGGCCACCCGCCGTTCGATGGCGTGGCCGAACTATGGTTCTCCGAAGTGCCGGCCGGCCCCGTAGAGGAGCGTCGGCGCGCCAGCCAGATCCTGCTAGATGACGAGCACCGCTTCATCGACCTGCCGGCCTCGCCGATCTTCTTCACGCGGGAACATGAAGTGCTGAAGGATTTCATCGACCTCCGCGCGCATCGGTGATGCGTTGCGCGCCTGTTTGCCTGTGTGCCGACCGTGTCGGCACATTCCATCCTCCCCCCCGCCCAATCCCGACCCGACATGAACACACTCGCTGGAAAAGTCTTCGTGATTACCGGCGCCGGCCGCATGCGCGGCATCGGCCGCGCCACCGCCCTGCGTCTTGCGCGCGACGGCGCGGACGTTGTGGTAACTGCCCAGCGCCGCGATCCCGCGAGCTTTCCCGAACACGAGCGCGCGGCGCAATGGCGCGGGATCGAATCGCTCGCCGAGGAGATCAGAGGGCTGGGCCGCCGCAGCATGGCGATCGAATGTGACGTGACGCGCGGCGCGGACGTTGAATCCATGATCCGCGCGGCCGTGGAAGGCATGGGCCGCATCGACGGCGTGGTCAACAACGCCGGCGTCCCCAGCGGGGCGGGCGACATGCCGATCGTCGACCTCGATGAGGCCGAGTGGAAGCGCACGGTGGCCGTCAATCTCGACGGTGTGTTCCTGGTATCGCAGGCCGTCGCGCGCGTGCTGATCCGCCAGGGCGAGGGCGGCGCGATCGTCAACCTGTCCTCCGTGGCCGGACGGATCGGCATGGCGAACTACGGCGCCTACAGCACCACCAAGTTCGGCGTGATCGGCCTGACGCAGCAGATGGCGCAGGAACTGGCGCGGCACGACATCCGCGTCAATTGCATTTGCCCCGGGTTGACCGACACCGACATGCTGGACGGCACCTTCGGCCGGTCCGCTGCCCGCTCCGGCAAGGCATTCGACACGATCAAGAGCGGCAGTGTACGGGGCGTCCCCATGCGGCGCCAGGGAATGCCCGACGAGCAGGCAGCGGCAATCGCGTTCCTGCTGAGCCCGGATGCGTCCTACATCACCGGCCAGGCCATGAACGTCGACGGCGGCATGCGCATGGACTGAGTCATCGGGAGCGGTCGTTCCGTTCCCGGCAAATTTCACGACCGCTATGGTTGTAGCGGCCTTCACAGGAGATTGACCATGGAACTTCGGTGGAGCGACGCCGAACTTGCCTTTCGCGATGAAGTCCGAGCCTTCATTCACGAGAACCTGACCGACGAGCTGCGCGACGCGGGCCGCCACATGACGAGCGTCTATGTTGACCATCACGCCTCGATCACCTGGCAGCGCAAGCTGTTTGAAAAGGGCTGGGGCGCCCCGTCCTGGCCCGTGGAGCACGGCGGGTGCGACTGGAGCGTCGCGCAGCGCTACCACTACACCCGCGAGCGCCTAACAGCCGGTGCACCGCCGGCCCCGCTAGGCATCCACATGTGCGGCCCGGCGCTGATCCGCTACGGCACCGACGCACAGAAGGCGTTTTTCCTGCCGAAGATGCTCACCGGCGAGCACTACTGGTGCCAGGGCTACTCCGAGCCCAACTCCGGCTCTGACCTCGCCTCGCTCCAGATGCGCGCCGAGGACGACGGCGATGACTTCCTCTGCAACGGCTCCAAGATCTGGACGACCCACGCCAACTTGGCGAACTGGATGTTCTGCCTCGTCCGCACCGAGAAGTGCGAGCGTCCGCAGCGCGGCATCACGTTCCTGCTGATCGACATGGCGAGCCCGGGCATCACCGTGCGGCCCATCGTCGCGCCATCGGGCGAGCACATCCAGAACCAGGTGTTCTTCGACAAGGTGCGCGTGCCCAAGGCCAATGCCGTGGGGAAGATCGGCGATGGGTGGACCGTTGCGAAATACCTGCTGGAGCACGAGCGGGGCGGCACCGCCTACGCGCCCGATCTCCAGGTCAGGCTGGACCGGATCGCCGCCTTCGCCGCAACGGTCCCGGGCCACGACACCTCCGCTCTCATCGACGACCCGGCCTTCGCCCACAAGCTCGCCGCCGCGCGCATCCGCGTGAACGCCCTGGAACTGTATGAATTCCGCGCCATGTCGGAGGTGGCGAACGGCGGTTCGCCCGGCCTCGCGGCATCGGTGATGAAAGTCGTCGGCACCGAACTGAGCCAGCACGTGACCGAGCTGGCGCTCGAAGCCGCGGGCGACTACGGCATCGCCTATCAGCCCCAGGCCACCCGGCCCGGCGGCCCGGTGGTATTGCCGTTCGGCGCCGGGCCGCATGTGGGCCCGGCCTTTTCCGCCATTGCCCCGCTGCACTACCTGAACGACCGGGCCGGGACGATCTACGCCGGCTCCAACGAGATCCAGCGGAACATCATCGCCAAGGCAGGGCTGGGCCTCTGATAACGCCCGGCATCGCACGCAACCGACATCCGAGACACCCATGCACTTCTCGCTGAACAACGAACAGACACTGCTGCGCAACAGCCTGCGGGCGTTCCTGCGCGACCGCTATCCCTTCCCCTCGCGCAAGGACGCCAGCCAATCGGACAAGGGCTGGCGCCCCGACATCTGGCGCGCGCTCGGGAAGGAGCTTGGCATCTTGGGCGCGGCCCTTCCGGAAGACGTGGGCGGCAGCGGCGGCGGCCCGGTCGAGAACATGATCGTCATGGAGGAACTGGGCCGGGCCCTCGCGCTGGAGCCGTTCGCGGAGTCGGTGGTGATGGCCGGCGGGTTGCTGCGCCGCGCCGGGGGCCAGCGCGCACGCGACCTGCTCGCCGCCGTGCTCTCCGGAGACGACACCGTCGCGGTGGGGTGGAACGAGCCTGGCGCACGCTTCGGACTTGCAACGGTCGGCACGCAGGCACGGAAGCAAGGCGACGGATGGTGTCTCGACGGTCACAAAGTGGCCGTCATCGGCGCGCAGTGGGGGTCCAGCCTGATCGTCACGGCCCGCAGCGGCGGCGCCGCGTCGGACCGTTATGGCATTTCCCTCTTCCTAGTCGAGCGCGAACGTCCTGGCGTGACCCTGCGCGAGTACCACACCATCGACGGCCGGCGCGCGGCGGACGTAGTTCTCGACGGCGTGATGCTTCCCGCCGATGCGCTGCTGGGCGCTGAGGGACAGGCTTTTGACCTCATCGAACGCATCGCCGACGAGGCCGTGGCGGCGCAATGCGCGGAGGCGGTCGGCCTGATGGAAAGGATGCTGGAGGACACCATCGCCTATACCCGCCAGCGCGAGCAGTTCGGCCAGCCGATCTCGTCCTTCCAGGTCCTGCAGCACCGCATGGCGGACATGATGATCCAGGTTGAACTGGCCCGGTCGTCGGTCTACGGCGCGACGTTGAAGCTGGATGCGGAACCGGCCGAACGTGCAAGGGCGGCGTCCGCCGCGAAGGTCACGACCGATCAGGCCTGCCGCTTCGTCGGCCAGAACGCCATCCAGCTTCACGGCGGCATGGGCATGAGCGACGAGCTTCCCGTCACGCATTACTTCAAGCGGGCCACGGTTCTTGGCAATACGCTGGGCAGTGCGGACTTCCATGTCCGGCGTTTTGCGGGATTCGAGCGCGAAGCGGCTTGATGTAGCCAGAAAAGAGAGGGGGCGCCGCCGCGCCCCCCTTTTTGCATCACAGATTGTCAGCCCCGAACACCGCCGAACTGACTGTCGGCGCCCCAGGCCCGCCTGTCATCAGACAGATCTTCGCATCCGGCACCGGATTGGCCGACTCGCCGCGCAGTACCCGCACCGACTCGATGGCCGTGCCGATGCCATGCACGAAGCCGTGGGCAAAGTTCCCGCCCGAGGTATTGACCGGCAGTTTCCCGGTCGGCGCGATCAGGTTCTCGAACCGGATCACTTCGGCGACGTTCTCGTACGTGCAGAAGCCGTGGTCGATCAGCGACATGACACCCTGCGCGCTGAAGTTCTCGTAGAGCTGGATCACGTCCACGTCCGCCGGCGTCAAGCCCGTCTGCTGCCACAGCCTGCGTGCAACCGGCTTGAAGCCTGCGGAGGCGTAGTCGTCGTCATTGTCGAGCAGGTCGCCCCACCCTTTCGCCGTGCCATTGGCCACGCCCAGCAGCCGCACCGGCTTCTTGCGGAGATCCCGAGCGCGCTCGGTCGAGACAAGCAACAACGCACCCGCGCCGTCGTTCTCGCGCGAGCAGTCGAACAGCCGGAACGGCTCGGTAATCCAGCGGCCGTGGCGATACACCTCCAGGTCAAGATCCTTGCCGCTGGCCATCGCCTCCGGATTGCGGGAGCCGTGGTAGTAGGAGGCACGGACCAGTTCCTCGGCCACGGACTTCGGCACCTTGTGGTGCTCGAACATCCGCTGTGCCCGCAGCGCGCAAAGCTGCGCGGGCGCCATCAGCCCGGCGCTGATGCAATGCGCGTTGAGGTGGTGACGCATCACCGCGGCCGACAATCGTCCACTGTTGTCCTGCACCAGCGCGCGGAACACCACCACCGCCGAGGCCTGCCCGGTCGCAATGGCCGCCGCCGCGATGCCGAACGCCGCCGCGATGCCGCCGCCGCCGCCGCCCCAGACCTGGGAATTGAAGCATAGCTCCCTCGTGCCCAGGTCCGACATCAGCCGCACAGGCTCGTTGTTGTCGTCGCCATACGCGACAAACCCGTCCACGTCCGCCGGATCGAAGCCGGCATCCTCGCAGGCGTCGACAATCGCCCTGACCAGGACGGCCTGCTCCGGCATCGGTGCGCTTCCGCGCTTGTACTGCCGCAGGCCCAGGCCGGCCACCGAGACAGACCCACAGAATTCATTCGGATTCATCGCGCCTCCCGTTCCGATTCGTCGCCCACGGGCGTCCACTTCAGACCATGGACGGTCTCACCCTCCCATTCGAACTGCCAGGGCTCGGCCGTTACGCGCTGCCCGATCCGGACCGGCTCGCCGGCATCTGCCATCACGCCATTCAATCGTTTGCCTCCCGCACCGTCGAGTTCGACGATTACGCTCACATACGGCAAGCCCTTCGCCTGCCAGCCGAAGTCGTGCCAGGTGCGGGTCCACGTGAAGATGCGGCCGCGTGGCGCCACTTCGTGCCAGCCCTGCTCCCATGACCCACACTCGCCGCAACGCCAGACCGCCGGCCAGTGCCACGCGCCGCAGCCGCTGCATTGCTGCATTTTCAGACTGCCTTCCGCGAGCGCGTTCCAGTACTCGGCGTCCGCTCCCAATCCTTTCATTCCAGCCCTCCAGGAAAATTGATGTCAGTCGTCCGTCGCCATCGCCGCGTGCCCGCTGCGGCGATGCCGACGAGGGTCAGAGGCGTTCGACAATGGTGACGTTTGCCATGCCACCGCCTT
Source organism: Cupriavidus sp. FW305-F7 (assembly GCF_058782875.1). Taxonomy (NCBI): domain Bacteria; kingdom Pseudomonadati; phylum Pseudomonadota; class Betaproteobacteria; order Burkholderiales; family Burkholderiaceae; genus Cupriavidus; species Cupriavidus sp. FW305-F7. The sequence goes on along the minus strand of NZ_JBYSYC010000001.1, from coordinate 60,856 downwards.
CGCACATGGTCTGCAGCCCGTAGCGCTTGCCGCGCTGGTGCAGGGCGTGCACGAGGGTGGTCATCAGCTTGGTGCCCGAGGCGCCCAGCGGGTGCCCCAGCGCAATGGCGCCGCCGTTGACGTTGAGGCGCGCCGGGTCCGCGCCGGTCTCCTTGAGCCAGGCCAGCGGCACCGGCGCGAAGGCCTCATTCACTTCAAAGAGGTCGATGTCGTCGATCGACAGCCCTGCCTTCTTCAGCGCGTGCTGCGTGGCGGGGATCGGCGCTTCGAGCATGATGACCGGATCGTGGCCGATCACCGACAGATGGTGGATGCGGGCCAGCGGCTTGACGCCGAGCGTCTTCAAGCCACGCTCGTTCACGATCAGAATGCCGGTCGCGCCGTCGCAGATCTGGCTCGCGGATGCGGCGGTCACGCAACCGCCTTCCTGGATCGGCTTGACGCTGGCGATGCCTTCCAGCGTGGCGTCGAAGCGGATGCCTTCGTCCAAGCGGTGCATCTCGCCGTTGGCGCCACCCTCGGCCGTGCGCACGTCGACGGGCACGATCTCGCTGTCGAACAGCCCTGCCTTCGTTGCGGCAATCGCGCGCTGATGGCTTTCGAAGGCGTAGGCGTCAAGCATCTCGCGGGACAGGCCGTATTTGCGCGCGATCATCTCCGCGCCGGTGAACTGGCTGAATTCCACGCCCGGATAGCGGGCCTGCACGGCGGGGCTGACATAGGTGCCGAAGCCGTGCTTGAACGGGAGCGAGCTAGGCAACCCCATTGGAACTCTCGACATGCTTTCTACGCCTGCCGCGATGACCACGTCCATCGTGCCCGACATCACGGCCTGCGCCGCAAAGTGGATGGCCTGCTGCGACGAACCGCACTGGCGATCCACCGACGTCGCGGGCACCGATTCCGGCAGGCGCGAGGCCAGCACCGCATTGCGCGCGATATTGTTGCTCTGCTCGCCGGCCTGGCCGACGCAGCCGAGGATCACATCCTCGACCAGCACCGGATCTGCGTCGGCGCGATCCAGCAGCGCGTTGAGGACCTGGCCTGCCAGGTCGGCGGGATGCCAGCCCGACAGTCGTCCATTCCTGCGCCCGCCGGCGGTACGTGCGGCGGCGACGATAAATGCTTCTGCCATGTCGATGTTTCCTTGCGAGGAGACCTGCGTTCTTGGAAGGGCATGGCACGAAAGATGCGCCATGCCCGCACTACCTGAGGCCGTGGGCCGTCAGCCCGTCAGCGCGGCGCCATGCGGATCGCGCCGTCCAAGCGGATGCTTTCGCCGTTGAAGTAGGTGGTCGTCACCATGATTTCTGCCACGGCGGCAAACTCGTCGGGATTGCCGAGGCGCTTCGGGAACGGCACGGACGCCGCCAGCGCCGCGCGGACATGCTCCTGCGCGCCGGCCATGAGCGGGGTCTCGAAGATGCCCGGCATGATAGTGTTGACGCGGATGCCTTCGCCCATCAGGTCGCGCGCGATCGGCAGCGTCATGCCCACGACGCCGGCCTTGGAAGCCGAATAGGCGGCCTGGCCGATCTGGCCATCCTGCGCCGCCACCGACGACGTGTTGATGATGATTCCGCGCTCGCCGTCCTCCAGCGGATCGAGCGACAGCATGCCGGCCGCCGACAAGGCGAGGCAGCGGAAGCTGCCGACGAGGTTGATCTGGATGATCCGGTCGAAGGCGTGCAGCGGGAAGTGTTTGGGTTCACCCGTCTCCTTCTCGCGGCTCGCGGTCTTGATGGCGTTGCCGGTGCCGGCGCAGTTCACAAGAATGCGCTCCTGTCCGATGGCAGCCCGCGCCTTGGCGAAGCCTGCGACCACGTCATCTTCGGAGGTCACGTCCACCCGGCAGAAGACGCCGCCGAGTTCCTTGGCGAGCGCTTCCCCCTGCGCTTCGTTCTGGTCGAACAGCGCTACCTTCACGCCCCGGGCAGCCAGGCGGCGCGCGGTCGCCGCGCCCAGGCCGGAGGCGCCGCCGGTGATGACAGCGGATACGTTTGAGTCGAGTCTCATGTGTCGGGTCCCTGCTGGATGGTTTGGGAAAGTTACCGGCACGGTCCGGCCGCTCGTGGACGGCAGCCCGGTGCGGGGCGGCTACGTCGTGGCGCGGGGAAGGCCGGGGACGGGCGGACAGCGCGGCTTGCAGGAAAGTCTAGAGACGTCCGCGATCACGCAACATCGTCGGAAGTGACGATAAATTGGGCACCAAACAACGTGGCCCTGCAATCGCCCAGTGTGTTGAAAACCCAATCGCCCACTGAACGGGCCGAGAATTCGAAAAACTGACCTCTCAGATCAGCCGGTATCGGACGATCGTTACTCGGTTGGAGGTTTGGGTACCCCTGAAGTCTCCCAAAAACCGTGTTAGCCGAGTTTTTCAACACAATCGAGCGGAAGCGGTCAGTCGCTAGCGCCTTTTGCGCCGCAAGATGCAAGTGCCGCAGGGTGGCCTATATTGGGTCGGAATAGGACCGGGGACCAATGTTGGAGAAACGTGATGAAAAATACCCTTTGGTCAGCAATAGTGGCGCTTTCGGCTTTCCCCGCGGGACTCGCGGCAACAGACGCCATCGCCCAGAACAACTCCGTGACTGTCGTCCCCCTCACTGCCACGACGCGCAATGCCGGACATACCGCGCAGGCCACGCTGGCAGCGCAGGGCGACCAGACGGCAATCACCCTTCTTGTTGGCGGCGTGCCCGACGAGGTGAATGCCCCTCCCCATCTGTACGCGTTTATCTACCGCGGCACCTGCGCGAGCCATGACACGAAACCCGCGTACGATTTGAATCGCACTGTGCTGCCAGACAACCTGCCTGGTAATGGTGGCGTGTTAACACTATCGAGAAGAGCCCCAGCCATATTGAGTGAGCTCAGGGGAGGCGGATATACGGTCGTGGTGCGGACTAGCCCAGCGGATGGCAATTTCGATATTTTCTGCGGAAGTATCCGGGCAAGCTGACGCAAGTGTGGCGACGCTTGGGCCGCGTCATGTCGCGGCCTAGTTCCAATGTGATCGCGTCGAACGACCGCCCCGAGTCGCCACTAGCCAATCCAATCCGTGTCGCTTGACTTGCCCGCCGACTTGCTCGGCTCCGGCAATCGTCGAATCGGCCAACACCGACAAGTTGGCGCTGGCCAGGCGATATCGCCCCCGCCTGCTCGACGAAATTGCGACGCCGGCCTGATTGCCTGCCCTATGCAGACATAACTCCGGGTAATGTCTCCCGTGTACTAACGCGATCGGCGACGGCGCCCTAGGAAGCCGCGCGGGCTCCCTTCGCATTAGTTGTCATGGGCGGTCCGCGGCCGCTCCGCTTTGAGCGCGAGCCACGCTGAGTGGGAGTTTCGATCGCCGGCCAGTGCGGCTCCTTTGTCCTGCCAAACCACCCGCTTCTCATCGGTGAGGTAGTTGTACCAGGCAAGACCGGCAACCATTTCGCGCGGCTGTTGCAAATCGCCATTTCCGCTAATGGCGGTCACTATTTCCGCCAATGTTGAAATTTGAACCCTGTTGTTGCAGATCGCCATTTCGGCTAATGGCGATCACTAATTCCGCGAATGTGGGGCCAGCCAGGATAGTTTGATACGATGAAGATGAAAGAGGCCCTTTGCCTTGCCAGCGCTCGCGAGCACTGCGGCGGGAGAGTTCACTGTCGCCCAGTCGCGGTGTGAACGCGGATGGACAGAATGGCCCCTATTCTTGGGATCTTCACCGAATTCGTACGCATGTCTCTACCGAACAATCACCCTTCCCGATCGCCTTGCCCCACCAGCAATAGAATTTCGTCGATACCGCCCGGCGTAGCCCGCGTTTGCCGAATTAATGGCCCGCCGTGAAGTGTAGTAATGATGTTCCGTTTGGGTAGTAAAGTTGATACGCGCCCTGATTGCGCTCATTTCACCGTCTCACGGCTCTCCTTTAATGCGGCAGTTCGGTGAGCACGTGTCCCCTCCGCTCCTACTCTCACGCGGCGACAAGACGGTCCGGCTTTTTGTTCAGCGCCTTAGATTCCAGCTATTTAGGCCATGACGCGCGAGAACGCTCTTTTTACTGAACGAGATTGAAGCCGCGTAGTCAGTGTGAAACGTAGTAAAGATGTGACCAAGCGACGGACCTGCGATCGGATCAACATTACTTCTCGCAGGCGGAGGGTAACAACATTACTACTTGAAAAATCGTAATAATGTTAGTACAAACGAATCGCTAAGTTGTTGACTTTCCTGATTTTGTACTCAGATTTGGAGGAGCGTCTTTACTACACTTCACGCCTCTTGAATGAAATTTCCCCCCATGGCCCTTTTGCCGTTTCCGTAGATGGGTCGGTCGTAGACAAGAGCGTGCAGTGGGGGAAGTCGATTTCGTCAGACCGCCCAGGCTTAGGTCACGTCGCATACCGACCGTACCAACAATCTCTACCCTCGTCCCGACGCCAGATTTAGCAGCTCCATTTCCGGATACATCCGGTCGATCTCCTCTAGATCCCTGAAGGTCTCCTCGATGATCCAGTCACGAAGCTTTGCCACTGTCGGCCGCGGCGTGCCACTGGACTGCTGGACCAGATAGCAGCGCCGCTCTGTGACATGTGTTTGCCCGATTGCAGGCACTAGCGTGCCCACCCGCATCCAGTGCGTGACGACATTGAGCCAGCCCGGTGCGATCCCTTGGCCTAGCATCGCGGTCTGGATGACGATGGAATAGTCGGAGAAGTTCAGGCTGTACAGATCGAGTTCCCGCTGGCGCAGCCCTGGAAAAAGATTCGACCAGTCTCGGAAGCTGTCGGTCAGGTTGATGATGATGTCGCTGCCATGCACCGGCTTGTCGCGGTAGCCTGGCGTGCAGACCGGCAGGATGATTTCCGGCATCAGCAGCGCACCCGCTTCGGGTGTCTCGTTGCCGGTAAAAAAGCGGATACCCAGGTCCACATCGTGCATCGAACCGCCCACCTTGCCGGAGATTAGCTGGAAGCGCAGGTCGACCTTTGGAAAGTCCCGCCGCAGTTTTTCCATCCGCGGCATCATCCAGTGCGTCGTGAACGCCGTCGACACTGACAGGGTGATTGTCTCCATGCCCGTCGCCCGCGCCTCGATCTCGCTGATTGCCGCCTCGATGGTATTGAACCCGGCGGTAATGGCTTGATGCAGCAGGCGGCCGTCATCGGTCAGCTCAACGCCGCCGCGCACCCGGTTGAACAAGCGCACGCCCATGCGCTCCTCCATGCGGGCCAGCATGCGGCTCACCGCGGGCTGGCTGACATACAGCTCCGCAGCCGCCTTGGTGAGGCTCCCGCAGCGCCCGGCGGCCTCGAAGACGAACAGTGCATTGGCACTAGGCAACTTGCGACGGAAATTTGCCATAACCTCAGATTATGCTTGACCCAACAATTCGGAAGTTGCTCGCGAGCCCCCCGTTTTTCTAAACTTTGAGCAAGTCACAGGGATTTCTGCAGTAAGCGGGCCGTCCGGACGCCACCCAAACGGTATTGTCCTGCGCCCGATCCTATTACATAGACGCAGTCTTGTCATATGCGACGACGCCACCAAGGAACCTTCTGCCATGAACGACCGCACACAGCTTGACAACCTAATCGGCCCAGCGGAGAGCACACGCATCCTGGACGGACTGCGGCGGGGTTTTACGCGCCGTGACGTACTCGCCATGTTTGCGGCCGGGGGCATGCAGGCAGCGCTGGCCGGAAGCCTGGCCGGCATGGCGGTTTCGGCGCATGCACAGACTCCGCGCCGCGGCGGGCGGATTCGGGTGGCCGGCGACAATGCTGGCGCGGGCGATACGCTGGACCCGGCCAAACAGTCGAACAAGGTCGACTATTGTCGGTGCAACATGCTGTACAACGGCCTGACGTCGCTTGACGCAACCCTCACACCCCAGCCGGCGCTGGCCGAATCGTTCACGTCGAGGGATGCGAAGACCTGGATCTTCACGCTGCGCAAGGGCGTAACCTTCCACGACGGCAAGCCGCTGACGCCCTCCGACGTGGCATTCTCCCTGCTGCGCCACAAGGACCCTGCCACCGCTTCCAAGGCCAAAGTGTTGGCCGACCAGATTGACAGCGTTTCGGCCACCGGCCCTAACGAGGTGACTGTGGTGCTGTCCGCGCCCAACGCCGACTTGCCGGTCATCCTGGGAACATTCCACTTCCATATCGTCAAGAGCGGCACCACCGACTTCAACGCGGGCATCGGCACCGGCCCCTTCAAGCTCAAGGAGTTCAAGCCGGGCGTGCGCTCGGTGGTGACGCGCAATGAAAACTACTGGAAGTCCGGCAAGCCGTACCTGGACGAGATCGAGTTCGTCGGCATCGGCGACGAGGGTGCGCGCGTCAATGCGCTACTGTCCGGCGACCTCGACCTCGTCACGACCATCAATCCGCGTTCCGTTGCCCGTATCAAAGGCTCAGCGGGCCATACCGTGTTTGTCACGCAATCGGGCCAGTACACCGACCTGATTATGCGCAAAGACACCGGCCCCGGCACCAACCCGGACTTCGTGATGGGCATGAAGCTGCTGCAGGATCGCGAGCTGATGAAAAAATCCATCGCTCTCGGCTATGCACTGACTGGCAACGACCAGCCGATCGATCCGACCAACCGCTTCTATTCTCCGGGGCTGCCGCAACGCCAGTACGACCCCGAGAAGGCCAAGTTCCACCTGAAGAAGGCCAATCTAGGTAGCGCCCCGATTCCGGTGGTGGCCTCGCCGGCGGCCATGTATTCGGTGGATATCGCGCAGGTACTGCAGCAATCCGCACGGCAGGCCGGCCTGAATCTCGATATCAAGCGCATGCCGGCCGATGGCTTCTGGTCGAATCATTGGCTGCAAAGCCCGGTGGGCTTCGGCTCCATCGTGCCACGTCCAAACGCGGACACCATCCTCACGCAGTTCTTCAAGTCGGACGCGACCTGGAACGAATCTCGCTGGAAGGATCCAAGGTTCGACCAGTTGCTGTCCGCGGCGCGCGCCGAGACGGATATGGCAAAGCGCAAGCAGATGTACGCCGACATGCAGGTGATGATCCACGAGGGTTCGGGTATCGGCATTCCGCTGTTCGTCGCCACCATCGACGGCCATAGCAAGAAGCTCAAGGGGCTGTCGCCGATTCCGCTGGGCGGCATGATGGGCTATTCGTTCGCGGAGAACGTCTGGCTCGAAGGCTGAGCCCGCCCGCCGAACGATCCAGTTTTTCTTTCCGACCAGGACCGCACGCCGTTGCGGCCGGGGACTCCTTTCGCTTTTTTTCGCTTCATTTTTCCGAGAGAGGCATCTGATGGCACTGCAAGACTTCAAGGTACTTACGTTCGATGTGGTCGGTACGCTGATCGACTTTGAAGGTGGCATGCTCGACTACTTCCGTCGCGTCGTGCCGGACAGCAAGATCACGGACGAGGAATTCCTCGCCGCCTACCGCCGGGCGCGGGCCGAAGACAAAACAATGTGGTACCCCGATGACCTGGAGCGTTGCTGGCACCTGATGGCGCAAAGCCTGGATTTGCCCGATTCCGACGAACTCGCAAAAGGGCTGCGCGACTCGGTGGTGCACTGGAAGGCGTTCCCCGATTCCGTGGATGCGCTGAAGCGCCTGCGCAAACATTTCAAGCTCGTAGCGATGACCAACTCGCAGCGCTGGGCGCTGTCGCACTTCGAGAAGACGCTGGACTTTCCGTTCGACGACACCAACACCGCCGACGATACACTGACCGAAAAGCCTGATCCGCAGTACTTTGCCTACGCCCGCGGCCGCTATGACGCCAAATGGGGCTTCAAGCAGGAAGATAACCTGCACGTGGCGCAGAGCCAGTACCACGACATCGGCGCGGCAAACGCCCTCGGCCTGAAGACGTGCTGGATCGAGCGGCGCCACGCGCAGCCCGGCTTCGGCGGCACCATGGAGGTACCGGAGCTGACCAAGCCGAGCTATCACTTCCATTCGCTGGCGCACTTTGCCGACGCTGTCGAGGCCAACCAGTAAGTCCCTCCCAACTCCGGGGCCGCTCATCGCGATATCGCGATGAGCGGCCTTCGTCCCTGCGAATTGCCATGCCGATCACGATCATCCCGAATGCCGCGCAATGCAACGAACTGACCGACGATGGCCTGGTCGGTCGTCCGCTAAGCCTCCCGCCTTGCCGCACCAGCAGCCTGCGAGTCGCTCTCGAAGGCGCGGGCGATAACCGGACTGGCCTGTGGGAATGCACTGCCGGATCCTACGAGCGACAGGTGCCGGAAGCCGAGGTCATGCATATCCTGGCAGGCGCTTGCGTGTTCACGCCGACCGGCGGCGAGCCGATGCGCATCAAGGCGGGGGACACCCTGTTCTTCCCGGCCAATACCACCGGCACGTGGCAGATCCAGGAGCCCATGCGCAAGGTCTTCGTGATCCTGAAATAATGGGCGCGCGAAACGCGGACGGACGCGCATCCATTGCTGCGATCGACGCGGCATCTCAATCTGTCGCCTTCGAGATTGCGTCCCTACGCGCTGATCCCCCTTCGGAACCGCCTGAACGAGCCGTCGCGGGGCACAGTCTGAGATGCCTCATAATTCACAACACGATCTGCTTTTGCCCACGTCCATTTCGCAATTCAATGCGGAAAGGCGCAGCAACATCAGCGAGAAGCGCGGCGCGGTTACTCGTATGCTGATGGTCATGAAAGCCACAGCATACGCCCCACAAACAGCTGTCGAAATCCTGCCCACTCACGGAAACTATCAGCGTGTGGCAGCGGCGCTGACGTACATTCACCAGCATCTGGACGAGCGCCTGAAACTGGAGCAGCTGGCAAGGCTTTGCCAGCTCAGCGTCAGCCGCTTCGTCACGCTGTTTCGTCAGGCGCTCGGGATGCCGCCGCATCGATACATCAGCGGCGCCCGGCTGGAACGTGCACGCGCCATGCTCAAACGGGGTTGCTCCCCGGCAGACACGGCACAGGCGTGCGGCTTCTACGATCAAAGCCATCTCGCACTCTGCCTGAAGAATGCCTGCGGGCTTACCCCGCGGCAATTGCAGAGCGCGGGTGGCGCTTCCCTTCCTGCCTCAGTCCCCATTCATTGAAGAGCGAGTTCACCATGAGTCTGAAAGATTTCAAAGTCCTGACCTTCGACGTTGTCGGCACCCTGATCGACTTCGAGCGCGGCATGCTCAACTATCTGCGTAGCGTAGCGCCGGATTCCAAGCTCGGTGACGAGGACTTCCTGGCTGCCTACAGGCAAGCCCGCAAGAGTCCCGACACGACCTGGTACCCGGACGACCTCGAGCGCTGCTGGAAGGTCATCGCCCCCAGCCTGGGCTTGCCCGCGGCCGATGAGATCGCAAAGGGCTTCCGCGACTCCGTCGCTCACTGGCCCGCGTTCCCGGATTCCGTCGAAGCGTTGAAGCGCCTGCGCAAGCATTTCAAGCTGGTCACGATGACCAACGCGCAAACCTGGGCGCTGCGCCACTTCGCAGAAACGCTGGGCAATCCGTTCGACATGGAATTGAGCTGCGATGACGCCATGTGCGAGAAGCCTGACGCCCGCTATTTTGCCTATGCGCGGGGCCGCTACGAAGGCGCCTGGGGCTACAAGCAGGCGGATAACCTGCACGTCGCCCAGAGCCAATATCACGACATCGGCATCTCAAAAGAACTCGGCATCACGACCTGCTGGATCGAGCGCCGGCATGCGCAAAAGGGATCCGGTGGCACGATCGAATCCGCACACACCACACCGGACTACCACTTCCACTCGCTGGCCGAGTTGGCTGACGCCGTCGAAGCCGGCAAGTAAGCCCACCTGTGATGTTGCACGCCCAGCCAGCCAGGTTTGGGCGCTTTCCTCCGTCTGTTGAAGCGTTCCCTATGTCGATCGTCGTTGTTTCAAATTCCGCCCAGGCCGACGGGCTCATAGCCAGCGGCGCGGTCGCGCGCCCCCTGAGCCAGCCTGCCTGCGAAACCGTATCGTTGGAGGTCCCAATTGAGGGCGCTGGCGCCAATCGCAGCGGACTCTGGGAATGCACGCCAGGTCGCTTCGAACGGCAGCTGGCCAATGCAGAAGTCATGCATATTCTGAGCGGCGCTTGCACATTTACGCCTGCCGGCGAAGGGCCGCAGGAGATTCGTGCTGGAGATACCCTGTTTTTTCCCGTCAACACTGTGGGCGTATGGGATATCCGCGAAACCCTTCGCAAAGTCTATGTGGTAATGGGCTAAGCGATTTTCCAGGGGCTCTCGCCCCTGGCGCCGGGCACGCCATGCCATTCACGTCGACGGGAACAGACGCTCGATCGGATAATGGGTCTTGATGAATGGGGACTTGATAACGATAAAGCTGAAATATTTCTCGATTCCGATATTGCTTTCCAGCAGGTTTTCCATTATCTCCTGATAATGGTTCACACCCCGCGTGATGAACTTGAGCAGATAATCGTACCCACCGCTCACCAGATGGCATTCGACAATCTCGTCGATATTTGCCACAGCCTTTTCGAAGTGCACAAAATCCTCCCGGTGATGGTCCTCCAGGGTGATCTCGGTGAAAACCGTCAGGATGTCGCCCAGCTTGTCCATCCTGATCTGTGCACTGTACCCACCGATATAGCCAGCCTGTTCGAGGCGCTTGACGCGAATCAGGCAGGGGCTGGCAGACAAGCCAACAGCCTCCGCTAGGTCCACGTTGGTCATACGACCGTTCTTCTGGAGTTGGGCCAGAATACGAAGGTCCAGACGGTCGAGTTTTACGGGGGTTGCCATTTTTCCTAACGACTGAAGTGTGTGCCCAGCATTTTCTCCGTCCGCCCCGGAGTACGCAACAGGCACTATCCCGGTCAGTATCCCTTTGCGCGATCGACCAGACCTACCATGGGTTGCCCTTCTTTCATGCGCCGCAAGTTATCGAGCACCACTCGCGCAGCGGTGTCCGGGCGGGTCATGCTGGCCACATGAGGCGTGATCCAGACGTGGGGGTGACGCCATAGCGGAGCGTCAGGCGGCAGTGGTTCCGGATCGGTGACGTCAAGGATGGCATCACTTACCACGCCATCATCGAGCGCCATCATGAGAGCCGAGGTATCAAGCTGCTGCCCGCGTCCGACGTGAACCAGCTTCGCGCCACGAGGCAGCTTCGAGAACAGCGAGCCATTGAGAATGCCGCGTGTTTCCTCCGTGAGCGGCAAGAGGCAAATGAGAATGTCGGTGCGCGCAAGAAACTCGTCAAGAACCGACCATCCACAGAATGTCTGCACCCCGTCCAGCCGATGCGCCGAACGCGCCCAACCCGCGCAATCGAAGCCGAACGAAGAGAGCCTGCCCAATACCGCTTGCGCAAGCGACCCAAGGCCAAGTACACCTACGCGGCAGGACTCTGCGGAACGGACCTGCAGCGGTCGCCAGTTGCCTTGCGCCTGCTGGCGCCTGTACGCTGGCATGTCGCGATGCAAGGCGAGCACTGACAGTGTGACATATTCGACCATCCCCTCGACGATGCCAGGCTCAATCATGCGCACCAGCGGCACGTGGTCAGGCAGCCTGTTCAGGTCGAACTGATCGATGCCCGCACCGGTAGAAAACAACACACGCAGATTCGGAAAGACTGCCAGGTCATCTGGCGGCTCCCAAGCGGCCAGGTACTGCACTTCACTCGGATTCCCGATGTCAGGCCACATGCGAAAGCGCACGTGCGGGGCTTCCCGCTCAAACACTTCGGCCCACGTCTGCCCTCGAATGGGATCTGCCTTGTAGAGGAAGGTGACCTCGTCTCGCATACTGTTTGTTACCCCAGAGTTTCGTCCGCCAACACGACGCAGCGGCACTGTGGCTGACGTTCCGCGAGGCCGCCTTTGACCATGACGGCCGTATGGCCCGTCTGCGCCAACCCGAGTGTAACGATCCAGTCACGCAAGTCCGGAGCGTTCATGACATCCAACCGCAGGAACCGCCCATCGGCCATGGCAGCCAGATGTGCGATCAACGCCTTGGCCGTTACAGTACATGGCGCAATCACTGGGCCGATCACGGCACCTCGGCCGAACCGACGCATTAACGCGAAGCCTTGAGCGCCGTCCGGGTGGTCGAGCACCACGGTAGCCAGCGCGTTGGGCTGCCATGACTGCAGCATGTCCTTCCGCGTCATTCCGGTGGCAGCGGTATCCAGTTGTGTCAGCAGGGGCAGGTCTTTGCGACCCGCTGGCCGCAAACGATAGCCATCTGGCAAGGCTACCAGCGGCGGCAACGCTGCACGCCCTTCAAGCCGTGCAATATCACCCACATGGACAAAGCCTAGACGAGTCGCCCAGTCTGGTACCGGGGGCGTCACCTGCATGCGTACGGAGTGGTGCTCGAGTCCCGTACAGAGCGCGTTCATCAGCTGCTTGCTGAAGCCATGCCCTCGCCAGGAGGGGTGCACAGCAATCAGTCCCAAGGATGCCTCGTCGGCTCCCCAGAGCCAGCGCATGCCCATGCCAACAGTGGCATCGCCTGCCTGGATCACAAAGCCCTGGCCAATTTCAAAGAGTGCCGTCAAATCGCGCAGCCTGTGCGGCCATCCGGCCAGCTCCAGGAGTTGGAGAGCATCTGACAGATCGCTCTCCACCATCGGGCGAACTCGAAAGGCGTTGCCAGCAGGTTGTGCATAAATGTTTGCCGATTCCATTGTTTCCACGACGCAACGGGATTCAGTCAGGAAGCGCCCATGATGCGTCGAAGCAGATCGCGGAGATAGGAAAAAATGCTTGCCCAGCGAAGACGCACCAGTGCGGTGCAATCCGCGGGTAATCCCTGATTTTTTTGCGGTGCACATGCACGTCCCGTGTGCCCGTGGCAGGCAATGCCGAATGCCCCGTCAGAAACCGCAGTATTCGCTGTGGCGGCGATAAATACCCCATAAACTCATCGGACATGCATGCTTCAATTTCAGCGTGATGACGCAACTCGCTCGCAGCGCAACGCCAGCATGCTTTGACAGCAAGCCAGGCAGCGCCAGCGGCTCCAAACCACGACTGAAATGAAGCTCGATAGCTATTGGAAGGAAGGTGTACCAGAATTCGCCGGCTCGGCTGACCCATTGCCCGCAACGGCAGATGTTGTCGTCGTGGGCGGTGGGTTCTGCGGCCTGTCGGCGGCGCTGGGGCTGGCACGACGGGGCGCGCGCGTCATTGTCCTCGAAGCAGGCGACAGGCCTGCCGGAGAAGCGTCCGGTCGCAACGGTGGACACGTCAACAATGGCCTCGCCGTTGACTACGCCACGCTGGCGGCACGCGTCGGCGCCGATCGGGCTCGCGCCTGGTATCACGCCTATGACGCCGCCGTCGATACAGTGGAATCAATCGTACGCGAGGAAAACATCGCTTGCGATTTTGTGCGCCGTGGCAAGCTGAAGCTCGCCTCGCGGCCTTCGCACATGGACGCATTGTCGCGCAGCTGCGAACGCCTGCACCGCGATGGCGTCGATACTGACGTGGAACTCTTGGACGCCGCGCGGGTACACGCCGAAGTTGCGAGCGATCGATATCACGGTGGCCTGCTCTACAAGAAAAGCGGCCAAATGCACATGGGCCGCTTTGCCGTTGGCCTGGCCAGCGCCGCTGCGCGCTATGGCTCCGCCATCCACTTCAATACGCCGGTGGAACGGCTACTGCGCGTTGGCAATGGACACTCGTACCGCGTCCAGACGCCGCGCGGTACCGTACTGGCCGACCAGGTGCTGCTCGCCACAGGAGCCAGCCGCCACGGAAGCTATGGCAGCTTCGGCTGGCTGCGTCGCCGCATTGTCCCCATCGGCAGCTTCATCATTGCCACCGCCCCATTGGGCAAAGAGCGCGCCCAATCGCTGCTCGCTGGCCAGCGCACGTACGTGACGACGGCCAACGTCCACCACTACTTCCGCCTCTCACCGGACTACCGCCTCATCTTTGGCGGCCGTGCGCGCTTCGCGGTGTCGAGCCCGCAATCGGACGCACGCAGCGGTCCCATCCTTCGCGCCGGCATGCTTGAAGCGTTTCCGCAACTCTCCGACGTTGCCATTGACTACTGCTGGGGCGGGCTGGTGGACATGACCCAGGATCGCCTGCCGCATGCTGGCGAGCGCGATGGCCTGTATTACGCCATGGGTTTCAGCGGTCACGGCACACAGATGTCAGTGCACATGGGCCAGTGCATGGCACGGGTGATGGCCGGCGAAGCTGCAGCTAACCCGTGGCGCGGGCGCGACTGGCCTGCCATCCCTGGCCACGTTGGCCCGCCGTGGTTCCTGCCTGCCGTCGGCCTCTATTTCAAGATGAAGGACGCAGTGTCCTGACGCTACGCCCCTCCGAATAACACTCCGCCCCCATCAAGGATCTATCGCCATGTTTGACAAGAAGCCGCTGGAAGACTTCGTCGGTCCTACCGAATCGTCCCGCATCATGCATGCCCTGCAACGCGGCGCCACACGGCGCGACATTCTCAAGCTGCTGGCCGCAGGCGGCATGCAGGCGGCCCTGGCGGGATCGCTGGCGGGCGTCGCGGTGTCGGCACACGCCCAGACGCCTCGTCGCGGTGGACGCATTCGCGTAGCGGGCGATAACGCCTCCGCGGCAGATACGCTCGATCCCGCCAAGCAGTCGAACAAGACTGACTACTGTCGCGGAACGATGCTGTACAACTGCCTGACCGAACTCGATTCGACGCTTACGCCACAGCCAGCCCTTGCTGCCTCGTTTGCCACGCAGGACGCGGCCACGTGGGTATTCAAGCTGCGCAAGGACGTGACGTTCCACGATGGCAAAGCCCTGACCCCGGCCGATGTGGTGTTCTCCCTGATGCGTCACAAGGATCCCGCAACGGCCTCCAAGGCAAAGTCGCTGGCCGAGCAGATCAAGAGCGTTACGGCCTCGGGCCCCAACGAAGTGACCGTCGTATTGACGGCCCCGAATGCTGACTTCCCGGTCATCGTTGGCACCTTCCACTTCCATATCGTCCGTGCCGGCACGACTGACTTCAACCAGGGCATCGGCACCGGTCCGTTCAAGCTCAAGGAATTCAAACCGGGTGTGCGCTCGGTAGTGGTCCGCAACGAAAACTACTGGAAGCCCGGCAAGCCGTATCTCGACGAAATCGAGTTCGTCGGAATCGGCGACGAAGGCGCCCGGGTGAACGCGCTGCTCTCCGGCGATCTTGATCTTGTTGCGTCGATCAATCCGCGCTCGGCAGCACGCGTCAAAGGCTCGCCCAATTCCAACATTTTCGTCACGCAGTCCGGTCAGTACACGGATCTGATCATGCGACGCGACACCGGTCCGGGCACCAATCCCGACTTCGTACAGGGCATGAAGCTGCTTCTTGACCGCGAACTGATGAAGAAAAGCATCGCGATGGGTTATGCCGTGCTCGGCAACGACCAACCGATCGATCCTACCAATCGCTTCTACGCCCCTGGCCTGCCGCAAACTAAGTTCGATGCGGAGAAGGCGAAGTTCCACCTCAAGAAGGCCAACATCGGCAGCGCGCCGATACCCGTCGTGGCGTCGCCGGCCGCCCTGTACTCCGTCGACATGGCGCAGATTCTGCAGCAGAGCGCCCGCGCCGCGGGCCTGAACCTTGAAGTCAAGCGCATGCCGGCCGACGGCTACTGGTCCAACCACTGGCTCAACAGCCCCGTCGGCTTCGGCAACGTAAACCCGCGCGCCAGCGCAGACACGTTGTTCACCCAGTTCTTCAAATCGGACGCAACCTGGAACGAGTCGCGCTACAAGGATCCGAAGTTCGACGCCTTGCTGCTGCAGGCACGTGCCGAGACCGATCTGGCGAAGCGCAAGCAGATCTATGCAGACATGCAGGCAATGGTTCGCCAGGAGGCCGGCATCGGCATCCCGCTGTTCGTCGCCTCAGTCGACGGCTACAACAAGCGCCTGAAGGGCCTGGCGCCCGTACCGCTCGGTGGACTGATGGGCTATTCGTTCGCCGAACACGTCTGGCTGGCGGCTTGATCAGAAGGGTGTAGGAGGCATCGTGAATTTGTTCATTCTGCGCTTGTTGGCACGCCGCCTCGGCATGGCCGTGCTTTCTCTGCTGGCGGTTTCCGTGATCGTCTTTGCCATCACCGCGGTGTTGCCTGGTGACGCCGCTCAGGAACAACTTGGCCAGGACGCCACGCCTGAAGCGCTGGCCGCGCTTCGGGCACAGATGGGCCTGGATGTGCCGGCCCCCGTCCGCTACGTGAAGTGGCTGGGCGGCATGCTGCAAGGAACGGCCGGCACGTCCCTAGTGACCGGGATGGCGGTAACCGAGACCATTGGCGGCCGCCTTCCTCATTCGTTGCTGCTGGCGGGGCTGACGGCGCTGATCTCGGTGCCCGTTGCCCTGGGCCTTGGAATTCTAGCCGCCGTCTATCGCGGGACGTGGTTTGATCGCGCCGTAAGTATCGGCTCGGTCGCCGTCGTATCGATCCCGGAATTCCTTGTCGCTACCCTTGCGGTACTGCTGTTTGCGGTCCAGTTGCGTTGGCTGCCCGCCCTCGCCTATGTTAGCGAGGGCGACTCGTGGCAAACGCTCCTGCGTTCAATGGCGATGCCGGTGTTAAGCCTGTGCTGCGTCATCGTGGCGCAGATGCTGCGCATGACCCGGGCTGCGGTGATCGACCAGCTCAACGCCCCGTATGTGGAGATGGTGCGCCTGAAGGGCGCCTCACCATCGCGGATGGTGCTGTTCCATGCGTTGCCCAACGCGATTGGTCCGATCGCCAATGCCGTCGCACTTAGCCTGTCCTACCTGCTCGGTGGTGTCATCATTGTCGAGACCATCTTCAACTATCCCGGCATCGCCAAGCTCATGGTCGACAGCGTGTCGCAGCGCGACATGCCAGTAGTCCAGGTGTGCGCCATGATCTTCTGCGTGGCTTACCTGCTTCTCGTCACGCTGGCCGACGTCTGCGGCATCGTGGCCAATCCGCGCCTGCGCCATCGCTGACGCGCCATTGGATTATTAACATGACCACGACAACAAATACCCACACCCGGCACTCGTCCGTGACCCCGACCGAATCACGCTTCCGGCTCCGCTGCCCCAGGCTTGGCCCGGCCGGCTGGCTCGGCGCGCTGGTGCTGGTGGCCTGGCTGGTTGCGGCGGTGATCGGCCCCATGCTGATCACCACCGACGGCACCCCTTCTGGCGATGTTCAGGTATTCGCCCCAATGAGCGGGCAACACTGGCTCGGCACCGACTACCTCGGTCGTGACATGCTGGTGCGCGTCATCTTGGGAGCGCGCTACACGGTGTGCGTGGCGCTGGTCTCGACGCTGTGTGCGAGCGGCATTGGCATCTCGCTGGCGCTTCTTGCCACGGTTAGCGGACGGTGGATCGATGTGGCCCTGAGCCGAGGTCTCGATACGCTGACCGCCATTCCGAGCAAGATGTTTGCGCTGATCATGGTCGCGGCATTTGGCTCCTCGGTCTGGATGCTCGCAGTCACCGCCGCGATCATCTATGTGCCTGGCGCCTTTCGTATTGCCCGTTCGCTTGGCGTCAACATCAATGCCATGGACTACGTGACAGTCGCCCGGACGCGAGGCGAAAGCACTGCCTACATCATGCGCAAGGAGATTCTGCCTAACATTCTTGGACCGATGCTGGCCGATCTTGGCCTGCGCTTTGTCTACGTCGTTCTTCTGCTGGCTAGCCTGAGCTTTCTGGGCCTCGGCATTCAGCCGCCCGACGCCGACTGGGGGTCGCTCGTGCGCGAAAACATTGGCGCGCTCGCGGACGGAAGCATGGCCGTCATCGCACCGGCCCTGGCGATCGCGAGCCTGACGATCGCGGTCAATCTTGTCATCGACAACCTGCCGGGCCGCTCGGCACGCGCCGGAGGAAAATAATGGGCAAGTCAGTACAGGTAAGGAATCTGCGCATCGCGGCAGGCGACACCACCATCGTTGACGACGTCAACTTCCACATTGCGCCTGGCGAAGTCCTCGCCCTGATTGGCGAGTCGGGATCCGGAAAAACCACCACGGCGCTTTCCCTGATGGGCTATGCTCGCCAGGGTTGCAGGATCGCCGGCGGAAGCATCCGTGTTGGCGACACCGAGGTGCTGTCGCTGTCGCCATCCGAGCAACGCGCATTGCGCGGCCGGTCCATCACTTACATCGCGCAAAGTGCTGCAGCGTCCTTCAATCCCTCGCGGACCATCATGGACCAGGTGGTCGAGCCGGCGCTGATCCATCGGCTGATGGACCGCGCCAGCGCTGAGCGCAAGGCCATCGATCTCTTCCGGGAACTGGCATTGCCTGATCCCGAGACAATTGGGGAGCGCTATCCCCATCAGGTGTCGGGGGGCCAACTGCAGCGCTTGATGGCCGCCATGGCGCTTATCACCGATCCGGATCTCGTGATTCTCGACGAGCCGACGACGGCTCTCGATGTCACCACGCAGGTCGAAGTACTGCGGGCATTCCGCCGCGCAGTGCGCGAGCGGCGCTCCACTGCGGTGTACGTGAGTCATGACCTTGCCGTTGTGGCGCAAGTAGCCGATCACATCCTCGTACTGCGCGACGGCAAGATGCGCGAGCTTGGCGAGACTGACCAGATCCTGCATGCTCCAGCAGATGACTACACGCGCAGCTTGCTGGCCGCTGCGCGACCAGCAGAGCGTAGCGGCAGGCCCGGAAGCGCGGGATCGAGCCCGGTGCTGCTGGAAGTCAAAGGAGTGTCCGCAGGATATGGGGCGGTCGACGCCAAAGGACAACCGGCAGTGAAGATCCTCGACAACATCAATCTGACACTTCACAGGGGCCAGTCCATTGGGGTAATCGGCGAATCCGGTTCGGGAAAAACGACGTTGGCCCGGGCGATCGCAGGCCTGGTTTCGCCATGCACCGGAAGCATCAAGTTCGACGGACAGCCGCTTCCGCCATCCCTGGATAAGCGCAGCCGTGATTCGTTGCGCCGGATCCAGATCGTGTTCCAGATGGCTGACACTGCGTTGAATCCGTCGCACACCATCGAGGAAATCCTGGCCCGTCCCTTGCAATTCTTCCATGGCCTGCGCGGGTCTAAGCAAAGTGCGCGCATCCGGGAGCTGCTGGATCTGGTTCGGCTTCCCGCCAGCCTTGCTGCCCGCACTCCTGCCGGCCTTTCCGGCGGGCAGAAGCAGCGCATCAACCTGGCCCGCGCGCTTGCGGCTGAGCCGGAACTGATCCTGTGCGACGAGATTACGTCTGCGCTTGATACTGTCGTTGGCGCGGCGATCCTCGACCTGATGGCGGAGCTGCGCCGCGAACTTGGGGTGTCGTACCTGTTCATCAGTCACGACTTGCACACTGTGCGGGCGATCTGCGACGAAATCGTGGTGCTGCAGCACGGCCGCAAGCTGACACAGGTTGCACACGCGGACTACGAGCGCGGACCACATCACCCGTACTACGATCTGCTTGCCCGTTCCGTACCGGAATTGCGGCGTGGGTGGATCGACGAGGTCGATCTGGCCGCTGCCCGCTCGGCATGCGAGAACCCGGCCGTAGCAACCCACTAGCTGCTGCCGACGCGGCCTCTTTTTTCATACCCGAATCGCTGCTTCGCCATGTCTGCGCATTTGCGCGACATGGCAGCGGCCCCCTATTGCCTAGGAGAGATGAAATGTCTTTGACCATCCAGAACACCAGCCTTCTGCCGGGCGCCAACCTGATCGGAGCGGAATGGAGCGCCGCCGCGGATGGC
Organism: Cupriavidus sp. FW305-F7; assembly: GCF_058782875.1. Taxonomy (NCBI): domain Bacteria; kingdom Pseudomonadati; phylum Pseudomonadota; class Betaproteobacteria; order Burkholderiales; family Burkholderiaceae; genus Cupriavidus; species Cupriavidus sp. FW305-F7. Next base: position 41,173 of record NZ_JBYSYC010000001.1, on the reverse strand, counting down.
CGCACACTGAACGTATGCGACCCGGCGACCGACGAAGTGTTTGCCATCGTGCCGGACAGCGGCGCAGCGGACGCCAGGCACGCTGTGGATGTTGCCCATGCAGCGTTTGCCACATGGAAGAAGGTCCCGGCCAAACAACGAGCGCAGATCGTCAAACGCTGGAATGACCTTGTTGTCGCGCACGTAGAGGACCTCGGCCGCCTGATCTCGCGCGAACAAGGCAAGCCGCTTGCCGAGGGCAAGGGCGAGGTCATCTACGCAGCCAGCTACATCGAGTGGTTCGCCGAGGAAGCGACCCGTGCCGATGGCGACGTCATCGCAGCGCCGGTACCCGGCCGTCGCATGTTTGCACTGCGCGAGCCCGTTGGTGTGATCGCTGCCATTACCCCGTGGAATTTCCCGGCAGCGATGATTGCCCGCAAGATTGCCCCGGCCCTCGCAGCAGGCTGCACCGTCGTATGCAAGCCCGCGGAAGACACGCCCCTTACCTCCCTGGCGCTGGTCAAGCTTGCCGAGCAGGCCGGCGTACCGCCGGGCGTGCTGAACATCGTTACCACGTCGCGCGAACGTGCCGCCGAAGTGGTTGACGTGTGGCTGGAGGACCCCCGCGTACGCAAAATGACATTCACCGGATCGACACCAGTGGGCAAGCACCTGGCGCGCCGCTCTGCTGACACGCTCAAGAAGCTTTCACTGGAACTGGGCGGCAACGCTCCGTTCATTGTCTTCGATGATGCCGATCTGGACGCAGCCGTCGAGGGACTGATGGCTGCCAAGTTCCGCAATGGCGGTCAGACCTGCGTGTGCCCCAACCGCATTTTCGTGCAGGACAAGGTCCACGATGCATTCGTCGAAAAGCTGGCAGCTCGTGTCAGCGCACTCGTCGTGGCGCCCGCGACCGACTCGGCCGCCCAGATCGGCCCGATGATCAACGCTCGCGCCGTGGATAAGATCGAGCGCCACGTCAATGACGCAGTTAGCCGCGGCGCCCGCGTGGTGGCGGGCGGCAAGCGGATCAAGTCGGACCGCTGCCCTGGACCGAACTACTACGCGCCGACGGTTCTGGTGGATGTCGATGCGACCATGGAGTGTTCGTGCGAAGAGACGTTCGGGCCGGTCGCTCCGGTGACGCGCTTTTCGATCGAGGCCGAAGTCGTGGCCGCCGCCAATGCTACGCCTTTCGGTCTCGCGGCTTACTTCTACTCGAACGACGTGAAGCGCATCTGGCGCCTGGCCGACGCGCTCGAGTCCGGCATCGTCGGTATCAACGAAGGCGCGATCGCGGCAGAGGCGGCACCCTTCGGCGGGATCAAGGACTCTGGCTACGGCCGTGAAGGCTCGCGCTACGGCCTGGAAGAGTACATGCACATCAAGTACGTCTGCCAGGGTCAGCTCGAATGAGCAGTGTGCATTCGCGCCTGCGATTCTGGATACCGCAGGCGCTTCCTGCGCGATTCCCGCGCCCATTCGCCGCGCTCACTGAGCGCGGTCGGCACGAAAAAAGGAACTGCTGTTCGTCGGCCAGACAACGAAATACGCTGCTGAACAGCCCCCCGATTTCGGTCAAAGCTTCACTGCCCGCCTCCCTATACTGAGCCACACCCCCGCGCATCGGGGGCCGAACGGGCCGAACCGCAACGACTATGACACAAGCCACCTCCCCACTGCAAAGCGATCTAAACCTGCTGCTGCGCTTGCGCAAACGCCTGGAAGCAGAGACCACGGCGGAGTTGCGATTCGACCAGGTGACGCGAGCCATCTACGCCTCCGAAGCTTCGAACTACCGGCAGGTGCCGCTGGGTGTGGTCATCCCCCGCACCATGGCGGACCTCGAGACTACCGTGCGCGCTTGTGGCGAATTGGGTGTCGCGATGGTGCCACGTGGTGCGGGTACCTCGATGAGCGGACAGTCGGTCAATGCAGCGATCTGTATCGACCACTCGAAATACCTGCATGCCGTCGAGTCGATTGACTCGGAAACGCGCATCGGTCGCGTACAGCCAGGCGTCATCTGCGACCAGCTCAAGCAGGCCGCCGCCGACCATGGTCTGACGTTCGGTCCAGATCCCGCCACCCACAGCCGTTGCACCCTTGGCGGCATGATCGGCAACAACTCCTGCGGCGCCCACTCGGTCATGGCAGGAAAAACCGTCGAGAATATCGAGCGTCTGGAGGTTATAACGGCCACCGGGGCCCGCTTCTGGGTCGGTGCCACCAGCGAAGCCGCGTACGCCGAGCACTTGGCCGCCGGTGGCGAGCGTGCCCGCATTGTGCGAGGGCTGCGTGATCTCGCCGATCGCTATGCCGATGACATTCGCGTCGGCTTCCCCCGTCTGAAACGGCGCGTCTCAGGCTACAACCTGGACCAGCTGCTGCCCGAGAACGATTTCAATATTGCGCGCGCACTGGTCGGCACGGAAGGTACATGCGCCACCGTTCTGCGTGCCGAAACACGGCTGGTGGAAGGATTGCCGGAGCGGGTCCTGCTGGTGCTGGGCTTCGAGTCGATCTTCGACGCGGCAGACTGCGTGCCCGATTTGCTGCCGCTTGGCCCGATCGCCATGGAGGGCCTCGACACCGGCATCATCGGTGGTTTGAAGGAGCTGGGGTTGAAGCTCGACGACATCGCCGAGCTTCCGGCCGGGAATGCCTGGCTGATGATCGAGTTCGGCGCGAGCGAACGCAGCGAGGCCATCAGGCAGGTACGCCATGCGTCGGAAGCCGCAGCAAAGTTTGTCCCGAAGCCCAATGTCCGACTGGTTGAAGACGCCGGGCTAATGGGCCGACTGTGGGCCATTCGCGAAACCGGTGCATCGGCTACCTCGCTGTCCACCGTACCAGGCCAACCCGATCCCACGGTAGGCTGGGAAGATGCCGCGGTTGAGCCGTCCCTGCTCGGCCCGTACCTACGGGAGTTCTCTGCACTGGTCGCCCGCTATGGCTACAAGACCAATATGTATGGCCATTTCGGCGATGGTTGCATTCACTCACGCATCACCTTCGATCTTCGATCGAAGACCGGCGTAAGCGACTGGCGCAAGTTTCTGGAAGAGGCGGCAGCACTGGTGGTCAAGTACAAGGGCTCACTGTCCGGCGAGCATGGTGACGGCCAAGCCAAGGGCGAGTTGCTTCCGCTCATGTTCAGCCCACGCCTCATGCAGGCATTCCGCGAGTTCAAAGCCCTATGGGACCCGCACGGCCTGATGAACCCCGGCAAGCTGATCGACGCCATGCCGGTCGACGCCAACCTCAGGCTGGGCCCTGACTATCGCCGCAGCGACGCCCCCAGCGTGTTCACGTACCCCATGGGCGCCGGTGCCAACGCCGGTTACGGACGTGAAACCGAACGCTGCATTGGTATGGGCAAGTGCCGTTCGTTGGACGGCGGCACCATGTGCCCCAGCTTCAAGGCCACGCGTGAGGAACGATATGCCACGCGTGGGCGGGCACGCATGTTCTTCGAGATGCTTAACGGCGAGATCATCGACGAGACGCGCGATGCAAAGGACGTCAAGGACTCGATGGACCTTTGCCTTTCCTGCAAAGGCTGCAAGAACGACTGCCCCACCCACGTCGATATCCCAAAGTACCGGAGCGAATTCCTCTATCGCTATTATCAGCGACGTATGCGGGCGCCGATGGACGCATTGATCGGCCGACTCGGGCAATGGCTGCCTGTCGCCACCCGATTCAGCGGCGCGTTCAATGCCGTCATGCAGAACCGCCTCTCGCGCAGGATCGGACGAGTGTTCGGCCTGGCAGAGGGTGCGGCTCTCCCACCTGTGGCTGACACGGCATTCCGTCGCAGCAATACGGCAAGGCGTCTGGAGACCCCGCGCAACGAATCGTTTGGCCCGCGCGATGTGGTGGTCTGGACCGACAGCTTCAACAACGGCTTCACCCCGCACGTGATCGAGGCGGCCGTGAAGGTGATCGAGCGGCACGGCTGGCGCGCACGGCTTAGCTCACGGCACGTCTGCTGCGGCCGCCCGTTCTACGATGTCGGTCTTCTCGACCAGGCCCGCAACAATTTGCGCGAGCTGCTCGACGTGCTGGCAGATCCCATCGCAGCGGGTGTTCCCGTTCTGGTACTGGAGCCAAGCTGTCTGTCGGTCTTCCGCGACGAAATGCTGGCAATGCTTCCCAACGATCCCAGGGCGAAGAAGCTAGCGGGTCTCACCGTGACGATGGCCGAGTTTGCCAAGCGCGCCGGCATCAGGCTTGAGGCCGATACGGAGGTCCATGCACATGCCCATTGCCACCAGCGCGCATGCGGTGGTTCGAGCGCAGAGAGCGCCATGGGCCTGAACGTGATGAACACCGGCTGCTGCGGTATGGCCGGTGCCTTTGGCTACCACGAGAAGACGGCGGCCGTCTCTCGTCGCATTGGCGAGACCACGCTTCTTCCTAAGCTTGACGCCCTTGGCGCCGACGCCACGGTGGTTGCTGACGGCTTCAGCTGCCGGTCCCAGATTCGTAAGGTATCCGGACGCGATGCACGCCATCTGGCCGAGGTTCTAGCCGAGGCGACTGCCCCTATTGACCGATCTGTTGCCCCCGCAAATCAACGCGACGCCGCTGTCGCCGAACTTCAATGAGGTATCTAGCATGAGCCAAACCAACCAAGCCTATATCGCCCAGCGCGGCAAACACGTGCCCCACGGAGTGGTCACGGCCCATCCGCTCTTCGCCGAGAAGGCAGAGGGTGCCTACCTGTGGGATGTGGAGGGTCGCCGCTATATCGATTTCGTCGGCGGTATCGGTGTCCAGAACATTGGCCACAATCATCCCAAGGTCGTCGAGGCTGTGCGCACCCAGTTGAACCGCGTCACGCACGCCGCCTTTCAGGTTGTTGGCTATGACGTGTACGTGGACCTGGCAGCGCGCCTGAACAAGCTCGTTGGCGGAAGTGAAGCCTACAAGTCGCTGTTCGTGACAACGGGCGCAGAAGCGGTGGAAAACGCCATCAAGATTGCGCGGGCCTATCGCAATGTGCCCGGCGTCATCGCCTTCCGCGGCGGCTTCCACGGCCGCACGCTGCTGGGTTCGACGCTGACGGGCATGAGCACGCCGTACAAACAGAATTTCGGCCAGGCAGCGGACATCTACCACACCCCCTACCCGGATCCGTATCGCGGCTTCGACGCGGCTGCGGCAATCCGCGCGCTCGAAGATCTGTTCGCCACGCAAATCGCCCCCGAGCGCGTTGCCGCAGTGATCCTCGAACCGGTTCAGGGCGATGGCGGTTTCCTGCCGGCGGGTACCGAGTTCCTGCAGGCGCTCCGTGAACTGACCAAGCGTCACGGCATCGTGCTGATCCTCGACGAAATCCAGGCGGGCTTTGGCCGCACGGGAACGATGTTCGGCTTCCAGCAAGCCGGCATTCAACCGGACCTCGTGACGGTCGCAAAGAGCCTCGCCGGCGGCCTTCCGCTGGCCGGTGTGGTCGGGCGTGCCGAAATCATGGACGCCCCTGCTCCCGGCGGCCTTGGTGGTACCTACGCCGGCAACCCGCTGGCTTGTGCCGCGGCGCTGGCAGTGCTGGATGTCTTCGAGCAGGACAAGCTGCTCGAGAAGTCAAAACAGACCGGCGAGCTGCTGCGCTCCGGCCTCGACGCCATCGCGCGTGACTTCCCGGCAATCGGCACCGTCCGCGGCGTCGGCTCGATGCTCGCACTGGAATTCGTGCGTGACGGCGACCCCTTCCAGCCGGACGCTACGCTGGCGCAATCGGTTATCGACGAATGCCGTACGCGCGGTCTGCTCGTCATCAAGTGCGGTGTGCATCGCAACACGGTGCGCTTGCTGGCGCCGTTGAACAGCGCCCCGGAGACAATCGCGGAGGCCTTGACCATCCTGCGTGACGCGATTGGAGCGTCCACGAACGCTCCCAAGTAATACTGGCATGGGCGCCCCGCGCCCGCCAAAATACAAGGGCGGCCGAGACAGGGAACATCACTTCCTTCGGCCCACGGCATTTTCTGCTGAATCCGCATTAACTATGCGACGGGCGCCGGTTGCGCAATGGCATTGCGGCATCAACTACTTCTTGAAACAGCATATGCTGAGTGCGACCTTTCTCGCACCGACCCTTGCCCATGCACTCTGATTCCCACGAAGCCCTGGCCGCGCTGGACCGCGCCCATCTCATTCATCCCGTATCGGCCTGGCGCACTCATGAACAGCGAGGGCCCACCATCCTCACATCCGGAAAGGGCGCCTATGTCCGCGATGCCGATGGAAACGAACTGCTGGATGCGTTCGCCGGGCTATGGTGCGTCAACGTGGGCTATGGCCAGGAAAGCGTGGTGGAAGCGGCGGCACGACAGATGCGCGAGCTGCCCTATGCCACCGGCTATTTTCACTTCAGCAGCGGACCAGCGATCGAGCTGGCCTCGAAGCTGGTCGAACTCTCGCCCGCTTCCCTGCGGCATGTCTATTTCACGCTGGGCGGTTCGGACGCAGTGGACTCGGCTGTGCGCTACATCACGGCCTACTTCAATGCCACGGGCCGGCCAACAAAGAAGCACTTCATTTCCCTGGAGCGTGGCTATCACGGATCGTCGTCGTTCGGCGCCGGCCTGACTGCCCTGCCCGCGTTCCACTACGGTTTCGACCTGCCACGCGCCAATCAACACTACATTCCTTCTCCCTATCCGTACCGTCAGCCTGACGGAACCGATGAGCCTGCGATTATTGCTGCTTCGGTGGCTGCGCTGCGCAGGAAGGTCGAAGAACTCGGCCCGGAGAACGTTGCCGCGTTCTTCTGCGAACCGGTACAAGGATCGGGCGGAGTTATCGTGCCGCCCCGCGGATGGCTCAAGTCAATGCGCGATGCCTGCCGGGAGTTGGACATTCTGTTCGTCGCCGATGAGGTCATTACGGGTTTCGGCCGTACCGGTCCGATGTTTGCGTGCGAGCACGAGGATGTGCAGCCCGACCTCATGACCGTGGCAAAGGGGCTGACGGCTGGCTACGTGCCAATGGGCGCCGTGCTGATGTCCGACGCGGTCTACAACGGCATCGCGGACGGTACGCCGACCGGCCAGTCCATTGGACACGGCATGACCTACTCCGCTCACCCGGTGAGCGCCGCAGTGGCGCTCGAGGTCTTGCGCTTGTACCAGGAAGGTGGACTTTTGGCCAATGGCCAGCGCGTCGCACTACCATTTGCGGAGGGCCTAAAGCAGATGCTCAACCATCCGCTGGTGGGCGATGCTCGCTCCCTGGGCTTGCTTGGGGCACTCGAACTGGTCAGCAACAAATCGACAAAGCAGCGCTTTGACCCGGCCTTGGGTCTTTCCGACAAGCTGTTCACCGCAGGGTACCGAAACGGCCTGATCTACCGTGCCTTCGGGGACAACATCCTTGGCTTTGCGCCGGCATTGTGCTATTCGGAAGCCGACTTTGAAACGCTGTTTCTTCGTTTGCGAAGCGCGCTTGACGAGGTTCTGGCCGATCCTGCTGTCCGCGCCGGCATTGCGGACTGATTAGAATCCAGCGCAGCTATAGAATTCGTGCGCCTGCGCGCGCGGGCCCGACTGGAAGGTGAAGGCCGATGTCTTGGCAAGCGCCTCGGCCCACTTGCTGCGCCACACCGCCGGCTCCACATGACCGACAAACAGGTCGACCTGCGCTTTGTGCGAGACAACTTTGGGCATTCGTCGATCTCGACCACCAGCGGCTACCTGCACAGCGAGGAGGATGCGCGGCACGAAGCCACGCAGGAGCGGCATCGGATTGGGTGGACCCACAAGACATAAGGCCGCCGTCTTTCCTTAATTACAGCAAGCCAGCCCAGAGCCTGCCCGCGCCTCGTAATTTCACGATGATGAAATTTTATTTGAGCCCACAAGCACACCCGCCGGACCTCATGAATGAAAGACCCCACCTCCCACTGTCACGGACACACCGACTGTGGATCCGCTCGGGTAGGTGCGACTGCCCTTTGCTGGCGGCCTTTCTGGTGGCGGGTCGCTACTGCCAACTAATTGCCCTAACAACGCCGCTTGCGGAGTGCTGATTGGCCAGCGTTCTCCTCCTTCTCAGTCCGAGGGCTTCTGGCCGAGATTCGCAAATATCTTAAGCTCCACATATTTGCGAATTGCGGACCCTCAATCGCCCCGAGATAGGCAGACCTCCCAAAATGGGAGTACATTCCTCCCGGAATGGGAGAACCAAAGGATGCGGATCATTGCGCGGCGGACGCTGCGAGAGTTTTGGGAGAGCGACCCCGCGTATGCGGATGCGATATCACCCCTCACGGAGTGGTATCGCCACATGGAGAAAGTGACATATGCTACACCACAGGATGTGAAAGCCGAACTACGGACAGCCAGCATCCTCAAGGGTGGTCGCGTGGTGTTCAACATCGCCGGGAACAAGTATCGCTTGATCCTGGCTATCGACTGTGAACGCCAGATCGGGTGGGTCCGTTTCGTTGGCACCCATGCCCAATACGACAAAGTTGACGCGGAGAGCGTGTGATGGATATCAAGCCCATTCGTACCGAACTAGACTACGACACCGCCATGGAGCGCATTGGCCAGCTATGGGGCGCGCCGGTTGGTTCGCCCGAAGGCGATGAGCTGGAAGTCTTGTCGATCCTCGTGGAACGCTACGAGGAAGAGCATTACCCTATGCCGCCATCCGATCCGGTCGAGGCCATCAAGTTTCGGTTGGATCAGCAGGGCCTCACCACGCGCGATCTTGAGCCGTTCATTGGCTCCAGTGGCCGCGTGTCTGAAGTATTGAACCGCAAGCGCAAGCTCAGCCTGAGCATGGTCAAGCGCTTGCACGATGGCCTGCGCATCCCCTACGAAAGCCTGCTGTCGTAGGCGCGCGGGCACCAGGCAAACGGCAGAGGCGCCGAACGAATGCAATTTGCAGTGAGCATTGCCGGCTACGGCGGCAAGCCCAGGTCCGCTCCAACTCGCGCTCGCGTGCCGTCGCGCGCACGGGTTGCTGCCCACCCCGCTTTGCCCGGGGAGACGCGCCCGCTGGGCCGGGCATCTTGCTTGACGCTATCTAAGCCTTGGCGCGGCGGCAGCGCAGAGGCAAATTCGGACTGTGCTCCTACGCCGGCAGGTACGGCAAAGCCGACGAGTGACGGGCTTCAAGGGCGCTGATGAACTGCAGAAGTGGGGTTACCCCGCTTCATTGATTCTCTCTCGCGCGTAGGAAACCAGGCGATCAAGCATGCGATCGAAATGCTCCTGCTCGACCGAATCCAGGCAAGAGAGAATTTCGACATTGCGGCGCTCAATTAGGGCCATCGCCCGCCGCCAGATCCGCTCCCCCTTGGCGGTGAGTGTCAACACCACACCGCGGCCGTCCGTTGCGCTAACCGCCTTGCACACCAGCCCCTGATCAACCAGTGACTGCGCCGCGCGGCTTGCCTGCCCTTTGTTCAAATTTGCACTATGCGCAAGGTCGTTGACCGACATCGGACTGAACGATCCGATCGCGGCCAGGCAGCGTCCTTCGTGCATTGGAATCCCCACCTCGGCCTCGTAAGCCAGTTGGGTGACGCGGTCCGTGAGCTTCGACAGCGTGTGCAGGCGGTGCGTCAAGGTGCGATCCAGGGCAACGGGAATCGATTTCAATGTCACAAGCAGCAACCCATTCAGACTTTCAGGCGATTCGGCAACTATACGGCCGATTTGTTGCGGGCATAACTATGCCACCGAGGAGTGCTGACTACGACACCCTCCGTCGGGCCAACGATCTCATCCATACGGTTGCGCGCGCAACCAGTATAAACCCCAATATTGGCTGGCGTTTACCTAAAGCACAATAGTTGCGTGCGCAACCATAACCAACGGTCCCGGCCTAGGAAATCCAGAGCGCCAGACCATCCGGCACAGACGGCAACGCCGCAAAGGCAGCGCGTTCGTTCTACCCATTTGCCGGCATACGGCGCCGCAAGAGAAGCCCCCATGAGATCCCGCTTCGGATTCGTCCAGACCGCAAATGATGCGCCGGCTGCGCAGCCAAGCCACAGCAGCGAAAGCCGGCAGATTGTCGCCAAGGTGTCACGTCATCTGCTGTGGTTCCTGTTCCTGCTGTTTGTGGTCTCGTTCCTCGACCGCATCAATATCGGTTTCGCGGCGCTCACCATGATGAAAGACCTGGGTCTCTCCGGTACCCAGTTCGGTCTGGCCACCACCTTGTTCTACCTGGCTTACATCGCCTGCGGCGTGCCGAGCAACGTTGTGCTGGCGCGTATTGGCGCGCGACGTTGGATTGCCGCCATCATGATCGCTTGGGGGCTGGCCTCCACGGCGACCATGTTCGCTAACGATGCAAGGACACTGTATTGGCTGCGTATGCTGGTGGGTGTCACCGAGGCCGGCTTTCTGCCTGGCATGCTGCTGTACCTGACGTTCTGGTTCCCGGCCGCCTACCGGGCACGGGCCAACGCCCTGTTCATGATCGCAATGCCGGTCACTGCCGCCTTCGGCTCGGCGATCTCGGGCGTGGTCCTGGGCCTGGACGGGCTATATGGGCTCAAAGGCTGGCAGTGGCTGTTCCTGCTGGAAGGGCTGCCGGCTTCCGTGCTTGGCCTGATTGTGTACTTCTATCTCAGCGACACGCCGGCACAGGCCTGCTGGCTCACACCGGATGAGAAGACCACGCTCGCCCGCCTGTTGGCGGCCGAGCACGGAGCCGAGCCGGTGTCACGTCCATCTAACGACCGCCCACGCAGCCTGTGGTCGGAACTGACCTCTACCACCGTGCTCAAGTTCTCGCTGGCCTACTTCTGTCTGGTCAACAGCCTGGCGATGGTGGCCGTGTGGACGCCTCTGATCGTCAAAAGCTTTGCCGGTGACGCCAGCAACACCACCATCGGCCTGTTGGCCGCCATCCCGCAGGTGTGCACGATCATCGGCATGATCTGGTGGGGTCGGCGCTCGGATCGCGCCCAGGAACGCCGCTGGCACACCGTACTGCCGATGTTGTGCGCGGCCGCGGGCTGGCTGCTGACGGCCGGGTCCTCGCAGCCGGCGATACAACTGCTGGGCGTGTGCCTGGCCTCCACCGGCGCTTACACCGCGATGTCGATTTTCTGGACGACGCCAGATCATGCATTGAGCTTCGCAGCGCGAGCCCTGGGCATCGCCGTGATCAATGCCACCGGCAACCTTGGATCTGCCCTCAACCCGCTGGTCGTGGGATGGCTCAAGGATATGACGCACAGCTTCACCACCGGCCTGCTTTACGCGGCAGCGCTACTTGTGGTGGGCTGCGCGGTCTTCCTGGTTCTTCCGATTCCTGGGGCGCCGAAGCCTGCAGCCTGACGGGAAGCGCCATTGTTACGTTCGCACGCCGAAATCGTCGCTCTCGATCCGGCACGCCCACTTTCCCATTCCTGAACAGGAATCAAGCTTATGCATCAGCCCACCACCGAAGCTCGCCCGTCGATCTACTATGACTACCAGGTGTTCCCCCCCTGGCTGCCTTCGTCCCATCCCACGCAGGAGCGCAAGAAGGTAGTCATTGCCGGCTCCGGCCCGGCCGGCATGGTCACGGCGCTCGAACTGGCCCGGCATGGCGTGCCCAGCGTTGTTGTCACCGCGGAGCTGCAGGTGTCCCAGGGCAGCCGCGCGATCGTGTTCACGCGCCGTTCCATGGAAATCTTGCAACAGGTCGGTGTGGCCGGGCTCATGACGGAGAACGGCTTGCCCTGGCGCTTTGGCAACTCGTACTACCGCGGCCAGCATGTCTTCCGGATGGAGGCCCCGCACGATCCGGACGAACGTTTCTTCCCCATGCTCAATATCCAGCAGCAGTACATGGAGGAATACCTGCTCAACGCCTGCGCGGCCAACCCGTTGATCGACTTCCGCTGGGGCAACAAGGTAGTCTCAGTCGAGCAGGAGGCTGACGTTGCTCGCGTTGAGATCGACACCCCCGAAGGCCTCTACACGCTGGAGACAGATTGGCTCATCGCGGCCGACGGCGGTCGCTCCGGGATTCGCGCCGCGATGGACCTGAAGATGGAAGGTGCCTCTTATGAGGGCCTGTTCGTGATCGCCGACATCAGGATTGACCTTCCCCTGCCGACGGAGCGGCTGGCGTTCTTCGACCCCGATTGGAATCCCGGGAATACGATTCTGATGCACCGCGAGCCGCACGGGATCTGGCGGGTAGACTACCAGCTGCCTGTCGGTGAAACGCCCGAGGAGGCGCTCAGGCCCGAGTCGCTCAAGGCCCGCATCGATGCTCAACTGGCGATGATCGGGTACGCCGGCACCCTTTGGGAGATGGATTGGTGTTCCGTCTACTCTGCACGCACCCTGACGCTGCCTGATTATGTACACGGCCGTGTGATCTTCACCGGCGACGCGGCCCACTTGCTGCCAATCTTCGGCGTGCGCGGTGCAAATACTGCATTCCAGGACGCGCAATCGCTGGGTTGGCATCTCGCCTTCGTCATCAACGGGCTGGCCGGCCCCAAGCTGCTGGCCAACTACAGCACCGAGCGCGTCGGCGCAGCCCGCGAGATCATCGAGGAGGCGGGCAAGAGCACACGTTTCATGACGCCGCCCAGCGAAGGCTTCCGCCTGCTGCGCGACGCGGTGTTGTCGCTGTCGCTCAGTGAGGCGTTTGTGCGACCACTTTATCACTGGCGCACTTCGCGGCCGCACGAGTATACCGATTCGGCGCTCAACAGTCGGGGGGACGACAACGCGCTATTCGTGAAGGGCCCTGCTCATGGCGCCCCGCCGCAAAACATTCGCCTGTCAGCTGACGATTTCCTGCTCGATCATCTGGGTGGCGGCTTCGATCTATTGTATTTCACCGAGGCGCCAGCGCTGCCTGCCCCCCTTCAAGACGTCGTCCGAGCGAGCCGCTCCCGCGGCGTGCCACTGCGGGTCATCGCCGTCGGCGCGGCACAACCGGTGGCCGGCGCTGACCTGACGCTTGAAGACGTCAATGGCCACTTCCGCCAACGCTATGGCGTGCTGGCCAGCGGCGCCGCCTACCTGCTGCGTCCCGACCAGCACATATGTGCCCGCTGGCTGACGCTGGATGCGACGCGGCTGCAAGCGGCCCTGCACACGGCCTTGCCTCAGTAAAAATCCCTCAGGAGAGCCTCTATGACTGCCCACCACAAAAGCCTCACCATTGCCGGCCTGGAGTTAGTCTACGACGCCCTGTCGAGTGCCATCGATCAGGCGGGCGCGGACAAGACTGAGTTGTTTCTGGTCAAGCTGGCGCTGCTCAACGCCAACGCACTGGGAAATCCACAGCAATTCCAGCAACACGTACAGGTCGCGTTGAAGGACCTGTGACGCGCCACTCCCCAGGCGGTGCACGCCACCGCCAGGCTGCAGAAGCGCTTCCCGCAAACCTTTCCGAACAACCCTGCGCCCAAGGTGCCGCTCAAGCTCGGCATCTTCGAGGACCTCATTCAACGTGCCCAAGCGCTTGCCCTGACGGAGGCGGAATTGCGCGAGGCGATCCGGAACTGGTGCCACGGCATCCGCTACCTGGTCGATGCCCTGAGGTCAGGGTATCGGCAGCTGGCCCGGCGAAGGCGCGCAACAGTCAATCTCAGGGCCACGGCACCAGCGGGAATGACCTTCTCAAGCGAATTCTTGGCCGATCTCGGCCACGTCAAACCCGGTTTCACGTCACACACAAGCCGTATCCGAGGCTTACGCCTGGGGTGATCACAGCACCACGCGACTCCTCCAGCCCAGGCATGCCGTTCCCACGCAATATCCTCGTCGATCTTGGCCGCATGGGTCGCTGCCTGTTCGAGCCAAGGCGCATGCGCCTTGGGAACGATCAGCATCGTCAAACCCAGTTCATCCACCACACGCAGGGCGTGCTCGAGATTGACGCCCTTGCCGTTCTCTAGCTTGGACAGCATGCCGATGGCGACCCCGCAATGCCTCGCGGTCAATGGGCATCCCGTCCCCTGCCCGGGTGGCTCGAATGCGGTCGCCCAGTTGGTGAATGCAGCGAATCGTCGCGCGCGAAGGTGGGGTCGGACCAAGTAGTGGTCGCGGCATGGAGGCCCGTCATTTGAAGAGCGAAGCCTGCGTGGAGGCTACTCGTCAGAGTATTTCATGATCGTGAAATTATACTCGGCAACGGTATAGCTCAATAGGGACGTTGGCCTCATACCAGCCAGCACTTGGGCAGTCGTAGGTTAAACTCGGCGATTAATTGCATTTCAGAATCACTCGCCTGCCAATCCCGTCAACGGCATCGTCTAGTAGGCGTGTGTCGTCGAGCAACTCGAACGCTTCTGCGCCTCGCGTAGAGCGTGTGTGGCCTGCGGGGCGCACCGATAGTCATTGCTCTGAGGTGACCACACTCGGGAAGGTGTTTAACTGCCACGAACGATGGCAGGCCTGCAATTGTGGTGCTGATGGCTCTAGATATCGTCTAGATATGTGTCACCGCTCAAGAGCTACCTGACGGATGCAAGCACAGATGAGTTGCAATGGCTGCATGGCAGAGTTCGGAGCGTCCGGCCGCGACAGTCACGTGGCCATCCGCAATCACACTGTGGCCATTGGCAAATTCCTACAGCACGCAAGCCCGTGCACCGGTGGTGCGAGGAGACAAAGCCGAATGCCGAACTTGGTATGTCCTCGCTGACCCATGAAGACCTGCTGGCCTACGAACGCTTCCTGACTGATCCGCAACCGGTCGCGCGTTGGCTGCTGGACCTGCGATACGGCATCTTAGCCGACCCGGCCTACTGGGACCTGTCCTCAGGCAGTCCCGCCCGCCGGCGTTTGTGCTAGAGGGCGCCGTGGCAGGACAGGAACTGCAAACCGGCAGGAAAATCGAGAGAGCGCCGGCCTGGAGGTCCCGCGGCGCGCAAGCTTGCTGCGATCTGTTCGACGAGCCCTGCCCGCCCTGATAAGATTTAATCGTTGAGTCTTGCTGGCCCCAGAAAGGGGACAAGCCTTATGCGCTGTGCAGGCTGCGGATTGGAGAATCCGGCAGGCGCCAAGTTCTGCGAGGAATGTGGCGCCAAGCTTGTGCGCGTCTGCCCGGCCTGCGGGCAGGAGGCGAGCGCGAGCGCCAAGTTCTGCAGCGAATGCGGCGCGCCGTTGAGCGCGACGCCCCCTATTGCGGGACTTGTGCCCAGCGCCCCCATCGATTACACCCCTCCCTATCTGGCCGAGCGCATCCGGGCGGCGCAGGCAGACATGGAAGCCCGCGGCGCGGCGGACGGTGAGCGCAAGACGATCACGGCGCTGTTCGCTGACATGGCCGGCTCGACCGCGCTGGTCCATGACCTCGATCCCGAAGATGCGCGCCGCCTTATCGACCCGGTGCTGGGGCTGATGATGGAGGCCGTGCATCACTATGAAGGCTATGTCGCCAAGTCGATGGGCGATGGCATCCTGGCGCTGTTCGGGGCGCCAATCGCGAACGAAGATCATCCGCAGCGAGCCTTGCTGGCGGCGCTGCGCATGCAGGAGGCCATGCGCCAGTACGCCGACAGGGTACGTCTCGCTCAGGGGATCGCGCTACAGATTCGTGTCGGCATCAACTCCGGCGAAGTGGTGGTGCGTACAATACGCATCAAAGATTTGCACACTGACTACGATCCGGTGGGCAATTCGATCCACATTGCTTCGCGCATGGAAGGCATCGCGGTGCCCGGCTCCATCGTCGCGAGTGAACACACCCACAGCTTGACCGAAGGCTATTTTGCGTTCAAGCCGCTCGGCGCGACGCCGATCAAGGGGCTCCCCGAGCCGCTCGCTGTCTTCGAAGTCCTCGGTCTTGGCCCACTGCGCACCCGGCTGCAGCTCTCTGCCAGCCGTGGGCTGGCGCGCTTTGTCGGCCGCGCCCACGAGCTCGAGCAGTTGCGTGAAGCGCGGGTGAGGACACAGGCTGGACGTGGTCAGATCGTCGGCCTGGTCGGCGAGCCAGGGGTCGGCAAGTCGCGGCTATGCCACGAGTTCAAGCTGCTCGCGCCGCGCGATTGCCTGGTGCTGGAAACTTTCTCGGTTTCGCACGGCAAGGCCTATCCGTATTTGCCGCTGATCGAGCTGCTGCGGAACTACTGCCAGATCACGGCGCAGGACGATGAGCGCCGGCGGCGCGAGAAGCTCACCGGCAAGGTCCTGACCCTGGACCGCGCGCTGGAAGACACCCTGCCCTATCTGCTCCACCTGCTTGGGGCCGCTGACTCAAGCTCGGCGCTGGCGCAGATGGACACCCAGATCCGCCAGCAGCGTACATTCGAGGCGATCAAGCGGCTCCTGGTGCGCGAGAGCCAAGCCCAGTTGCTGGAGCTGATTGTCGAGGATCTGCAGTGGCTCGACAGCGAAACCGAGGCCTTCCTTGGCTTTCTTGGCGAGAGCGTGGCCAGCGCCCGAATCCTGCTGCTGGTCAACTTCCGGCCCGAGTACCGGCACCAATGGAGCCGCAAGAGCTATTACTCCCAGTTGCGGCTGGATCCTCTGGGCGAAGCCGAAGCCCGGGAACTGCTGCGCGCCCTGCTGGGCGACGCCGCCGGACTCGCCCAGCTCGAGCAACGAATCCTGGAGCAAACCGAAGGCAATCCTTTCTTCATCGAGGAAGTGGTGCAGACGCTGGTCGAAGGGCAGGTGCTACGCGGCGAGCGCGGGCATTACCGTCTCGAGCAGATCCCAAGGACGCTGCACATCCCGACCACCGTGCAGGGCGTGCTCGCCGCCCGCATCGACCGCCTGCAGCCGGCCGAGAAAGCGCTGCTGCAAACCCTGGCAGTGATCGGCAAGGTATTTCCCTGGAGCCTGCTCGCGCGTGTCGTCGAGCAGCCCGAGGACATTACAAAGCGCCTGCTGACGCGGCTGCAAGCCGGGGAATTCATCTACGAGCAGCCGGCGTTTCCGGAGGTGGAGTACAGCTTCAAGCATGCGCTGACCCAGGAGGTGGCCTACGGCTCGCTGCTAAGTGAGCGGCGCCGTGCCCTGCATGAGCGCACGGCCGAGGCGATCGAGGCCATGTTTGGCGCCCAGCTCGAGGAGCACTGCAGCGAGCTGGCGCATCATTTTAGCCGCAGCGGCAACGCGCCGAAGGCGGTGCAATACCTGCACTGCGCCGGGCGCCAGGCGTTGCAGCGCTCCGCCGATGCCGAAGCAGTCGCCCACCTCACCACGGCGCTGGCCTTGCTCGAGACCCTGCCCGATGCTCCGGAGCGCGCGCGGCAGGAACTCGCACTCCAGATCACCCTTGGTCCGGCCTGGATGGCCACCAAGGGGCCTGCTGCCCCGGAAGTGCAGGCAACCTATACCCGGGCGTCAATGCTGAGTCGACAACTGGGGGAAACCATTGAACTCTTCCCCGCCCTACTGGGGCTGCGCTCGTTTTACGTAACCCATGGGGAGTTGCGGACCGCACGTGAGCTCGACGAGCAACTGCTTACGCTGGCCCGCAAGGCGCAGGATCCTGCGTTGCTTGTGCACGCCCATCGGGTGCTGGGGACCAGCTTGCTCTATCTCGGCGAACTCGAGCCTGCCCGCGCACAGCTGGAGCAGGCCTTGGCCCTCTATGACCCTGGGCAGCACTACTCCTCTGGCTTCTTCCATGGAGTGGAGCCCGGCGTGCTGGGGCAGGCGTTTGTTGCCTTGGACCTGTGGCTGCTCGGCTATCCGGATCAAGCTCTCGCACGTAGCCAGGCCGCGCTTGCTCTGGCTCAGACCCTGTCCTACCCTCCTGCCTCGGCCACTGCCTTGATCTACGCCACCGAGCTTCGTCTGCTTCGCCGCGAGGCGCAGCAGACTCGCGACTTTGCCGACGCAACCCTCGCCCTCGCCACCGAGCACGGCTTCCCGTTCTGGTTAACTTGGGGAACCATCCTCTCGGGCTGGGTGCTGGCCGAGCAGGGGCGAGCAGCAGAGGGCATCGAACGGATGCAACAGGGTATGAGCGCTTTCCGGGCCACCGGGGCGGAGCTTTGGCGCACGCATTTCCTGGCGCTGCTGGCCGAAGCCTACGCAAGAGCGGGGCGTGCCGAGGCAGGGCTGAAGACGCTGGCCGAGGCGCTGGCCGTGCTGGAGCGAACGCAGGAGCGCGTGTTCGAGGCGGAACTGCATCGGCTGAAGGGCGAGCTGACGCTGCTGCAAGCAAGCCGAGAAGGGGCGGGAGCCGGCGGCCGGGGCGAAGCCGAAGCCTGCTTCCTGCAAGCGATCGCGATCGCGCGCCGGCAGGGCGCCCGATCGCTGGAGCTGCGCGCGGCGATGGCCTTAACCCGGCTGTGGCGGCAGCAGGGCAAGCCAGCGGAGGAGGCCCGCCAGATGTTGGCCGAGAGCTACGGCTGGTTCACTGAAGGCTTCGATACCGCGGACCTGCAGCAGGCCAGGGCGCTGCTCGCCGAGTTCCACTAGAACTAGTTGTCCACCGAGCGCATCATGGTGGACCAGGCGGTCGCTGAGGAATTCGTGGCCGGGCTGGCCGCCAAGGCGCAAAGCCTTCCCTTGGGCGACCCCCGCAAAGCCCCGCGGCGCTCGGCTCCGTGGGAGACCTGAGCACGGTGCAACGCTGCAATGCACTGATCGATGATGCCCTGACTAAGGGCGCGAAGCTGGTATGCGGCGGCAAGGCGGACAGCACCCTCATGCCCGCCACCCTGCTGGACCATGTGACGCCGGAAATGCACATTTGCCCGCGGCGCGACGGGTAATCTCCCGCTGTGAATACCAACCGGCAGGGTATGGCAAAAAATTCGCGCCTCCGGGAAACCCGTTGTCCAGATTTCGCTCAATTATCTAGCCTCCGCATTGACGCTAGGTGCATTCCGTGGATGCAAGACGTGGCGTTTGGCGCCAACCGCGGCGCCAGATCAATACCGCGGGAACGATCATGGTGCTCGTGTCAAAGGCATCCGCGCGGCACCCGAAATCGGCGCTGACTCATCCGGTCGCGGCGGAGCGGCGCTGGTGCCCCGGAATTTTTCCTTCAGCAAGAAGCAACTAAGCGGATGCTTCATTGCTGTTGCGCAATTCCCCGCCGGCAATAACAAGCGGCGCTTCGAAGTACTGCACGACCGGGTCCGCGCCGTAAAACTGCGCCATCTGTTGGCGCCAGGCATCGCCCAGCGCCTGCTCCGCAGCAGCTGTGTCCCGCCACAGGAACACTGCGCCGCCCTGGCGCGCTTTCGGGTCATACAGATATGTCTTGTGCAATAACGCCTGGTTCTCCTTCCAGTGCTCCGCTGTCTTGTGGCAGTGGGCAACAAACTCCTGCCGGCTCATACCGTCAGGCAAGTTGAATAGGACCATGATCGTTATCATTTTCAGTGGCTCCTCCAACACCGGGCAAGTCCGGAGGGGGATTATTCTCGCCCTCCCTGCCGCTATCAGTTAGTGATATAGAACACGCGGCTTGATTGTCAAGCTGCGGAGAAATTGTATGCGCGTCACTATTTATCGCACGCCGATGCACCTACATCACCGCTTTCCTGGCTTGGCCGGTTTGAGCACACTGCGTGTTCTGCAGCCCAGCACACGAGCTTCTTGACGGTCGCGCGCGGGGCTCTGTATAACGTGCGCGTCGATAGCAGCGGTCCATTGGACAGCAGGGGTGCAATACCGCGAGGTCCAACTGGAGATTGCTCAATGACGGAGTGTTTCGTCGGTGGCGCAGTGGTCCAACAGCTCCCCTGACAAAGACTCCCGAAAGCAGCATGCAAGGCCGGCCCCGTGACGTTGTTCGCGCGCGTCCGCCGCATCCATGCCCAACCTAGTCATTGTTAGGGGATCGCCTATGATCATCGACACCAGCTGTTATCCGACGAACCGGGTCGACCTCACCTGGCGCTATGACGGCGACCTGTTCACCGGCGAGCGCCTGATCCAGATGATGGACGGCCCGTTCACCATCAACGGCAAGCCGCCCGCATCGACAAAGCCTTTATTCAACCCCCGCAGGGCAACACCATCTATACCTACACCGACGGTGTGAAGTCCGGCACCGAGCCCATCGACGCCTACATGGCCTACACCGTCGAGATGGTGCAGAAGTACCCAGATCGCTTTATCGGCTGCTTTGTCTACAACCCGCGCTGCGGCGTGAAGAACGGCATCAATGCGATCGAGCATTGCGTCAAGAAGCTGGGTTTCAAGATGGTGCAGTTCCAGGCCAACATGCACGCCTACCGCCCAGACCGCGCCCTAGACTGGGCTGCGCGCAGCGCTGCAGAAGTGCACCTCAGGCATCGCTCAAGTTCGCAAGGGCCTCGCTGACTACGAAGCCACCGGCATTGGGACGGTCGACTCATCTTTCACTCCTCGCTCGTACGGAAGAGCACGACAAGCGGAAGCGGGGCTTCGCGTCCTGACCGAGGCGATGGCTTTGGTGGAGATTACTGGCGAACGTTACGATGAACCCTCCCTGCTTAGGCTCAGTGGAGAATTCATTCTGCAGCAGCCGTGCGAGAAAGGCTCTTCAAGCACCATGACCAACGAAGCCAAAGCGTGCTTTCAGAATTCAATTGCCCTTGCCCGAAAACAAGGGGCCATGTCGGTCGAGCTCCAAGGCACGCTGAGCCTCGCACGGCTACAGCAACATCAGGATAAGAAGGATGCTGCTCGACAGACCCTGGCCGAGATCCATGGAAAGTTCACAGAAGGGTTCGATACCATTGACTGGGGTGAAGCAAGAGCACTCCTGGAGGACTTCTCCAGACTTGGCAGTAATCAGCCCACGTTGCCATGTGCGCGCCTAGCCGCTCTGCCCGCCCCCTCCTGAACAGCCGCGCCAATGCGACGCGCTCGCGCAGTTGGCTTCCGCTCCTTCACTGAAGTCGACCCATCGGCAAAGTGGACTTCCGGATCGCTGCCCTTGTTTGCACCTTCGATGCCACCTCCCAGTTGCCTGGCAGGTTTGCCCTGGATCGCTGGGCGCTCCAGCAATGGAAGCGCCTTCTCGCTATTTGCCGTCACCTGCTCCAGAAATTTAGCGGCATCGAGCAGCGATTTTCGAGAAACGCTCTCGAACATAGCATCATTGAACTCTTGGCGGAGAGATGCAATGCGGCGCATAGCTTCTTCGCCTTTCGGTGTGAGCAACAACAACACACTGCGGCCGTCCTCGCTATTAGGCCGCTTCAGCACCAGACCTTTGCGGATAAGGGCCCCGGCCTGTGTTGTCACGTGGGTCGATGCCATAAGTGCGTAGCCCGCGACGTCCCGAACCGTTACGCCCCCTTTGCGCTGGGAGTGAGCGATTGCCAAGAGGATCACGTACTGGTTCCCGCTGAGACCAATCTGTCGGGCGACTGCCTCCAGAAACATGATTAGCCTGTCCGCGAACAATCGTGAGAGGAACAGGACGTGGCGAAATAACTCATCGTTGCCATCTACCAGCATTGCCTCATGCGAGACCGAAGTCGCAGGCTGAAAACGCGAGCCCACTTGCTCACTTGCTTTTGCGCTGATGCGAGATGATTTTTTCATTTCTGGCGTTGGGTCAGACAATCCCGAGAAAGTTGGTTCATTATGCCAGAGATAGCTACAAGCCGTATTGACATAGTTACGTAAGACACTATGACTGTCCATGAGGCAGAGGCTGGCCCGCCGTGAGGAATCAAATCAAACGCCGGTTAGCATTGCTGCCAGAGCACAGTGTGAACAGGGTCACACCCGGTGATCTCCGGCATGGAGGCCATGCATGGAGCACGATAGCGCGGTACACGTCGGTCTCGATGTTCATGTGCGACTTGAAACTCGCTTGAGTTTCTGTTTCACTGGAGAAGGTACGATCTGATGAAACCAGTTGTTCCATCAACCGTTCCATACCCCGGACATGCCGAGCCCGGCAACAGCTCGGTGTGAAGCTTCGGGGACAACGTAGCCACCGGATAACCGGTACCTTCCCATTACAGCAAGGCCTTCGCTTTTTCCGTGTTCCTATACCCGCAACGCCAACAGCGCGTTCCTTGCGATTCGCCTGCCTTGGACCCTGTTCCACATGAGTCTCAGAGCGGGTCGGAACCTACCTATTTGCCGGCGGTGTCCTGGCCATGATGGTCCAGCGCATAGAGACCATGCTTTGCCACTTGCCTTTTGGCTCAAGCCTGACAGCACATTTGGCTTGTTCAATGATGACGACATTTAACTTTAAGGGAAGTTCACGTATTTTGATCGTTGCCGCTCGTCCGTAGCCCCTCACCGCCTCTGTACTGGCAGTTTCCGCGGCCCCTCGCGGGCCCGTGTACCGGATAAACCGGTGGGTACGTTGTCCCCGGAGCTTCACAGCAGTTACCCCGCTCCGCATGTCCGGGCAGGGTACGGTTTACGGTTGATCGAGCAACCGGTTTGATCAATACCTTACCTCGTGAAACAGAAACTCATGCGACTACCAGCGTCAAGAACGCCTGCCAAGCCAACGCTGAATCAGGTACTTCGCCTGATTGCCACCCTTGGCGGCTTCCTCGGCCGCAAGAGCGATGGCGAGCCCGGCGTGAAGACGATTTGGCTCGGGCTGAAAGAAGTTCGTGTCGCCGCAAAAACACTGCGCGGGCTTCGAGCCGCCGACGATTAGTTTAGGGCAGTTGTGTATAACCGCATGCGGAGTGCCATGGGGAGGTTCTCGAATCGCATGCCAATGTGATACCAGTCCAGCACGCGGGCCGTTACCGATGGCAACTTGCACGCAAACTAATATCATCGCCACCATTACTGATGACCGTGACGGGGGCCTGGGGCCCGATGCCCACAGACTGTAAGAACGCCTGCTGACGCAGCCCTTGGCTAGGGTCATGCCCTACTGCGTAGGCATGCGCATGGGTACAAGGAGTCTTGGGCCAAATCAGCTTGGAGGCGACCACGGGAGTCCATCGCTTACCATCTTCCTGCCGCGGCGCCTTGATATAACCTGCATCGATCTGCAGACCAACCGGCGTCCCGGTGAATGGCGAACTTCGCGGTGGCGCGGTCACAGCCGCCATCATCATCATTGCACGTTGCGCCTCGTTCTCCAGCGGCTGCCCGACCTGGCCTACATTCAACTTAACGCTCGAGCACGGGAGTTCCCGTCCGCCGGCAGAGGCATCTGCACTGGTAGCCGCCATCCAAATCGCCTGCAGATCTGCCTTGGCGCGGCCGTGCTGGGATTCTGGCAACGCGTTCAGGACATTGCCCATCTTGTGGAACCGGCAACGCTGGGCGCGCGTGGCCGGGAACATCTCCTCCAGGGCAGCCGAGAATCTCACGGCGCCATCGCCGCCCCCCGCCAGCGGGCCAGCCTGCAGGCCGCGGGATTTCAGATCCAACAGTACTTCCGCCCACGATGCCTTCGATTCCCGATAGCCGTCACCGATCGCCACGCGCTCCCTCCTGCCGTCGGGCGTAACGCCGATGATCACCAGCAGGCATTGCCCGTCCGAGCCCTCGCTGCGCAGACCCATGTGGATGCTCTCCACCCACCAATACACATAGCGCGCCGGCGACAGACCACGCTGATTCAAGCTCGCATGCTCGTCTGCCCACTGCGCCTTCAAGCGGCTCGCCACGTTGGCCGATAGCCCTTTAGCATCCTCGCCCAGCAGCACCGACAGCGGGAGCCGATCGACATGGGCGAGGTCTCGGAAATGCGTCAGCAACACGGCGTCGATCAAGCACCGCAAAGCCAACGGGCATCAGTGGATGCGTTACAAAATCTGCTGTACCGATAAGGTCGATGGCTCACTCACGGCGCAACGCTTCAATCTTCTGGATGGTGTCGATGCAGGCATCTGCCAGCTCATTGCCCTTTACAACGAAATGCTCCCGAAAAAACTGTGTATGTTCACCGGACGCGTGGAAGTTGTGCGGCGTCAGTATTGCCGAAAGTACGACCGTTTCCGTTTCCAACTGAACATGCATAAGCCCACTGACGACCGCCTGCGCCACGAACTCGTGACGATAGATGCCCCCATTGACCACGAATCCGGCACAGGCGATTGCTCCATACTTTCCCGTCTTTGCCAACAGCTTCGCATGCAGCGGAATCTCGAATGCGCCGGCAACCTCGAAGAAATCGCAATCCGATTCACTAATCCGGGCGCGTGCGAGCCCCGCCACAAACGATGTCCGGCACTGATCGACGATCTCTTTGTGCCAGCACGACTGAATGAATGCAATACGCTGGGAATGCGGTGTGATCTGGATTTGCGTCACCTGGCTTGCTCCTGTGAAAGTGAAATCGGCGCACAGGGTCAAGCCGCGCAC
Organism: Cupriavidus sp. FW305-F7; assembly: GCF_058782875.1. NCBI lineage: Bacteria > Pseudomonadati > Pseudomonadota > Betaproteobacteria > Burkholderiales > Burkholderiaceae > Cupriavidus > Cupriavidus sp. FW305-F7. Next base: position 16,997 of record NZ_JBYSYC010000001.1, on the reverse strand, counting down.
GCATGCGCGATAACCCCACTCTCTCTCATCCGGACTCTTGACTTTGACCGTCGGCCCCGGAATCGCACCCGGTTTACTGACCTTGCTGCAACGCTGCAGCTGCAAGCGCTCGCGCGCTACGCATGTATCACACGATTACCGCCGATCACCCCGCCCTGAGAAAGTTCGCGGTATTGTTATAATTTACCACAAGCTCAAGAGTTATATATACCGATCGTACATTACATTGATCACGAGATGCGATGACACATCAGGGCCCGACTTCCGCCCTGCCGCCGGAAAGCCATCGCCAGGCCGGAGGGTGTTGCATGGATGTCAGACAGACGTTGGTCGGCGACGCCCTCACCTGCGCCACGTCGGCCGAAACCAAAGCTAGCGACGCGAACGCGTGCCTCGTGTATGGAGGTCGCGCCTATGGGGGACGTGTGCAGTCGCACCGTCCAAGATTGATCAGCGTACGACCGAGCTTGCGGGTAAAGCCTGGAATGACCAAAACGAGCGCCTTGTCAAAGTAGATGCGCTCACAGCCGTCGAACTGATGGCGTCTGACGGCTTCCCTCGTCGATACGTCCGGACTGCTCCGTCTGCTCATAGGCCGTCACCTTCAAACTGACGCGCCGGAGATGGCCCCCTGTCAGCGCTTCCTCATGCGGTGAGTATTATCTTAGCGGTACGCGCGGCCAACTCGCGCCGGCGTCCGACCAGCCCGCGTGAACCACCAGCGGAACGCGAGATATTGAGCGCCCCCCTACCGAGAAGTGCTTGCCCTGGCCTGTGCAGTTTACTGGTTTACTGTTGTCGAAGTAGACCCCGCTCTGCTTGTCGTACAGGAAAGCGTCGTCCTCGACGCCGCCCCACAAGCCGTTGACCACGTCGAGGATTCCCTCGGTGCGTTCCTAGCGCACAGGATGGGCCGGGTGCGCTTCCTGACCGAGGTTGCCGGCGGCGTTCTCGCTGCCGGTGTCATCATGTCCCGGGCCGTGCGGCCCTCCGAAATGCCGTCAGGGAAGCAAACTTGCGCGCCAGTAGTTCCACCTCCTCGTAGCGGGGACCGCTTCTATGAGGAATAGTTTGTCAAGTAACTACAAGCCTTCCAGGATCCGCTCGAAAGCTCCATTGCTACAGGCAAAAATTCGCCGGCCAGCGTAAATACATAGGATCTAGAAGTGCACGACCTCGGTACATGTAGATAAATGCGTCCAGCGCGATGGTGCATGCCGCGCTGAATGCGACGAGATGGCGATAGGGTAGGCGTTGCCATACCGCTATGGCGTCGCTAAGTACGATCAGATGTTCACCAAGCTCCTTTAATCGGCAGGAACGGCAAAGGCCGGGACGAAGTCGTCGAGATATTCCGGGGGAATCGGCGCATGGGTGACGTTCATACTCAAACCCAACATGGCGTAGTAGCCGCATGTGGCAACCAGGTCAATGATCACTGCCTTGCCGAAGCGCTTCGCAGCGCGGCCGAATACGTCATCGGAAACACGGCCGTCTGCGAACAAGCTTGTAGCGAACTCGTGAACCAATGCCTCGTCGGCGTCCATGCCAGCAGGATAGCGCTCCGACGCGACAGCGCTGACGATTTCTTCCGACAATGCGAAACGTCTCGCCACGATTGCATGGACGTGGAACTCCAGAGGTGCCGCAACGTGCCTGGCGGAGATCAGGATCGCGAGTTCGCGCAACTTATCGGGTAGGCCGGTATGAAAACGACAGTGCTCACCTAGTGCCTGCAGACGATCAAGAGTGCCGGGTACATGGACGAGGGGTACGAACGGGCCCGCGATCCCACCCTTTCGACGAGCAGACACCGCATCGAAGACACGGCGTTGCTCGAAATACATGTCCCTCGGTTCGATTTCCGGATAGCGCTTCATATCGATAGCTCCAAAGTTTGCGGGCCCCCACGCCATGGCAAGAGATGAGGCCAAAGATGCCACTCTCGACCCCAGCGTTCCCCACACGGGGCGGGGATGGCATATCCGCTGTGGAATGGCGCAGATGTAAGTACGATGACAGACGCTTCGTGATGCCATCAGCGGGATTCGCTGGGAACATTTCACGTACAGAACGAGGACATCGATGCATCACCGGAGGCTGTCGGCTACGTTGTTGATCAGTCGGCTTGGATCCCTGTTTCCTTGATGACCTTACCCCATCGCTCGGAATCTGTCTGGTTTGCTTTACCGAGCGACTCCGGCGTTCCGCCCGTTACCGACGTCCCCTGGTCGGCTAGGACCTTGACGATCTCTGGCAGCACCAAGATTTCGTTGAGATGCGAGTTAAGCAACTTGATCGCTTCTGCGGGCATACCCCTTGGACCGAAAAGCCCATACCATGTGTCATAGTCAATACCCTTGTAGCCATATTCGTTCAGCGTAGGGATCTCCGGAGCGAGTTTTGACCGTTCACCGCTCGCCACAGCCAAGGGAATAAGCCTTCCGCTCGCCATGTAGGGCTTGACAGTGGACAACGCTACATAAGCAAACGGGATATGACCACCCGCCAGATCTGTCACGGCAGGTGCTGACCCTTTGTACGGAACGTGATCGAGGTTCACGCCGGTCACTTTGTTCACGATCTCGCCGACGATGTGGTTCGTTGAGCCTGACCCGGCACTGGCGTAGGCCATCCGCTTAGACTTGGCGGCGACTAAGACCTCCTTGAATGACTTGAAACCGCTCGCCGAATTGGTCACCAGGAAGACTGGCGTCCTACCGATCTCGATGATAGGCGCAAAGTCATTCAACGCATCATAGCCATTCGCCGGCGATGTTTTGAGCACCATCTGCGCGAACGAAAGGCTTGTCGACGCCAAGAGCAGCGTATAACCGTCCTTGGGGCTTTGGGCCACGTAACGATTGCCGATGGTGCCGCTTGCGCCGCTCCGGTTTTCGACGAGAACGGGCTGCCCCACCCTTTTTGCCAGTTTCTCCCCCAGGGCCCGCGCAACCACGTCCATGCCCGCTCCCGCGGGGAACGGCACAACAATGGTGATTGGCTTGTTGGGGTAGGGTTGGGCCAGCGCCGCATCGCCGACGCTGAGGGCGGCGGCGCTGAACGTTGCCAGCAGGATACGTCGGGAGAAAGCTTTCACGGGTACACCTCTTGATTCAGTGGGGCAAGGAATTGCAAGCAAGTTGTGCACACGATCGCGCAACGGTGAATCGACGGCCGTGCCAGAAACTGATCTAAGAAGACGTGTCTGCTGTCGGGCGCCCGCGCCACATGTGCGCGGGTACCTGAGGGGCAGCCGGCGCGTTGCGCAAACGCTTTGGGTCACCCTCAGCGTTCCGTTGCGTCGTGATACACAACTTGGTCAGGGTGTCAGTCCGGGATAGACCGAGTATCTGAAGTCCTCTCGCTCATTGACGTAGCGTTTCAACATGATGGACAGGTCGCGCGTCGTCTCCAGGTCCTTCAATGCGTGCAGTGGAACAACTCGCACATTCCTGTCGCGCAGGTCACCCTCGGCCGTTCCCCGGTAGTAGATATTGAAGAATCCGCCGTCCTTCTCTTCCCACAGGGAATATAGGAAGTCCACCTCGAAGTTCTCGATCAGGCCCGCGAGCATCTGATACAGACCGTCTTGCGACTTCCGGCTACCAAGCTGTTGCGCGTGCGGCAGAACGAGGAGGCCCCGCTCGTCGGGAACCATCAAGATACCATCAGGCGTTTCGAGCAGCGCCCCCACCTTGGCCTTCGTAGTCGACAGATTTGCCACTTCCTGTCCTAGATGGAACAAAACGTAGTTGCCGCGACAGAAGCCTAGTGGGCTGCCGGTGTTGTGCCCAAAGGAGCGAACATGTCCGATCAAGATCTGGTGGTCTCCAGCATCGACTCGCTGGTGAAGAGTGCACTCGAACCACGCTGAGGTGCCCTCGATGATTGGTGCCCCGAGTTTTCCGGGTCTCCAGTTCACCTGCGCAAATCGATCGATGCCTTTCGCGGAGAAGGTTTTGGAAACATCCTTTTGCTCCTCCGAAAGAATGCTGACATTGAACCTGTCAGTGCGGCTGAAGGCGTCGAAGTTTGAGGAAGATTTTCCGATGCAAATGGAGATCAACGGAGGATCAAGCGAGACGGAACTGAAAGAGTTTGCCGTGAAGCCGATCGGTTTTCCTTCCGGTGTCGCAGTCACGACGGTCACCCCAGTAACGAATGCTCCCAGCGCGTTTCGGAAGTCTCGTGCGTCCAAGGTAGGGATTTCGGTGGGAGTGATTGTGGCACTGGCGGACGGTATGCTCATGCTGGCCTCTTGCTTAGGGTTAGAGGGGGAAAGGATGACGCGGATCCAGAGTGATCTTTCCGGATGAAGCTTAAGATGACTTTGGCACAATATTTAAGTATCTTTCCTCAAGACCATTTAAGTTTGGATGCCGCATCCCAAAAAATACTTTGCTCCATCATTTCCTCAATTTTTCTATGCGCGTGAGCGATTTACCGAGGTAGGATGTGCTGGACGCTGCAGGCCCAAATAGTCGCGCAATGTTACGCCCTCATATTCGCTTCTGAAGATGCCCCTCTTGACCAGAAGTGGAATCACCTCATTGACAAAATCCTCGGCAGGGCCTGGCAAGAATGGATGCATCAGAACAAACCCATCGGCAGCTCCGCGCTCAAACCACATCTGCAAGTCATCCGCCACTTGATCTGGCGTACCCATAACCAGTCGATGGCCGAGGCTTACCGCCGCATAATCTCTTAGTTCGCGCAGGGTCATGCCGTATTTCCTAGCTACAGCTTTAAGAGCGATCGCGTGGCCTTGCGTCATAGACGACTCCGGAAGATCCGGAATGGGTTCGTCCAACGCATAAGGAGTCAAGTCGTGTCCTAGCCGATCTGAGAGTACCCTCAAGGCCGTTGCAGGGTCGATCAGCTTCGCCAGATCGGAAATTTTCTCCTTGGCTTCCTCAAGGGTCTTTCCAATAATCGGAGAGACCCCAAGCATCACCCTAATAGAATCTCTGCTCCTGCCAAACTGCTCGCAACGATCTTTGAGATCGCGCGTAAAATCAACAGCTTGCTCTAGGATCTGTTGCGTCGCGAATACCACCTCCGCGGAAGATGCTGCAAAGTCCTTGCCTTTGTCAGAAGCACCGGCCTGGAAAATAACGGGGTACCCTTGCGGTGGACGACTTGCATTGAGGGGACCTTTTACCTGAAAGAACTTCCCTTGGTGATTCAGATAATGCATTTTTGAGGCATCCATGTAGATACCCCGAGCTTTGTCTGCGACTAGTGCATCATCTTCCCAACTGTCCCAAAGACCCTTGGTAACAGCCAAGTACTCCGCAGCCATTTCATACCGAGATGCATGATCTGGATGCGCTTCATTGCCAAAATTGAACGCAACGTTTGGAATACCGCCAGTCACAACGTTCCAGCCAGCCCTCCCCGAACTCATTTGATCAATTGACGCTAGTGCTCTTGCCGTGTTATAGGGCTGTGAGTACGTCGTGGAGACGGTGGCCACCAACCCCACCTTTGTGGTCACCATTGACAGTGCCCCCAACAGTGTCAGCGGCTCCAGTCTGACCTGAGTCCCCGGATGTGCATCCGCGCTAGTGTCGAGACCATCAGCAAAGAAGATAAAGTCGAACTTACCACGCTCAGCATTGAGCGCGATCTTTCGGATTAGATCAATATTCTCCGAGCCAAATTCAGCGCCCGGCATTCTCCATCCGGAGACATGATGGCCAGTCCCAAGAACCATCGTTCCGAGGTGCATCTTTTTCATTTATACACTCCTAATCTCACTCACAGATAAATTCGCGCCCTTGCCGACATTGGTCAAGCTGCAGCACGAACGGACTTCGATAGAAACATTTTAGTTATCGGATTACTCGGATTGAGCAGAACTCTGTCGACCGGGCCTTTTTCAATGATTCTTCCTTCACTCATTATCACGACATCATCGGCAACTTCCTGAGCAAACGAAATCTCATGGGTCACAACGACCATGGTCATACCGGAGGAAGCGAGGGTACGCAAAACGTCCAACACTTCACCGGTGATATGCGGATCAAGGGCGGAAGTTGGCTCGTCGAAAAGCATCAACTTCGGCGTCATCGCTAATGCACGCGCAATGGCAATCCGCTGCTGTTGTCCTCCGGATAATTGTCGTGGATAGTAGTTAATCTTTTCCGAAAGTCCTATCTTATTCAATAGATCCTGGGCAATCTCAACAGCTCGCTTGCGGCCGATACCCTTCACCCTGATCGGAGCATTGATGATGTTTTCAAGTACGGACAAATGCGGAAAGAGATTAAAATTCTGGAAAACCATGCCAATTTCCGCCCGTTGACGAGCAACATCGCGCTCCCGCAATCTCACAAGCGCTCCATTTTCCTCCTGGAAACCGATCGGCTCACCGTCAACATAGATAACGCCCGAGTCGAACCTCTCAATTGCATTTATACAGCGCAAAAGAGTACTTTTCCCCGCGCCGGATGGACCTAAAAGACAAACAACCTTTCCGCGCTCGATTTCTAGGTCAATGTCTTTCAATATTGCCGCCCCATCCTTGCTATTATGCACACCGTTTATCCGAACAAGCACTGAATCCTTCATATCTTTCGACATAACTAGATCTCACTCAGCTGTGGTCGGAAATTGCTCGACGTGCTCTTGGCATAATACTGCTCGATCTTAAATTGAACACAGGACAGTATGGTCACCAGCGCCAGATACCAGATTGAAGCGACAATTAGGAGCGGTACCGTTTCAAAAGTTCTGGAATAGATTGTCTCAACGGAATGCATAAGCTCTGGGAGTGCAACGACACTTGCTATCGACGTGTATTTCAACATTCCAATCACCTGGTTACCAGTCGGTGGAATAATTGCTTTCATAGCCTGCGGAAGGATGACAATAAAAAATGTTTGTCGTGGCTTGTGGCCCAGCGCCTGCGAAGCTTCGCGTTGACCAGGATCGACTGAAAGCAATCCCGAACGGATAATTTCACACATATATGCTCCCTCACACAAACCCAAACCTAGCAATGCCGCGGTAAACGAAGAAATCGCAAGGGTCGCCGAAACCTCGAAGAATTTTGGCCCCCCAAACGGAATGCCGAGTTCTAGGATGGGAAATAACGCCGCCAGGTTATACCAAAAAACGAGCTGAACAAGGACTGGTGACCCGCGGAAGAACCAGACAAATGTACTGGCGCAATGCCGGAAGAATCTATCGCTAGAGATAGACATGATCCCCAGAATAGTCCCAGTAACCATTCCAATGATCATCACCAGTATGGTCAAAACAACAGTCGTCACAACCCCCTTGATAACATCCCGGTGAAACAGATATCTACCAACCACATCCCACTGGAACCCTCTATTTGTCAACATCTGGTAGACGATCCAGGATATGAAAATGAGAGCGATAAGTATTCCAACTACGCGACCAGGACGGTTTGGCTCTTTAATCACTGGTGTGACGTCTTTCATAGTAAAAGTGTGAGCGGTCATTTTCATCTCACGGCGCTCCTATTGGGAAGTATATGCACTTTCCGGAACCCCATATTTTTTTAACAGTGCCTGATAGCTACCATCCATCATCGCCTCACTCAGCGCGGCGCTTAAGGCTTCCTTCAGCTTTGGCAAATTTTTATTCACGGCTATCCCACAAAGCACAGAATAGCCGCGCAGCACATCTTTTGACACATCGAGGTTATGATTATGCTTGGAAAGATATAGCCCTACTGCCTTCGCTGCGATAAATCCATCGCCACGTCCATTAGCCACTGCCAAATATGATTGCGCGCCGTCCTTGAAATAGATAGTATTAACTTTTTTTCCAGTCGTAGCGAGGCAATTATCGGAGATTTTATCGATCATCAGAGCCTGTGCACTGCCTTGCGTGACGGCAAGCGTATGTCCGCATAGATTATTAATGTCTATACTTGGCGCGCCCTTTTTTGTAAGCAAATTCCAATCGTTCTTGAAATAAGGCACGAAATCAACCACTTTTTCTCGTTCCTCTGTGATAGAAAGCTGCGCCGCAGACATGTCAAATCGGCCAGACGACACGCCAGGAATAATCGAAGCAGAACCAATATCGTTCAATTGCACAGTTAGCCCAAGTTTCCGACCGAGGAGCTTCGCAAGCTCAACATCAATCCCCGTTGGCTGACCCTTTTCGTCAACATAGCCAAACGGCGCCCACTGAAGGTACACGGCCACACGAATGGTTCCACTGCTCTTGATCGATTCTGGAAGATTTCGCTTCGCTTCATCGAGGGTAACGGAGTAAGCGGAGGAGCTCGCTAGGAAGCTCAGGAATACTAAAAAAACTCGCAGTACCGAGTTCAGGGAAAAATAGGTCTCACGCATATCTGCACCTGGCATTTGGAGGGAAATGTTCGCTCCGTCGTCAACCTCACGGGGAGCGGATCTCACATGGTTGTCCGACGCTATCTTTCTAGATAGGTGATTGCGCGCCCACAAGTGCTGTGTTTTTTTGATGACTGAGCCTCCCCGCAAAAGCTCGAGAATTCCGGAATTGTTGAAGACCGTGGGTTTCTCACTCCGACGTATGAGCACTGTTTCACCCGCACGCAAGCGGCCACCTTAGAAACCCGCTGAAGAAGACCTCCGGCCGTGAGACCTCCAGCTCCCCTACTTCCGATACACTGCTGCGTCATTGCATATCCTCACGAAGAAGTTGTCGCGAAATTACCCAGAGGGTCTGTTAACTTTTTTGAGCGGGTGTTAACTTCCTGTCTTGTTTTGCCTGACAGGAATCGATGCCCGGAGAACTGATAGACGACGAACTGTGGTCACTCATCGAACCGTTGTGGCCGGCGCGGGCGCCGCGCAACCGCCGATATGCAGGATGCAAGCCGACGCCAGACCGAGCGGTGCTGACTGGCATCGTGTTCGTGCTGCGCTCTGGCATCGCCTGGAACCTACGGCCGCAAGAGATGGGCTGTGGCTCGGGCACCGCATGCTGGCGGCCGCTGGTTGCGTGGCAGGAGGCTGGCGTCTGACAACGGAGCCACGAGATACTGCTTGCCGAATTGCGCCGGCGCGGCCGACTCGATATGGCGCGCGCCATTGTCGACAGCGCCTCGGTCCTCGCCATGCTGGCGGGAAAAATACCGCTCCGAGCCCAACAGACCGGCGCAAGCTCGGCAACAAGCATCACCTTGTCGTCGACGCGCAAGGCATCCCACTCGCGGTCATCCTGACCGGCGCGAACTGCAACGACATCACGCAACTTGATGCGCTGATCGAGGCGATTCCTCCCATTCTCGGAAAGCGCGGACGCCCTCTGCGTAAGCCGAAAATCGTCCAAGGCGACCGGGGTTACAGTTTCGAGCAACACCGACACCGCCTGCGCTAGCGCGGCATCACGCCCGAGCTTGCCAAAATCGGGTCGCCTTACGGCAGTGGGCTCGGCAAAACGCGCTGGGTCGTGGAGCGCTCGATTGCTTGGCTCCACTCGTTCAGCCGCCTGAAGATTCGATACGAACGACATGCCCATGTCCACGAAGCCTTCCTGTCCCTTGCCTGTTCGCTGATTTGCTGGAGCAGGCTAAAGCCCTGCATGAAATAATTTCGCAACAGCTTCTCTAGAGAATGCTATGCACTTCTCGTCACCGCTGATGTCATAGGGAGATGACGAAACGCAGACCGTACCTGACGGGCGTGTCGGACGACGAATGGGAGCTTTGTAGCGCCGTATTTGACGCTGATGGACAAGGACGCTCCACAGCGCAAGCGTGAGTTGCGCGAATTTTCAATGCGCTGCGCTGGATAGCACATGCGGGAGCAGCCTGGCGACTGCTGCCGACTAATTTCCCGCCGTGGGAGGCGGACTATCAGCAAACGCAGCGCCGGTTGCGCGCGGCGTGCTTTGAAGCAATGGTGAGCAACTTGCGTTCGATACTGCGTGTTGCACAGGGTCGTCGTGGCCAGCCCAGGGCCGTGATTCTCGACGGTCGGACGTTGCAGTCGACATGTGAAAGCGGACCAAGGGCTGGATACAATGGGTACAAGCGCAAGCGGGGAAGCAAAGTTCATATGGCCGTCGACACGCTCCGCTCCTTGCTCGCGGTACATATAACGCCGGCCAACGAACAAGAGCGGGCTCAAGTCCAAGAACTGGCGCAACAGGTCCAGCGTGCAAGCGGCCAAACTACGAAGGTTGCCTTTGCAGACCAGGGCTACACCGGTGATGAGTCGACAGAGGCGGCGCGCAATGAAGGCATAGAGTTGCAGGTGATTCGACTGCCCGAAGCCAAGAAAGGCTTCGTCCTGCTGCCCAGACGATCGGTTGTGGATTGCAGCTTCGGCTGGGGCAATCGCTTTCGCCGGCTCGCACGAGACTATGAACGTTTGCCAGAAACCCTGGCTGGCTTGCATTTCGTTGTCTTCGCCATGCTCATGCTTGTTCATGCAGTCCCCATTCTGCAAAGTGCATAACACGCTCTAAGTCGTTCGCAAACCGCTAACCTCGACTCACTTCAAGAACATTCGTCACGCCGACTGCGCGATGTAACGCGGTTACTGCGCATGCTAGCACGCCAATATACAAATGGTACATATTTTCCGCATGATGGCAGGCCGGGTGGCTTGGGTCAATCCGCTAGGTTTCGATCCCCGGTAGCGATAGTCATCGTCCCCAACATAAACACGTTGATGGCTGTGCCTATGACGAGTGATTGCTCCCTCCCAGCGCTTCCTCAAACCCTGCCTTCATTTCAAGGGCTTGCGTCGGCCCCCTGGCGCGATGTTCCATGACAATGCTGTGATTCCATGCTAGCACAGGAACGTACGAAGGGTATATATTTTCTAAGCCGTCTGGAGCCATGTCTCATTGTGAATTTTTCGTTCTTGCAAGCGCATTTTTTTAAGGCCGTTGTTGCCTGACGCGAACATCGATACCCGAGTGTGCTCACTCACGATGGGTTGTGCCTTGCCAGGCGATAGTCATCGCTATGCCGCGGAAGGAAGGGGACTCGTCGATTCATGTCGTCGTAGGGCTTCTTCGAATAAATAGTCGGACCTGCAAAATTCGGATTGTGGGTTCGGCCGAAAGGTGGCGGATTCTGGTCGTATCAGTTGACCCAGGCATGCGGACAGAGTCGATTGGCCTGCGCCCGTGGCGAAGCGAGCCATGACTGTGAGCAGGCTCAGAACGTAAAAAAGCCGGTGAACGCCCTGGCGGGAAATTGCTCGCAGCAACCAACGGAGATTGAAGCCTGCAGCACAGAGGATAGGATGGTTGGCGTCACCGAGTTCGCCCTTCAACCAGTTCCGGCGTATGTCGTGATTCCCTTTGACATGACCGAAGACAAGCTCGCCCGCTTGGCGACGTTTGAACGTTCTGCGCTGACGACGATTCATGGTTTTGATCCTGCCGCGATGATTCATCTTCACTGGCGCCACTTCGGCATCGACCCCGCGGTAACCGAGGTCAACGATGGCAGTGCGAGGTCGGGGCGATCCGAGCAGGTCCTGCAGCAGGATAGTGGTCTGCTCCAGTTGGGCGTGCGGCGTGTGGCCGTCATAGGGATTGCCGGGGAAGCTGCGCGCACCGACGATGAGGTCCCTGATTGGCGGTGATCGCCAGGCTCACCTTCACGCGGAACTCGTAGGGCTGACGGGCCTTGCCCTTGGCGACACACTCCATCTCGGCTGCGTGCAGGGTATAGAGCTTGTCCTTGGCACGTTGCTGCGCAATGCGTCGGGCGCATTCGAGCCAGGGACGCAGACGCTCTTGCTTATCCTCCGCGAGCGCCGTCATCTTGCGTTCGATATCACGTAGTGCGCGGCCGAGCACGGTGCGCTGACGCTTGAACACGGTTCTCAGCCGTTTGAACTGCTTGGCGTGTGCATAACCACCCGCACGAAATCGCAACGACTTGCCTTCCCTGGCAAGGTCTGCTTGAGCTGGATGCCGGCGCGTTTGGCCAGTTGCACCACCTTGGCCCGCGCTACTTACAGCAGCCGGCTGTTGAGCGGATAGGCATTGGCCTTCTCTTGCACCGTGGTGTCGACGATGACCCGTTCGAACTCGGCCGGTTTGATCACCTTCATGTGCACGGCAGTGGCAGCAGCAATCCTCGTGTCCAGCAGTTCCTCGACGCCATGCCTCACCCAGGACCTGTCGGAAATATCGGGTCACACGACAGCCGCATCAGGAAGTACTCCTCGCCCAGAAGTACTGCCAGCACACCACACGACGCGCACGCGCAATTGCGTGTCACGAGCGACCTTCCTTGGCCTGCCCTTCAGGCTGATCGAGGAAGCCGAGAAAACCTGGCGCCGCATCAACGGTGCCGAACACATCGAACTGCTCTTGAAGGGCGTCCCCTTCAAGGACGTTGCGCCGGCGCAAGAGCAAGACAATCCGCCGGTTCAGCAGAGACTCGCGGTTTGACGACCGGCCACGATCACCTTCATAACTTGACTTTATCTCTGGCCTTACCGTGGTGCAGCGACGCATGCACCAATCCCGACATTCCAGCCCCGAGCTATGTGGGCTACCGGTATGCGCTTCCGCGTAGGGCCATGGGCCGCGCGCACATGGCGTCCTACAGTGACAACGAGAAGGAAAAGATTGTTGCGCATCTGGCACATGGCGATAACCGCAAACTGGGATCTTGCGCAGCGAACTCGACCACGCGATCCAGTCATACCGCAACCAGGGCTATTGGACATCGCTCGGGGAGAGCAGGCCAAGCAACCACAGCATCAGCGTCATGCTCAATCTGCGCATCTCGGCCGGCGCAGGCTCCTGTCCTGCGGTGGCCCAGCGGAGCAACTGCCCGAGCGGATCCTGCACCAACGCGTCGCGCCGCTGCTCATGCAATGCGCCATCACGATTGGGGAGCTGTCGGCAGCGTTAGCGCATTAAGACTTCGCACGTGCCCCCAGAGCACACCTTGGCGTCGTACGGAAATCAGTGCTTTTACACTTGCTGCGACGAATACCGCCTTGAGGTACAGACAGCGGGGCGCACGCCTTCTGTTCATTAAACTCGCCAGACTCACCGGTGTAACGGCGCCCCCCGGATGAGTGACTATTACTCACTTTCTATTAGATTGTGGATTCCGTCACGTTAATAACCATGGTGAGAAAGGACGCACAGCCGCAGACGGCAACCAACTCCAGGCAGATCTCGGCACCAAGGCGAGCCGAGAGCTTGTCGTATGTGACACCCTTGACACGGCCAGATCGCGTCAGCTCCATGCAATACTCGTAGACCATCTCCTCATCCGGAGTCATCTCGTCGGGTCGGCGCCCATTGCACAAAGCATCGATCGTCGACGCCGCGAGCCCGGATTCCTGGATGGCATCCAGTTGAAGAAATGCAGCGGCGTCGCTGCCTCGGTACCGACCAGCGGCCACCAAGACGGCGAGAACGCGCAACCGCTCCGGAACTCTCAGATTGTAGCGAAGGTAATCGCCCAGCAACTGTGCGCGGTCTGCAATTTCTGGCGAGTAGAGGAGTGGCACATAAGGGCCGTTAAGGCCACCAACCCTTCGCTCGCCGATGGCCGCGGCAACCTCGCGCTGTCTTGGCGTCATTTCGTCTGGGGCTAGCTCTGGAAATCGCATTGGGAGACTCCTTCAATCGTTCGGAACAGGAAAGGCCGGGACGAAGCCCGCCAGGAATGCGGGTGTCGCCGGCTTCGCCACGTTAATGACTAGGCCTAGCGTCGCGTAGTAACCGCAGGTCGCAATGAGGTCGATAATTGCCGCCCTGCCAAACCGCTCCGCCGCGGGATCAAATAGGGCATCGGACACGCGACCCTCTGCGAACAAGGCAGTGCAGAAGTCATAGACGATCGCCTCGTCGTCATCCAACGCCGCGGGACGGCGCCTCGCCGCAATCGCTTCGATTGCCTCTTCGGCGAGGCCAAATTCACGGGCTTCCATGGCATGCACATGGAACTCAAGCTGCGCTGCTACGTGACGGGCCGTGATCATGATTGCCAGTTCTCGCAGCTTTGGCGGAATGGCAGTATGGAAACGGCAGTACTCGCCAAGCGATTGCAGCCGATCGAGGATGCCGGGTACGTGCACCAGCGGCACGAAAGGCCCCTCGACGCCGCCTTCTGACGAGGCCGAGGGCTTGCGGCGGCTGGAAACTGCCTGAAATACGCGCTTTTGCTCGTAGTACATGTCTTCAGGCGCGATGGGAGGATAGCGTGTCATGAGAGTTCTCTCAGGTTATCGAGATTCATTGCCGCGAAGGCCGAGCAGTTCAGCGCAGAAGTTGACGGATTCATAGGCCAATGAGCACGGTTAATTCCATTAGAATTTGTGACGCAGGCCCGCCATCACGCCAAGGCGCGTGCTGTTGCCAAAAGTGTTTGCGCTGCTGATGAAACCAGGCGAGCCATTCAAGGCCACCCAGGCACCGCGTAGATGCGTGTAGTCAGCTTCCAGATAGACGTCGGTACGCTTGCTGACGTTATAGTCCAGCATCGCTGCCGTTGATAGCCGCTTGCCACCCTGGCCAGCATGCTGAAGCCAATCGTAGTTGAACTCGCCCACGAGAGCCAGCGCTCCCGTTAGATTGAATCGGATGCCCGCATAAATCAGGTCATTGCGGTAGTCTGCTACATCAAGGCGATTGTTCGAGTAGCCGAGAAAGTACTGCGTGCGGGATGCTTTATAGGTTCCGCCAATGCTGAAGAACGTTTGCTTGCTGGCCTGAGATGGCGGCACCGCGCCGAAGTAGGCAGTAGAGACGTCGTGAGTGACCTGATAAACCCCACCGATCTCCAGCGGCCCAGAGCTGTAGACCAAAGAGCCGGCAGCGGCACTGTTGCCTGAGAAGTTACCTGCAACTTCTCCAAACGTGTATGCACCCGCCACTTGCAGTGGCCCAAAAGACTTGATGTACTTGACGGTGTTGTCGTAGCGCAGTCCCGTATAGTTGCCCCCCTGGAACCCGATAATACCGTGATTGGCCACTGACAAGGCATCGTAGGAACCAATGATGTCACTGGCGAGCGTGTATTGCCGCCCGAACACGATCCTGCCAAAATCGCCGTCAAGCCCCACCACAGCGGTGCGGCCAAACAGCCGCCCGCCCTGCAAACTAACACCTGTATCTGGCGCATAACCTGATTCGAGGATATACCAGGTCTTTAGGTTACCGCCAAGATCCTCCGTGCCCCGGATACCCCAGCGGCTGCCTGTAATCAGACCGTCCGACATCTGCCACTTGCTGTCTCCCGCTGCATTCTCATTGGTGGAAAATCGAATGGTCGTGTCGATCAGGCCGTACAGCGTTACATCGGCCTGCGCGGCAAAAGGAATCCCTGCGGCACCGATGGCAATCAGTGCCGTGACTGTCTTACGCATACTGTTCCCTCTCTCCTGTGGCTAGTTTTCTTTGTTGATGGCTCGCTGGATCGCGCTGTAGCTTCAGTAGTCTTCCCTTCCTAATCCCCCTCGGATTTGGCGATTGACCACCCCGTGTCTGCCGACGCTGGAAACGCTTGCGGGACAGACGAAGGCCTCCCAGGTCGTCACCTGTCTATCGATGGGACCACTCGCCAGCGCAATGGCAGTGGAACAGTGCATGCGCGCAACTTGGATCCCAACGCATCCGTTCATGCGTGCGCTTCGAGTCTGGCATCTCCACACCAAAGCCTCTCGCTCGATATGCGACGAAAAGACTTTAACTACGGTGCGTATGTATGTCAATACGATATGTAGCTATGTTTCCAAGGAAAAAACGGCCGCACACACACTGGGCATATACGCACTCTTTATGCGTAACCAAAAAGGTAGACGATGCCGAACTTCACCCGGACGGTGCTGAGGGCAACGCGCAGAGGAGACTTCATGCACCATGCATCTTCGTGGCGATCGCGAGAGAATTCCGTGCATGCGTGCGAAGCTCGCGGGTAGACCGCCGCGTTGCCAGTACGTGGGCCGCACAGAACGAGAAAGGTGAAATAGCGCAATAGCAGCTTCAGGAAACCAACCTGCCGGAATTGATAGAGCGCTGCCGAGAGCCTTCACGCGCGGTCCCGGAGAAGTTGTCGAGCGGGGGAAGGCGGGGCAATGCTACCAACGCTTGCGCCAGGGCCGCGACAGCGAGAATGAACTCCGGATGGCGCCAGGTGAGCTGGCGCGCGACAGCGGGGCCGACGCTCTGGCCCACGAGAACCGATGGCCCCGTCTAGCAGAGCCAGTGCATTGACAAGATCCTGGTACGGCGGCACAGGGTTCGCAGATTCTCAGACGCCTTCGACACGTCCAGAAGTATCCATTGCCAACCCTGCCGCATCCGCACCAGTCTCAGGAAGGCGTCCCCACCACGCCCATCAGCTTCAGGACGTTGCTCGGCGTCAGCGGCATAGTCGTGATCTGAGCCTTGTAGGCCGACAAGGCATCAGTGACCGCAAGGATGAGCGCCGGAACCACGCCAACGGCGCCGCTCTCCCCCGCGCCTTTCATGCCGCCAAGCGTGAACGTCGATGGTGTCTCGATGTGATCGACCACGATCTCTGGCACGTCAAGCATTGTGGGTATTGTGTAATCAAGCAGAGTCGTCGCTACAGGCTGCCCATCCTCACTGTAGCGGGCGCCCTCCATCAGTACGGCGCCAATACCCTGGACAATTGCTCCGACCACTTGTCCATCGACGATCTGCGGATTCAGGACTCGCCCGCAGTCGTGGACGACGTAGTAGCGCTCCACGGTAACAAGCCCCGTTCCCGGATCCACCGCCACCTGAGCAACATGGCAGGCCATAGCGTACGTGGACGAGGGCGGATCGTAGAATTCCAGCGCGTCCAGGCCAATCGTTTCTCCCTCGGGCATGTCACCCATTCCGATCATGTACGCTGTCTGGGCGATCGTCTCTATCGTGACCGACATGCCGGGCACGCCATTGACAGAGGCCTTGCCTTGAGAGAGCGAGATATCTTCCGGGCTGACTTCCAGTTGGTATCCTGCGATTCGCTTCATCTTCTCCGCAAGGCGCGTGCATGCCTTGATGACAGCTCCGCCGGCCAC